>JBAZEH010000071.1:0-2585 GCA_041653955.1 Candidatus Omnitrophota bacterium | reverse complement strand
AAAGAATGGGATCTGAAAGAACAGAATCTGCATGGTATGAGTTATCTGGGCCAGAATATAGGTTAAATGATACCGAAGATCCTAAAGATGCCTCAAGCAGGGGATTACCCAGAAGAATAGTAAATATAGCGGTTAAATTAGCCCAGATATTAACAGGAAAACATATTAAACAATGGCTTATTATTACAGATATCGAGAAAGCGAAAATACAGGCTGCAGCCCAGAGGGCAAGGGATATCGCAGCTATAGACTATATAGATGAGCGGTTAGAAGGCGTCATATTCGTTCGTGCCCCGCCGCTCTGGGTTATCGGAACTGCCAACTATGTTGACGAACAAGGCATTACTTATATTATCCTTCCTCGCAATGTTTCAATAGAAGTCATAGTTCATGAAGTTCTTGCCGTAGTTTCAAATCTCAATCACAAGGAAATAGACAGATTATTGGCAAAGCCGCAAGGCCTGATGACTACCGTGGCGGTTGTCTTGGGAAGAGCGGCTAATTTTGTTATCAAGGGTCTCCTCGCCCCTTACCTCGGGGGTTCTGACCCTGAGGGGGCCCTTGGTACAAAATTACAAGGAGGTGTGAAATGGTTAAGATCAATTATCCGGAGCTTGAATTCAATCACGCAGTTACCTTTAACACAGAGAACACAGTATTCGCAACGGCCCGGGAGAATGATTCCGGGAAGACAAGGATCTTCCTTATCTTTACGGGGGATCGTGTTTACACTCGTAACGGCGTCGCGTCGAGTTGGGAACTCCTTGGGGGCGCTGATACGAGGCGTATTCTCGAGAACATCTATGGGGCAATCGTCAAAGGGTTACCTACCTACAAGATCAACGGCTCTTCGCACGCTGTTGCAGGGCACGGCATCCAGGTTAACTAAAGTCGCAGGAAGGTTACGCCGCGTATTAGGCGCAGCCTTCCTGGCGGTGGCAGGAAGGAAAGTTTTTGCAGTTGCCAGGGAAATAAAGGATACAAAGCTTTTGGTCTTCTATCGGATTATTGACGCCGCTATAAAGCTGCATCCGGAGAAGGCCGAGGTTTTAAGACAATTAAAGTTAGCCGTGTATCAGAGAGGAAAATTTATCGCCAAAGCGGATGGCATGAACAGACAGGTATTGATACAGGAAATAGCGTTTGGGTTATTGAACTTTACTATGGATGAGATAGCATTCGTTATTGCCCACGAGATAGCGCATATTATCCATGAGGATCACTTGAACATAACAGCAAATAACAAAGCGGAGCTCATCCGGTTAATAAATAACCATGAAATTAACGCTGATAAAGAAGCTAAAGCCATTATGCTGGAAGCAGGATTCAATCCTTTAGCCGCGGATAGCGCATTGAATAAGATGCTGGCGTTTGATTTTAAGGGAGGATTCCAGGAATTAGAAAGCGACACATCGCTGGAGAGAGAGGCCGGCTTCTACGCGTCTCTTAAGCCCGAAGAATTGAGAGTCTTAATAGAAGGCCAGCTTGCGAGATTGCAATCCCCGGATACCCGTTATAATAAATTATTATTACAGCCCGGAGTAGAAGGCGTTCAATTTATAATAAATGTTAACGTACCGTATAAGGTTGAGTTTGGAGCAGCCGTTTTTGAAAAAGTCAGTCTTCCTGCTTATATAATACATCTCATCAATAAGGTCTGGTCTACTATGGTAGGCAAGGTCGCAATAATAGCGATTCTCTTAGATCAGGCCACCAAGCTGATCGTAAAGACATTCTTCCAGGAAGCGGTATTCTTCCATAACCCTGTGGCTGAAGGCGCAGAAGGGTATTTCTCTTCTATATCGCTGTCTCAAACCGACCTGTTATTAAAAGTTATTTTGCTCGTTGTTGCGTTGGCGCTGTTTACCTACTTTGTCAATAAGGTCAAGGCAGCTAAATTAAAGATGCTTGCTTCTGTCGCGATAGGGCTGCTCTTTGCAAATGTTGTGCAGCTCGTTGAAGCGGCTTTCACTCCTATAGCCAATTTCATACCCGCTCATACCTATATGATACTTTACTTTGGAGATGCATATTGGGGCAAGGCGACCATTTCTGATTTCTGCATA
Organism: Candidatus Omnitrophota bacterium; assembly: GCA_041653955.1. Classification (GTDB taxonomy): domain Bacteria; phylum Omnitrophota; class Gorgyraeia; order Gygaellales; family Profunditerraquicolaceae; genus UBA1562. The sequence continues at coordinate 519 of JBAZEH010000071.1, read as the reverse complement.
ACTTTAGGATTAGCGTTAGGTGTTGTCTCATTAGTCTGGTTTATAGCGCGCGAATTGCCGCAGGCGCTGCGCCTAAGGCAGCATAAGACAGAGGCTCGTCAGGGAGAAAACAGGAGATTCGTATATAGAGCGGCGCGCGCCTTGGGCTTAGCGGCCATATTAGCAGCCATTGTTGAGGCAATCACTTTTGTGTTTGCTACCCCGGCATTCGCGGCAGGCGCTACTACAGTATCAACATCACTTAATCCTGTAATTTGCGCATTAGTTGTTATAGGCGCTGTAGCGGCGGCAGGTACGGTTATGGTGATGAGCGCGAAGAAAAACAGGGCGAAAAAGTCCAACAGGCGCACCGATATCAAGATAGGGAAGTTAGAGAAAAGACCTCCGTATCCTAACGGCAAGATAACGATAGGGGGCGGCAAGATAACAAAAGGCGGTTTTGCAAAGACATACAAACCTAAGGTCACGCACTTCCCGTGCTATGCCGGAGTCATATTATCAGCAGCGGCTGCGGCAGGC
>JBAZEH010000070.1:0-2587 GCA_041653955.1 Candidatus Omnitrophota bacterium | reverse complement strand
GACGCAAGGATCTACGGATTACCGTTGTATTCTTGATCACGTAGCTGAAGCTGATAACCGGCCGGTTACAGGGGCTAACTGGTCAACTTATTGGACACTTAACAATACTTCAAACCGGGGCAATGTATGGCAGAATGGCAGCCAATATAGGAAGAGCGCTTTTGGAACGCAAGGCCATGACTCATATATTTTTGGCAATTCCGGCTGCTGCAACCTCTGGCTTATTTATGATCCTTTATATAATGTATGGAATGAGGTCCAGCTTAATATTAGAAGGCAGAATAATAGAGGTACGCAGGCTTGCTGGACAGGGCTTAAGGCTTATGATAAAGGCAGGTATCTTTATTTCTATGGCCGGGGGAACTCTACATCACTCTACAGGTATGATATTGAGCGTGATTTTTTTGAAAGCAGGGCAAGCGGCTATCTTAGGACCTGTTGTCAAAATACCGGCTCGATTCTGAATGACGGGGTTTCCAGGTATATTTATGGTTTTCCCGCGGATTCTTCTCCCGTATATGCTTATAGGTTTCAAAGATACGATATGTCGAATAATAACTGGGAGGAGCTCCAGGCAGGCATACCTTTCTGGGGCAGATATGCTTCTAATGCCCAAACCCTTGATGCTATCTGGGTCTCGCCGTATTATGGAGGGGACCAGCTGGTTAAATATGATTTACACAGGCCTACGCATAATCAGCCGGGTGTCTGGTCAAAGAATGTATACGATACGACTTATTCATCATACGGAGGCGGCAATATCGCGGTAGATAGCAATGGGTATCTTTATATGATTGTAGGAGATACCTATTATAACCGCTGCAGCAATATCTGGGTTTTTGATACGAATAAGAACCAGTCCAAGGTAGTAGGAAGCGATGGCAAGGATTATGACTGTATTCTAAGCCATACCTCAGCCGCGGATAACTATCCTCTAACAGGGGCTAACTGGTCGTTATATTGGCAGACATCCCGCTCAACAGGCCAGGGTGCGGTCTGGGGGACCGGCACTTCTTATTACTGCTCTAAACACGCTAATCGCTGGTCAGAGGTAATCAGGGCTCCTTTTTATTTGGGGGCAGGTACAAAAGGCCAGTACATCGCTAATCAGCATGCGATATATGTTTTGGAGGGTAACAGCACCAAGAATACATGGAGGTATGATATTACGAACAAGCGCTGGACAAAGGCCGAGGATTGCATCACCCCGGTAACCATAGGTTCAGAGCTTACCGGAGGCTGCGGCATATCTATTTACCCGCACTCTAATCCAAGGGATGTGCTGTTTATGCAGGGCGGCTGGGATTCAACCCAGTTTAATGCATATTTTGTTGAGCCAAGTTATAACTATTGGACCTCTTATCAAAATTCCCCTGATGGCCATGCTTACGTTGGCACTAATACCATGACCTATTCCGCTTATGATAATAAGGTATATAAATTGCGCTCAGAACTTACCAGTACAGCTTATGTATATAATCCTGTAAATGATACCTGGGGAACAATCCCTCCTGTAGGCACGGGCAGCGCTTCCGGAAACACCTATGTTTGCGATGAAGCAGCCGTAATATATTATCCTAATGACGGGAATAAATATCTATATGTTTCAACCGGCGAGGAAAAACGCGCGTTATTGCGTTTTAATATAGATACCAGTATTTGGGATGAGCTGGAGCCGCATCCTACAACGGTCCATGCCCAGGGCGCGGCAATGGCCAGCGTAGGCAATAATTATATATATATATATAATACCACCCAGCTGGATTATCTTTACCGGTACCACAAAACAGAGAATGTTTATGACATCCCGGCATATTTGCCGGTTTCCCTTGCCGCAGGAGGGGTAATCTGCGGGTATAAAGGCAATATATATTACCTCTGCGGAGGTTCTGGAGATTTTTACAGGTTTAATATCGGAGCGAAGAAATGGGGGACGCTGACCAAGTCCCCCTTTACCTTCCCTAATGCCGATCCTTCGATGAAGGCGGTGGAATATGACGGCAGGGTGAGTATTTATGTCACCGGAGGACAGGGCCGCAGCGAGTTCTTAAAATATGATGTGGCAACCGATGCCTGGAGCACATTAGAGCCGCCTTTATATTCCTGGGGTTGGGGAAACTCCATTGAACACGTGGACAATGACAGGTATATTTATGCCCTGCGCGGAGGAGCGGTTGCCTTTTGGAAATATGATATACGCAATAATGAATGGGATGTCTTGGCAGATGTTCCGGTTGCAGTAGGCAGGGGGGCAGCGCTTACCTATCCGGATAAGGGAAATATGATATATGCATTAAGCGGAAACCGCACGGCAAATTTCTATGCTTATAATTATAAAACAGACCAATGGATTACGAAAAACCCCTGCATGGTTAAAATCCTGGATTCACACTCTGAATTGATTTATCCGGGATTTGGCAATTATCTCTATGTTTTACACGGGTCAAGCTGGCAGGAAAGCTTTGAATCCTATACCTATATAAGATATAACATGATTACTGATGCCTGGAATGAATTAGCCCCTGCTTCATTCGGAGTTGACCATCCCGGAAGCATGATCTGGCCGGGAGGCGAATATTATTTTGCC
>JBAZEH010000069.1:0-2653 GCA_041653955.1 Candidatus Omnitrophota bacterium | reverse complement strand
CGCCTGTAAAGAGGTCTTTAAAAGAATAGGAAAAATCCTCCTGTAAGTTCAGGTTTGCAGGTAAACTGATATTGCCCCATTCCTTCCCTCTCCATGAAGACTGAACAGTGGGATTTATAACAACAACGAGGGGTTTACCTTCATATTCCTTCAAACCAGCCTTAATATGGAGAGATCCTTCTACCCTCAAAGGTCTATCCATCTGTACATAGGAGTATTGGCCTCGATAGACCTGAAGAAGCATATCAAAAAGAGGATGGCTGCGGATAGCTTGTTTTTGGGAAAGCGAAATTACATTAGAGGTAAAGGGCTTCCAGTATCGTCTAAAGCTATCCAGGCTAAAAACCTCGGCAGCCTTCTTATTGAAAACTTCAAGCGATCTATTGACCGGCTCCATTAATCTTTCTCCTTCCGCCCCCATCTTTCGAATCTTCTCCTGTACTAGAGACAACGCCCAGGAAAAACCGCCTCTGGTATTCTTTAGCTCTTTATCGATAGTCTCCTCTGTCCCTTCACGAGGAAAACCTGTTGAAAAATCGGTGGGCCAATGATGGTGGTCAATGATTACAAGGTGTTTTTCGCTTTCTGGTTTTTTAATTCCAACATTAAAGAGAGCCATATCCGTATGGAATATGCCGCGCTTCCAAAAGCCTTGGATAAAATCAAAATATAGGTTCATCCACTGCATAGCAAGCTCAATATCGCCTTTCTTTAATGCCTGCGAGAGCTGTTCCGTGACAGGAATGGCGTAGGGATAAACCAACATGACAGAAATTTTAACCCTCTCAACCTTTTGCTCTTTATAAATCTTTGCATTACCAGGATATTCAGGGGTTATTACAATAGGTTCGGATATGCGCTGTACTATCCCTATTTTTTCATATCTCTTAAGCCGTTTTCTCTCGGTTTCGCTTAATCTTTGATAAGTTTCTTCGGCGATATAGACCCTCCCCCCCATTGTTAATTCTCCATAGGTTTCAAAAGACTTAATATCTTCCCATAGGGCAGGGTGGAGCTGGTCTTTTCTTTCGCTATTATATAGAGCGCCGTAATCAATATCCCATCGCTGAACAGGGAAACGATGATCACCCGGAGGTATATCAGACGCTACAGAATATTTGGTTTTAATGTACTTAACGACAATTTTATTCCCTGGATCTTTAAAGACGAAATAATGCGCGCCCTGGCCAGTAAGAACCATGTGGCCTTTGGTCACTACATTGAGCAGATTATCAGGCAGGGTACTTTGAGTACAGTAGCGTAGATACAAGTCTCGTGTAAGAGGCAGGAGAACACTATCAAGCATACTCTTCTCCATACTATCAGACCCGCCATGTAAGTACCCGAATTGATAGGCCTGGAGAATATTCTCTAGGATTCGTGATTCATTATCGTCAAAAGGCCAATCACTATCTAACCTAATGCCATTTATCTGATTCCTATGCAGGTATAGGAGCGCTTCTAGGATTTGAGGGTTATTGGTAAAGTTCTTAATGGAGCCCTTGCGGATTGCCTTTTCTGTTAGCTCGGGATTAAGTAAGTGTTTTAGCTCGTGGGACAGGATTTCCCGGGTAAGGGCAGTTCTTAAGGCATCCAGATCTTCTTCGGTCAGATTCTGAGTATTAAGGAGGAGGCGGTTAATTTCTAAACGGCCATCTTCTACCGCTGCTACTTGGGCGAGATTGTAGGAGATATACAGGGATAGTTTAAGCTCTGGCGGAGCATTGGCCAAACCGATAAATGCATCCTTAAGGCATTTAAGAAAGAGGCTCTCTTCCTGGGAAGTAAGCCTTCCTGCGTCCTTATATTCGATGTTTATACTATCGTCCTTTATAGCTACTCTTGCCTGGATATCAGGGGCCTGCTGGTAATCCGGGACCTGGATTAGGGCCAGGGGATCAACAGTGGCGGGGTAATTACGGGTAGGCTGCTCGCTGGATTCTTTCATATCAATAATCTTATACTCAAACAGTATGCGTAAAACCTCTGCCACGCTCCAGGCCTGAGATCTGGTTCCTCCTGGATGGCGGAGCCCGTCCTCGCGTTGCTCTCCGTCAAAGACTTCCGGCAGAGAACAGAAGGGGTAACAATAGGGATTTGCCACTAAAAATTTAACCAATGGAGTAAGGAGTTTACGGGTCTCCTTTTTAATCTCAGCTACGCTCTGGCCTTCGTATCTGCATATGCTTACTAAAGCATCTATATATGGGCCGATTAGCCATGGCCAGACAGTGCCTTGATGGTAAGCTTGATCCTTATCTTCTTGAACCCAATCCGTATGGTAGTACTTCTGATACCGCGAATCTTTCGGAGAAAGGGTACGTAATCCATAAGGCGTAAGCAGGTCTTTAGTCACTACGTTAAACACGCTGGCTTGGCGCTCAGGAGAGAGTAAATCATCTGCGTGGCTAATTGCAAAAATCATGTTGGGCCGAATCGCGCCTTGATGAGGGTCTCCCTCAATCACATCGTAGAGGCAGCCTTCGGATTCATTCCAGAACTTTTCATTAAAGGATCTTTTAACTTTCTCGGCTAAAGAATTACATTTAGAGGCAGATATTTCGTCTCCAAATCTCGCCTCTACCTCTGCCATAAACCTAAGATTCGCATACCAAAGGCTATTAATTTCTACTGTTTTTCCATTACGCGGGGT
>JBAZEH010000068.1:0-2660 GCA_041653955.1 Candidatus Omnitrophota bacterium | reverse complement strand
AGGAGTCCTGATAGTAGTATACAACAGGAGAAGCCCTGCGGGAAAGGATTTCATCGAGGCGGGCACCTAATAGATATGATACCTTGCGCTTGCCTATGAAGCCGGTGGTGGATTCCCTTATTATCGAGAAGGAGTCGTAGGTGTAGTTGACGTTGTTGCGGTAGGTACCCCCTCCTGTTTAGTGATGTATGTCAATTTTATAATTCATTGCGATAAAATATCGGAGAAAATATACAACATATATAATTAATAAAATACCAATCATCGCAATGACTTTTATACCAACTGCTCTACTTGAAATAATATATATAAACGCGATAGAAATGATTAAAAATATACACATATTTAAAATAAGCACCATGACGGGCTTCTTAATCGCAGTATTTGATTTTTTTAGGTTTTGTGTGGTTGAAATTCGTTTTGCATAGGCAAGTGACATGCTAAATATTCCAATAAATACAGTTCCAAATATAACGATTGTAGAAAGAGTTCGACTAGGTAAAATAATATTAATTACATAAACTCCAAACCCCAAACCGAGAGTAAATGAAAAAGCAACTATAAAAGCTTTAAAATATGGACTTAGCTGTTTACCCACCAATATGCCCCCTTTTTTTAAGGCACCCAATTATTATCTTTAATTACATCTATCGGTAACCCTGTATCATTCCTTATTTGATCGGCGATCAGGTCTGCGCCAACCGCAATCATTCCAACACCAGCCGCTGTTGTTGCAGCTCCTGCCCCAATTACTATCGCGCTCGTTCCTCCGGTTTCAGGTAATGCAACTGCTCCTACTCCAACAGCAGTACCGCCTACAGCAGTAACCCCAATTCCAGATAATACAATTGCACCTCCGGCAAAATAAACATCTGCGCTATGTTCCGCTTCCCCTACTTTTTCTATTACTTCACCTGTAATCAATATATCCGTCGGGTCAAACCCTACTTCCTTGCCTGCCTCAATAGCATTCTCATATTCATCATTTTTCTTTTGTTCTTCCCTATTCTCGCACTCCATCCCCCACGGATCCACCCAGTTGACGGGGTTGTTGGAGCAATAGGAGTAGATGTTGGGGCCGGGAAGCTGGCCTAAGGGGTCAGGCTGGAGGAAACGGCCTGTCTCGGGGTTGTAGTCTCTGTAGCGGTAGTAATAGAGGCCTGTGAGCTCTTCTTTGGGCCTACCCGTGAAGCCGTAGGGCTGGGATATCTTCCTGTCAAAGAGCAGGAACTGCTTTGAACGGCTTGAGAGCTCCTCTTGCCCAAAGGCGGTATAGTCATAGGTCTGGATGAGCTTTGAGCTTGAGTCCGTAAGGCCTCTTATACTGCCTAAGGAGTCCTGGTAGTAGTATACAACAGGAGAAGCCCTGCGGGAAAGGATTTCATCGAGGCGGGCGCCTAATAGATATGATACCTTGCGCTTGCCTATGAAGCCGGTGGTGGATTCTCTTATTACGGAGAAGGAGTCGTAGGTGTAGCCGGTGTTGTTGCGGGCTATCCTCCTGCCGAAAGGGTCGTATTTATAAGTTATGTCAGAAAGGCCTATATGAGCGGAGGTCATGAGGTTGCGGCGGTTGTAGGTGTATTCGGCGCGGTCGTCCTTTATAAGGTTACCGAGGGCATCGTATTTGTATTCAGCGCCCGCGCGTTTGATGAGCTGGTTGGCGGCGTTATAAGTATAAGGTATCTCTTTGCCGCCCGCTATCTCTTTTACGCGGTTGCCGGCGGGATCGTAGGAATAAGACGCCGCGGCAGCTCCGGATTTTTCCGTGATCAGGCGGTATATCCTGTCATAGGAATATTCCCTGGCCCCGCCCTGGTTCTCTTCCTTTGCGATGTTACCGGCGGGATCGTAGGAGTACCTAAAGGAATCTATGGCCTTGTTCCCGGGACCGGTAATTTCTATCTTCTCGAGCTGGCCGTATTTATTATAAGAGTTATTCTGTGCGGTATTGTTGGGATAAAGCTTGGACAATAGCTTGCCGCCGGGGGTATAGCTATATTTAAATGTTTCTTCGCCCTGGGTTATCCCGGAGACGCGGTTGAGCACGTCGTAAGCATAAGAAACCTTATAACCCTCGTCAAGGACGAGGGCGGTCCTGTTGCCTTCTGGGTCGTAAGAGTAGGCGATCTTCTTATGGGTATAAGAGTCCGTCTCTTCAACTACCCTGTTTAACACATCATACCTGCGCGTGACCTCGGTCACTCTGTTCTTTGCCGAAAGGACATTGCCTACGGCGTCGTAGGCATAAGTTACCTCGTCGTCCGGGTAGGTTATCTTCGCCGTCCTGCCGAATTCATCGTAGGAATATTTTATCTTGCTTCCGTCGGCAAGCGTCTTTTCCGAAAGCCGCCCGGCCGCGTCATAAGAAAAGGCTGTCTTATGCCCGAGCGGGTCGGTTATGCTCTCTGTCCGTCCGAGTTTGTTGTAGGCGTAATTTGTCGTGTTGCCGTTTCCGTCGGTAACGGCGCAGGTCCTGCCCATCTTATCATAGGCATATTTGGTAATTACACCTTCCGCATCGGCTGTTTCCAGGACCTTGCCGAGTTTATTATATTTGTAGGCGGTCGCGTTGCCGTTCGCGTCAATAACCCTGATAGCGCGCCCGGCAAGATCATATTCTGCCTTCCTGTCCGTCCTGCCTTCGGTCACGATCACGG
>JBAZEH010000067.1:0-2671 GCA_041653955.1 Candidatus Omnitrophota bacterium | reverse complement strand
GCGATAAATTGGGTAAGCTCATCCTGCGTAAGCAGGTTAGCGATAAGCAGTATGGCATCGGCGCCGTAAAAACGCGATTCATAGACCTGGTACGGCTCAAGGATAAAATCTTTCCTTAATACCGGGGACTTAGAGAGGTTTTTTATTTCATTGATATAAGCGATATTCCCCAGGAAATAATCTTCTTCGGTTAAGACCGATATCGCCTGCACTCCCACAGCCTCATAGACTTCGGCGATCGCGGAATGATTAAAATCCTGGCGGATAACTCCCTCGGAAGGCGAGGCTTTCTTTATCTCCGCGATCAGGGAGATCTGGCGCGGCTTGTTTATCGCCTCAATGAACGGCCGGCAAGGGCCAAGCGATTGGATTTTTATCTTTAATTCTTCCTCAGGAAGGGATTGCTTAGCTAAGGCTATCCTCTCCTTTTTCTTTAAAATGATCTCTTTTAAGATATCAGCTTTAGCCATCAGCGTGAATACTCCTTTAATAATTTTAATTTTTTTGAAGCTGCCTTACTGTCTATTGATTGAATTGCTAATTTAATTCCCTCTTTAATGGAAGCGGCTTTGTCTGCGGCGTAAATAGCGCATCCGGCATTTAACAGGACAATATCCCTTTTAAAACCAGGCTCACCGTTTAAGACCTCCTGGGCGATGCGCACATTATCAAACAGGTTGCCGCCCAAAAGATCCTTGATGCTGCTGCGTTTAAACCCGAAATTTTCCGGCGCGATCCGGTAATCGTTGAATTTACCGCGATTAACCTCGGAAACCAGGGTTTCCTGCGTAGTAGTTACTTCATCCAAGCCATCCTGGCCATGTACCACCAGCACGTGTTTAGTACCTAGATTATGCAGGACCTTGGCCAGAATAGACGGCCAATGACTATCATAAACACCGATGAGCTGATTAGTAGCCCGGGCAGGATTGATCAACGGCCCTAATAGATTGAACATGGTTTTACGGGCAATCTGTTTACGGGCAGGCATAACATGTTTCATTGCCGGATGCAGGGCCGGCGCAAATAAAAAAGCGATCCCGATCTCTTCCAGGCTCCTTCTGATCTTTACCCTGTCCATATTTATATTTACGCCCAGCGCCTCCAGGATATCCGCGCTTCCGCAGGTACTGGAAACAGAACGGTTACCGTGTTTAGCTACGACTACGCCCGCGCCGCTGGCCACAAAAGCGGCGATCGTTGAAATGTTAAAGGTGCCTAATTTATCCCCGCCGGTGCCGCAGGTATCCAGGATATTGGGCTTATCAACAATGATCGGCTCGACATATTTAAGCATTACCTCTACTGCCGCAGTAAGCTCTTCAACCGTCTCTCCCTTGTCATTCAGAAAAGTCAAAAATTCAATTATATCCGCGGTATCATTGACTCCGCTTAAAATATCCTGCATTACTGCCTGCATTTCGCTTGAGCTAAGGTTATTCTTTACGGCCAGCTTCTGGATCGCTTCTTGGATATTCATAATTTGATAAAGTTCGCTAACAGATCCATCCCGTGTTTGGTAAGGATAGACTCCGGATGAAACTGCACTCCCCAGACAGGATACTGCTTATGTTTTAAGCCCATAATTTCTTTTTCTTTGGTCCAGGCAATTACTTCTAAAACTTCCGGCAGGCTTTTTCTCTCGACCAGCAAAGAATGATAGCGCGTAGCCTCAAAAGGGTCCGGCAGGCCCTTGAATATATCTTTTTTATTATGGTAGATCATAGAGGTTTTGCCGTGCATAAGCCTTTTAGCTCCGACAACCTTGCCTCCATACACATAGCCTATGGCCTGATGCCCAAGGCAGACTCCTAAAATAGGGATCCGCCCGGCAAATTCCTGGATCACCGCGCAGGAGATCCCGGCGTCTTCCGGCCGTCCGGGCCCGGGAGAAATAACGATCTTCTCGGGGTTCAAGTTCTTGATCTGGCCTAAGGTGATCTTATCATTACGAAAAACCTTTACCTCCTGGTGAAGCGTGCTCAAATATTGCACCAGGTTATAAGTAAACGAATCGTAATTATCAACCATCAAGATCATTCTTTTTCCCTCCAGATCTTCGCGCCTAATTTTTCCAGTTTCTCTTCGATATTCTCATAGCCGCGCTCCAGGTGGTAGATCCTGGAGATGGATGTTTTGCCTCGGGCGGACAGCCCGGCAAGCACTAAACAGGCCGAAGCCCGTAAATCCGAAGCCATCACCGGAGCGCCGGAAAGCTCCTGCACTCCCTCTACGATAGCGTGCGGGCCTTCTCTCTGGATATGCGCGCCCATACGGTTAAGCTCGGCAACATGCATAAACCTGTCCGGATATATTTTTTCGGTAATCACGCTTATCCCGGGCGTGACACTCATCAACGCCATCATCTGCGCCTGCATATCCGTAGGAAATCCCGGATAAGGAAGCGTAGTAATGTTCACGGCCTTGAGCTGTTTCTTGTAACGTATATGTATGGAATTTTCTGTTTTTACCATAGACGCTCCGGCTTCTTCCAGTTTATCGATCAGCGCGCCCAGGTGCTTATAAAAAATATTTTTGATGAGGATATCGCCGCGGGTAATTAAAGCAGCCAGCATTATTGTCCCGGCTTCGATCCTGTCCGGGATGATCGTATGCGTTGCGCCGTGCAGGGACCTTACTCCTTCTATCTCGATTATAGGCGTGCCCTGGC
>JBAZEH010000066.1:0-2705 GCA_041653955.1 Candidatus Omnitrophota bacterium | reverse complement strand
CGTTTTAACTCTGATATTGTCGGTATCACCTGCGTGACCCAGAATTACAATATCGCCAAAGGGCACGCGAAGGCCGCTAAATCATTTGGGATACCGGTGATCATCGGAGGGATACATATATCTGCGCTCCCTTCCTCTCTTACGGATGATATGGACCTTGGGGTCATAGGGGAAGGGGAGGAAGCGATTACCGATATCCTAAAGGTTTTTATAAAAAACGGTTCCCTCAAGAAGGAGTATCTTCCCGGGATAAAAAGTATAGCTTATAAGGATGATTCAGGCAGGCTGATAATTACCGAGGAGCGTGCCCCAGCCACCCCCTTAGATAATATTGCCATGCCCGCAAGAGATATCTTCAGGATAAAAAGGCGCAGTTATCTGTTTTCTTCAAGGGGGTGCCCGTACAGGTGCGCATTTTGCGCTTCATCTCATTTTTGGGGGAAGGTAAGGTTTTTCTCGGCCGAATATGTAACGAGAGAGATAGAAGAATTACACGGTAGGTATAAGGCCAGGACTATAAGCTTTTATGATGACCTTATGATGGCGGACCTGCCGAGATTACGCAAATTAACTGCGCTATTAAGGAATGAGGGGGTGACAAAAAGGGTGAGGTTTTCCGTCAATGCCAGGGCGGGGTTGCTTACCGAGGAGACAGTAGGGCTCCTTAAGGATATGAACGTGGTCTCTGTCGGTATGGGCCTGGAGCATGGAAACGAAAGGGTACTGCGTTATTTAAAGGGTGAGAATGCTTCCGTCAGCGATAATACCGAAGCAATAAGGCTCCTTAAGAAATATAAGATAGCCGCAAACGCTTCTTTTATAATAGGCTCTCCTGATGAGACCCGGGATGAGGCGATACAGACTTACAATTTTATAAAAAAGAGCGGGTTGGATTTCTTTGATACCTATCTGCTTACTCCTTTGCCCGGTACGCCGGTATGGGAGTATGCCAAGAGTATAGGGGCAGTAAGCGACAATATGGAGTGGTCGAAGTTAGGCATGAATTTCGCTTCTAACCGCAAGAATGCCGTAATAGTCTCGCAGAATCTTAGCAGGAAAGAGATCTATGAATTATTCGGCAAATTCCAGAGGCTGCGGTTGTTAACGGCGCTAAAGAAAATGCCTTCGCATCCTTTTCGTTTTGACGTGCTTGGTTTTATCCTGGACAATCTTATAGCTAAATTTAAACCCTTATTTTTAAAAGATGCCCGTTGACCATACTTCAAGAGACGAGGATATATTGTATCAGTGGGAGCAGTACGGTAAAGGAGGGGTAGGCAGACTGTACTGGGACCTGCGCGACAGGGAGATATCCGGTTGCATAAGAAGAGGCGCGCGCGTGATAGTGGATGCCGGCTGCGGGGAAGGGGTAACGCTTAAAAAGCTATTAAGCCTTTACCCCGGAAGGGATATAAGCGGTATTGATATAGACCCGCGTAATATCGCGATCTGCAGGGGCCATGATTTGCCGGTTAAGCAGGGTGATATTTTGGCCCTGGATATACCTGATGGATCCGTAGATTGTTGTATAATGTCGGAAGTGCTGGAACATATCGAGGATTATGGGCTGGCCCTGCTGGAAGCAAAAAGATTTTTAAGGGAGGGCGGGGACCTGATAGTAGTATTTCCAAATGATATTATTTTTAAGATAGCCAGGCTGTTGACTTTAAGGTTCAGGGAGGCTTTTTATGATACGGGGCATCTTCGCCAACTTGCGCCCGGGAAAGTTATGAGCAGTCTTAAGCAGCTTGGCTACCGTATAGTAAGAGTTAAAAATATCCCCTTTATGTTCTGGGGCCTTAGCCTGCATTGCATAATTGTCGCGCGAAAGCGTAAATAGTAAAAGATGAAAAACCCCCTGGTGTCGGTAATAATCGTTAATTTTAACGGAGCGAAGTTCCTTGATAGCTGCCTTTCTTCGCTGAAGGAGCAAACTTACCCTAATTTTGAGGTAATAGTCGTAGATAACGGTTCCACGGATAGTTCCCTTAAGATACTGGAAGAGGGGTACCGGGGTTTTGTAACGGTAATTAAAAATGAGATAAATTTCGGTTTTTCCAAAGGGAATAATATCGGTATCAGCCAGGCAAACGGAGAGTTTGTGGCTATTTTGAATAATGATACGCAGGCTGATGCCCGTTGGCTTGAAGAATTGATATCGGCAGCCCAAACCGATAAAAATACCGGTATGTGCGCTACCAAGGTGTTGTTTTTCTGTGAACGCGATACTATAGATTCTGCAGGCGTAAATATTTTTTGGGATGGGATGTCCAGAGGCAGAGGCAGGTTAAAAAAAGATATAGGGCAATACGACGGGGACAGGGAGGTCCTTTTGCCCAGCGGATGCGCGGCGCTCTACCGCAAAAGCATGCTGCAAGAGACAGGGTTGTTTGATGAGGATTTTGTAGCGTATTGTGAAGATACGGATTTAGGCCTAAGAGGAAGGCTCGCCGGATACAAGTGCGCCTTTGCCCCATTAGCTGTAGTATACCACCACTATTCCGGGACTGCAGGAAGATACTCTTCATTCAAGGCATTTATGGTGGAGAGGAACCATTTTTGGGTGGCTTTGAAGATATTCCCCGCCCCGCTCTTATTGCTGCTTCCTTTCTTTACGGTATACAGATTAGCCATGCAGGTTTTAAGTTTATTCGGATATTTGTCTAAAAAGGGAAATAATAAAGAAGAAAGGTTTCCTATCCTGC
>JBAZEH010000065.1:0-2783 GCA_041653955.1 Candidatus Omnitrophota bacterium | reverse complement strand
GTCCGGGCCAGACAATAAATATCCCGAAGATCGAGGGTCCTTCTGTGAAACCGGCGGGTTATCTTAAGTAAAGGATAAATGAACAAGATTATCAAGGTCGAGTCAAAAGAGGAGCTGCAGGCCCTCTTTGGACCGAATGACCGCAATATCAAAGCGGTCGAAAAAGAGTTTAAGGTAAAAGTAACCGTCCGGGGAGAGCACCTTAAGATTAACGGCACCTCCGGGAATATCAGATCGAGTGTCGAACTCCTGCAATATCTGCTAAACGTGATCAGGCTTGACCATGATGCCGCGGGCAGAATGGATATCCTGAACCTGATCAAGAATTTTAGCCGTAAAAAGGGCGTTTCTCTGGAAAGCGATATGCCGATTTTGCCTGCGGCGCGCAGTTCAGGCAAAACGCTGCAGATCGGGCCGCGTTCGAAAGGCCAAAAGGATTACGTCGAAGCGATCAAGGCCAACGATATTGTCTTCGGCCTTGGCCCGGCAGGGACGGGAAAGACTTATCTGGCGATGGCCTGCGCCGTAGAGGCACTAAAAAAACAGGAGGTGCGCAGGCTTATCCTTACCCGGCCGGCAATCGAGGCCGGTGAATCGCTGGGATTCCTTCCCGGGGATATTGCCGAAAAGATCTCTCCGTATCTGCGCCCGCTCTATGACGCGCTTTACGACATGATGGATGCCGAGCGGATCGAAAAGTACCTGGAGACGGGTATTATCGAGGTCGCGCCGCTGGCCTATATGCGCGGCCGCACGCTCAATGACGCCTTCATCATCCTTGACGAAGCGCAAAATTGCACCGCCGAACAGATGAAGATGTTTTTGACCAGGCTGGGTTTTGACTCCAAGGCCGTGATCACGGGCGATATTACCCAGAGCGACCTTCCCCAGGGCAGGCCCATCGGCCTGTTGCAGGCCCAGGAGATCCTTAACCGGATCGAGGGGATAAAATTCGTTAACCTTACGGGTTCGGACGTGGTCAGGCACGCCCTGGTGCAAAAAATAATTGAAGCTTATGATCAAACAGGACATAATAAATAAGTTAAGTTTCGCCGCGGGTGTAATCCTGGTCTACGCGATCAGTTTTATGCTGCGGGTGAATTTTATCGTCCCGACATTGTTATTCTCGCTGTTCTTATATTACCGCCTGCCCCATAAGCGCCCGAGCGTGAAGGGGCCGAGCCTCTTGGCCCTCTCGTTGCTTTTCATGATCATTTTCTCGCTGACCTATTTTATTACGAAGAATAACCTGCCCGATCTTTATATTCCGTTTGCGCTGGTCCCGATGTTGTCGATGATCCTTTTTTGCCAATCGGAGACTTCCCTTTTACTGGTTTTGGTTACTTCCGCCGTGATCGGCGCCCTGGCGGGGTATGATTATTTTCTTGCCATGCTTTCGATGATCAGCGGTATTTCGGCTGTGCTCTTGGTAAAGGATGTGCGCCGCCGCGGTTCCGTGATCAAGGCCGGTTTTATTGTCGGGGTAATTCAGGCGGCCACTCTGTTTTTTATAGATTATTATACGGTGATCAACCCGGTGAGATACGCCGTTATTCTTGCCAATGGTATTATTTGCGGAGTGGCGGTGATCGGGGTACTGCCGATCTTTGAGTATCTTTTTAAGACAGTCACGAATATTAGCCTTCTTGAGTTGGCAGATTTTAATCATCCTCTCCTGCAGAGGATGATCCTGGAGGCCCCCGGGACATACCATCATAGCCTGGTGGTGGGAAACCTTTCCGAGGCCGCCTGCCGCGCGGTAGGGGCGCATGCGCTCCTGGCACGTGTCGGCGCCTATTACCATGATATCGGGAAGCTCTCAAAGCCGGATTATTTCAGCGAGAACCAGGGGATTAATATTAGCCGGCACGACAACCTGGCGCCTTCGATGAGCAAGTTGATCATCATGAACCATGTTAAGGAAGGCACCGATCTGGCCAGGCGCTATAAACTCAACCCGGCGCTTTTGGATTTTATCGACTCCCATCACGGTAACAGCCTGGTTTATTATTTTTACCGCCGGGCACTGGAGGGATTAGAAGAGGACCAGACCATCAGGGAGGAGGGTTTTCGTTATCCCGGGCCAAAACCCAGGACCAAGGAAACGGCGATCGTGCTCCTGGCCGATTCCGTTGAAGCGGCTACCCGCGCCCTAAAGGAACCCGATCCGGAAAAGATCAAAGAGGTGGTACACAAGATAATCAACAATAAGTTCATCGACGGGCAGCTGGACGAATGTGAGCTTACCTTAAAGGACCTGGAAAACATTTCGGCGGTATTTATCCACATCCTCGGCGGCATTTACCACACGCGAGTGAATTATCCTGAAGACAAAAAAAGTGAAGATAATAATAAAAAACCTGCAAAAGAAAGTCCCAGTCCAACCGGAAAAGATAAAAAAAGCAATCCTTAAGGTCCTTCTTTCCGAAAGGGCCCCTGCTTTTGATGAGATTACCGTTTGTTTCGTAAATGACTTAAAGATCCGGGAGTTGAATAAGCGATTTCTCGGGAGTGATACCGCCACAGACGTTTTGGCTTTTAAGCTGGAAGATGCCGTCGATGCCGGTAACCCTTGTGCCGACATTGTTATCTCCACCGATACGGCCAGGCGTAACGCCGCGATCTATAAAACTCCCTGTTCCCAGGAATTAAATCTTTACGTGATCCACGGGATACTTCATCTCTTGGGTTACGACGACCATACCGATAGCCGGGCCAAGGCGATGCAGGAAAAACAAGAAGAATATCTTAAGGCGGTCCTTTAAATGCCCATCCATAAGACA
>JBAZEH010000064.1:0-2833 GCA_041653955.1 Candidatus Omnitrophota bacterium | reverse complement strand
CCTGATCAAGTTGTTCCTGGGAAATCAGCTTATTGTGGACGAGTATTTCGGTTAGCCTGTCTTTGAGGGAAAGCATATGTTAGATAGGTTTGCGGACCAGGTAAAGTCGCAAGGTCACAGGTCACAAGTCACAGGTTCGACCTGCGTACGCGTTACACGTACGCCGTTCGCGGAACGCGGTACGCGGTACGAAAATTCCTATTAGACGTCTATTAATTACTCTTTATCCTTATAATACTTCGCAATCGCCTTCTTGACATCCGTCGAGGTGGCGACAAAGGTCTGGACATTGCAGCCGCAGATCAGCTCGACGTCTTCGATTGCCTGGATATTCAAGGGGTTTGACATGGCCAACGTAAGGTTGTTGCCGATCTTGTCTATCGGGATCAAAAGGTACTGCCTGGCCACCCGGCCGGGGATGATCTGGATCACCTCGGGATTGATCTCGTAATTGGCCAAAGGTAAATAAGGAAAGCCGAACTGCGCGGTCAACGCCTGGGCGATATCCTCTTCTTTGCAAAATCCCAGTTCTACCAGGATCTCTCCGATCAGTCCGCCTTTCTCCTTCTGCAGAGCCAGGGACTTTTCGAGTTGCTGCTCATTAATAATGTTCCACTCTTTGAGCAGTTCGCCTAATTGTTTGTTCGTATTTCTGCGGATTTGCATATTTTAAATGGTTATGCGGTTCTTGCCCTGGCCCTTGGCCTCTTTCACCTTATCCCTGGCCTTGCGCAGCAGCTCTTCGGAGTCAATCCCGTCCAGCGGATTCTCGCTTACTCCGGCGCTGCAGGTAATTCTCTTATTTACGTCCTCTTCTTCGTTGAAAGCAAACTGGATTTTTTTACGGATCTCTTCGGCAATCGTCTGGGCGTGCCGCTTGTTCTTTTCCGGGAGGATAATCGCGAAATCATTGTCCCCGATCCTGCCCACCCTGTCGATCTCGGTAACCGAATCCCTGATCAGGGTCCCTACCTTTTTTAAGATGCCTTCTGCCTGCAGTGAACCGTAGGTCTGCTGAAACTTCAGGAAATTGTCGACATTAAAAAGCACAAAGGCGCAAGGGCGCTGATAGGTGATCGCCCTTTTGATCTCTTCCTGCAGGCGGTTGTTGATGAATGATTCGTTGTAGAGCCCGGTCAGCGGGTCCTTGATCTCGAGTTTCTCGATGCGGTGCATTAAAAGGTCGTTTTCCACGGCAATGGCAATCTGCTTGGCAAAGACATCCAGCAGGTCAACGTCATCCCGCTTAAAGACAAACTCTTCCCGGGAGTTGCCGATACCCAGGATCCCGGCGAGCCTGCCCTTGATATAAATCGGCAGGGCCAGGGTATTCTTCAACTGCAGCTGCTGCTGGATAATCTCCTTGAGCGAATCCGGGAGTTTGTTATCTTTATCCAAAAGGATATAACGGCTGGAGTTCAAGACCCGGTTAAGGGCGTGCTTGTCAAACTCCACCTCTACCTTGAAGAGCCGCTGGGCATGCGGCCCGTCGGCGATTTTGGTAGAAAAACGTTCGGAATTATCCTGCTTGAAAAGCAGGTAGGAAAGATCGGAGCTGGCGATGAAGCGCGATTTCTCGACGGTAACCTTAAGTATCTCGTCCAACCCGGTGGTCTGCGAGATCAGGGAACTGATCTGCAGGAGGCTGGAAAGCACTAAAATCCTTTTCTGGATCTCCAGGTTTATCTCGGTGGTCTTTTCGCTGTAACTTTTCAACTCATCCATGTTGCTGCGGATACGGTGGGTCAGCTGGTTCAAGGCGTCCCCCAGGTCCCCCACCTCATCGTCACGTTCCAGGCTCAAACGGCGGGAGATATCCCCTGCGGCAATCAGCTTTGCCTCGGTGGAAACCGAAAGCACCCGGTCGAAAACCTCCTTGACGATAAAAAAACCCAGGACCGCGATCATCACGCTGATGGACAAAGAAATGATGATCTCGAGTTTAAAGCCCATCACCGGTAAAAGATAGGTCGAAATAATATAACCGGTCACCAACAAGGGCAAAACGGTCATCAGATACAATGCAATCCTTAATTTATATTTAAGGCCGCGCGACAAAGAGGGGATCTGGCTAATTTTACTTTTCTGCTTTTTCATTTTTTCCCCCGTTCTGGATAATTTTACCGATGATTTTTATATAACGTAACCCCATATTTCAATAAAGGTTATGAATTACAAAATCATTATACAACTTATCCCGTTTTATGCAATGATTTTGTTATAATCTTTCAACAAAATCTCCCGTTGCACGGCGGAATCCAGGAAATCCCAGGGCAGCAGCTCTGCACTGCTTTTCCCGCGCAGATAAAACTCCGGGTCAACCTGCGCCTCGCGAAATGCCTCCTGCCAGAGAGAAAAGTTGAAATGGTTCTCCCAGCCGTCAAACCTGGCGCCTTTTGCGAAAGCCGCGCGGATCACTTTCCCCAGGCGCCTGTCCCCCCGGGAAAATACCGCCTCCATAAAACTCATCTCGGGGTTATGAAAATTAAACTTCACCCTCTTATTCTTTATCCGGCTCTTCAGGTAGCGCTGCTTTTCCCGCATCTCCTCCAGGCCGCCCATCCCGCACCACTGAAAAGAGGTATGCGGCTTGGGGATCAGCGTGTTGATACTGACGTTCACCCACGCCGGGTGCCCGCTGATCTTCTTTCTCGCCTCGGAGGTCCGGTTGATCAGCCCGATGATCGCGTCCAGGTCGGCCTCTTCCTCTGTGGGCAGGCCGGTCATAAAATACAACTTCACATGCTGGTATCCCGCGGCATACGCCTTTTCCAGGACCTCGAAATAACCGCCTTCGTCAAAGTCTTTGCCGATTACCTCGCGCAATCTGCCG
>JBAZEH010000063.1:0-2901 GCA_041653955.1 Candidatus Omnitrophota bacterium | reverse complement strand
CCGGTCCATGATCCCGATCAGTTTGTCTGAACCGAATAAACGCATCAGGTCGTCCCCCAGCGAAACATAGAAACGCGATGACCCGGGGTCCCCCTGCCTGCCGCAGCGGCCGCGCAGCTGATTATCGATACGCCTGGCCTCATGCCGCTCGGTGGCCAAGACGTGCAGCCCGCCCAACTCCACGACTTTATTATGCTCTACTTCGGTCTCCTGCTTGAATTTTTCCAGTAATTTTTTATACTCCTCATGGAATTTTTCATCCTGCGGATCCATCTGCTGGCGAATCAGGTTTTTTGCCATAAACTCGGGGTTGCCTCCCAGGAGTATATCCGTTCCGCGGCCGGCCATATTCGTGGCAATGGTCACCGCCTTATACCTGCCGGCCTGGGCGACGATCTGCGCCTCCAGCTCGTGATATTTGGCGTTTAATACCTGATGGGTGATCCCCCGGCGTTTTAAAAGCAAGGAGAGATGTTCGGACTTATCGATGGAAATAGTCCCCACCAGGACCGGCCTGCCGGCTTCATACAACCCGGCGATCTCTTCGACCACGGCGCTGAATTTTTCTTCTTCGGTTTTATACACACAATCCGGATAATTAGCACGGATCAGCGGCCGGTTGGTAGGGATCACCACTACGTCAAGCTGATAAATGGATTTGAATTCATTTGCTTCGGTAAAAGCCGTCCCGGTCATCCCGGAAAGTTTTTCATACATCCTGAAGTAGTTCTGGAAGGTGATGGTTGCCAGAGTCTGATTCTCGCGCTCTATCTTCATCCCTTCTTTGGCCTCAACCGCCTGGTGCAACCCGTCTGACCAGCGCCTGCCGGGCATCATCCTGCCGGTAAATTCATCGACTATGATCACCTGCCCGTCCTTAATCACATACTCCACGTCTTTTTTATAAAGATTGTGCGCGCGCAAGGCCTGGATCACATGATGACGCCACTCCATAGTCTCGATCTCGTGCAGATTAGCTACCCCTAAAGCGGCGCAAACCTTGGATTCCCCTTCTTCGCTTAAGTATACCGTATGCGCTTTTTCGTCAACGATATAATCATACCCCTTGGAAAGGTCTTCCCCCCTGTGCTTGGCTTCGATTTCGTCCTTCTCCAGGATGATCCTGCCCTTAAGGCGGGGAACGATCTTATCCACAATGTAGTATTTTTCCGTGGATTCCTCTGCCGGGCCGGAGATGATCAATGGGGTGCGCGCTTCGTCAATCAGGATCGAGTCAACTTCGTCGACAATGGCGTAATAGAACGGACGCTGTACCATGTCCTGGACGCTATATTTCATATTGTCACGCAGGTAGTCAAAACCGAATTCGTTGTTTGTCCCATAAGTAATATCGCAGGAATAGGCCAGCTTTCTTTCTTCATCGGACATATCATGCTGGATCACCCCGACGCTTAAACCCAAGAATTCAAAGATCGGCCCCATCCATTCACGGTCGCGCCGGGCCAGGTAATCGTTTACCGTGACGATATGCACTCCCTTGCCCAGCAGGGCGTTAAGATAAGCGGGTAAGGTGGCGACCAGCGTCTTTCCTTCTCCGGTAGCCATCTCGGCGATCCTGCCTTCATGCAGGACTATCCCGCCGGCAATCTGGCTGTCAAAATGGCGCAGGCCGATAGTGCGTTTCGAGGCTTCCCTGACCACGGCAAAGGCCTTAGGAAGTATCTCCTGAAAGACTTTATTGCGGGTAATTTTTATCTTTTCCTTGACCCGTTCCTAATCTTCCGGGATGGTCGCCTGAAACAACAACTCTTCCAGCTCCTGCATCGCCGATCCGTATTCCCGGGATTTTTTCTCGATATGCCCTTTAAACTCAAGGGAGAGTGCGCGCAATTCTGCATCGGATAGCTCGCTGACCTGGGACTCAAAGTTGTTGACCAGATTGATGATACCGGCTAAATCTACCAGCTTATTCATCGAGGGGCTGGGCATATCGATATGCAGATTGATCTTGACGCCGGGATAGCGTTTCCTGATCGCCGCCTGTTTCTGCTTCAATATTGAGTTCCGGATATGACTAAGCATAAGAATAAGTGTAAAGCGTAAAATGCAAAGCGCAAAACTGAAGTGCAAAACATAAAACTTTAAACTTTACGCTGTAATTTTGCGTTTTGCGCTTTGAGTTTTGCGCTTAACTGTCCTTTCCTTTTTTAAATCGTAAAAAAGCCTCTATAAACTCATCCAGCTTACCGTCCAACACCCCTGAGGCGTTACCGGTTTCCTGGTCCGTGCGATGGTCTTTTACCAGATTGTAAGGATGCAGCACATAGGAACGGATCTGACTGCCCCATTCGATCTTCTTCTTCTCCTGACCATATTGCTTTTCCAGCTGGTCCTCTTTAAGCTGCCTCTGCTGCTCATAGATCCTGGCTTTTAAGATCTTCATGGCGGTCTGCTTATTTTGATGCTGGGAACGCTCATTCTGGCACTGCGCCACTATCCCTGTAGGCAAATGCGTGATCCTCACCGCGGAATCCGTGGTATTCACGCTCTGACCCCCGGCCCCCTTGGAGCGGTAAACGTCGATCCTTAATTCGCTATCTTCCAGCTTGACATCCAGCTCCTCTTCGATCTCGGGGATAACATCGACAGAGGCAAAAGAGGTATGCCTGCGCTTATTAGCATCAAAAGGCGAGATCCTCACCAGCCGGTGCACGCCGCGCTCCCCTTTCAGGTACCCATAGGCATAATCACCCTCGATCAGGGCGGTCACGTTCTTGATCCCGGCCTCTTCCCCGTAAAGGATATCTATGGTCCTGATATCGTATCCTTTGCTTTCCGCCCAACGGCAATACATCCGAAAAAGCATCGATGCCCAATCGCAGGACTCGGTGCCGCCGGCACCGGAATTTATACTGATGATCGCGCCGCTGCGGTCAAGCT
>JBAZEH010000062.1:0-2914 GCA_041653955.1 Candidatus Omnitrophota bacterium | reverse complement strand
GGCGTGATCGGTTTGATGAGCATGGATTCGCAGGAAGACGATGAGGCCAACTTCATGGTTCTGGATAATGGTTTCCCGGTTTTCAGCCGGGACATCACCCTGACCAGCCCGGCAGAAGGCGCCGGTGTCCCCGCTGAAACGACCCGGGAGCAGCTGCTGGATAAGCTCAAGACGGAGTTGAGGATCTCGCTGGATTATTATAACCGTAAGTTCCCGCAGAAGAAGATCGCCAATATGTTCTTTATTACCGATGAGAATCTGCGTTACGAGCTGGAGTTTTTTGTCCGGGAAATGGAACTTTCGGTGCAATTTGTCAATACTGCCAAGTATCTGGGCAAGGACCAGGTTTTTAGCTTGAGCGTGATCAAAGGGTTTGGCGGCGCTTTGGCCAGGGTAGTGAAAACAAAACTCAAGCTGAATCTTTTGTCGCCTAAAAAGCAGATCAGGGCCCCAAAGAAAGTTTCTTTGGAGGCGCCGGAGGTCAGCTCGATCTTTAGCGGGTTCAAGCTTGATCTTAGATTTATTTTATTGGGGGCATTGATCTGCGGCGCGGTTTACGCCTTTGGTTTATACCGGCTGCAGCCTGTGCGTAATGACGTGCGTACCCTGATCTCTCTGCGGCCGAAGATAAAGAGCGCGGAGCCAAGCGCTTCCCTGGATAAGCTGCAGAAGACCGATGATGATTATAAGAATAAGATCAAGCTGCTCAATGACCTCATAACGCAGCAGCCGTATCTTACCGGACCGATGGAGGCAGTTGCCCGCAGCATTCCGGAAGATGTCTGGATCACCGATTTCTCTTTCGTGGAAGGCGTCAGGCAGGAAAAGTCCGAATTGCGGCTGCAGGGGTTTGTTTACGCCGAGGATAGCGATAGGGAGCTGGGGCTGGTCAACACATTCATTACCCAGCTTAAGGAAAGCAAAGAATTCATCCAGTTTTTTAAAGAGGCAAGGATCCTTTCCGTAGAGAAGCAGCAGTTAGGGCAGGTCCAGGTGAGCAGTTTTGTGATATCTTGCAGGAATTAAAAAGAGGCGGATATGGAATTATCGAATTCACTGAGCAAAAATAAGAACATAGTGTTGAACGTCGTGATCATCCTGGTCGCGGTATATATCGCCTCAGGGGTATATAAAACACAGAATGAGGAGCTAAACAAGACTCTGCAGGAAAAGGACAACGAAACCAAAAAGAACGAGGTAATGAAGGATATCGGAGAATTGGAAAACACTTATGCCGCTTATAAGGATTTTCTCAATAAAAAAGACGTCAATGCGATGATCGATACCTTCAGTTCAATGGCCGCGGCCGCGGGGGTAAAGATCGTTTCGGTGAAGCCGCTTCCGGAAAAAACGCTTCCCACATATACCGAATATCCATTTGATATAAGAGTGGAAGCCAAGGATTATAATTCTCTGGGTAAATTTGTCAGTAGCCTGGAAAGCAGTAACGATATTTTTCAGTTGGGCTGGTTTAAGATCAGGCCGGTCCAGGACCCTAAAAAAGAACGTTCATTTGTTTTGAACGCGGACGTAAAGGTAACTACTTTTCTGGTAAAATAGGATGAGAAGGCTAAAGAGGATAAATCTGGAGTTGATCATCGCCGCCACGATAACACTTGGCCTGGCCAGGGGGGAGCTTCTGGCCCAGGCACAGGACCTGGAGACGATCAAGAAGATAGAAGAGCAGGAAATTATTACCAAGAAGCCTGTCACGATAGTAAAACGCCCGCGCGTGGAATATAAGGGTGAGGGCTTAAGGGATCCTTTCCGGGGCCGCATTGAAACCAGGGCGGGGGCAAAGGCTTCTTCCGGTCCGCCGCCCTTGACCGTTCAGGGCGTGATCTGGGGGACAAGTTTGCCGCAGGCGATCATCAGCGGCAAGGTTGTAAAGATCGGAGACACGATCGAGAAGGCGCGGATCATCGATATTACCAGGGAAGGCGTGACTATTTTTTATGAGGGTCAGCAGTATACCCTGTCTTCTCCCGGCATCGTAGACATGAAGAGCCAGGAGAAGAAGGAAAAAGGAGGACAAGATGAGAAATAATTTCCGGCTTTTTGTATTTATCTTAAGTTTTTTACTCTGTCTTTCCCTGCCGCGATTGGGGGCTTTGGAAGATATACCTTTTGATAACCCCGATATCACGATCTCCATGGATTTTCAGGACGCCTCCTTAAAGGACGTCCTTAAGATCCTCTCTATGCAGTCGGGATTGAATTTTATCGCCTCCGAAGCGGTAAAAGAGAGAAAAATGACGCTTTATTTCGACAAGGTGCCTTTAAAACTGGCGATGGATAAACTTTTCCTGGCGAATAACCTTTCTTATGTTTTGGATAAAAACTCCAATGTCTTTTATGTCAAGGACTGGGGTAAGCCCGAGGTGGAGCTGGAGACCAAGGTTTTCTATCTGAAATATGCCAGTGTTTCCTCCTCGCATATCATGGAAGAGGTCCAGAGCACCATAAGTTCCTCGGATACGGGCTCGACCGGGGGAGAAGATGCAGGTTCTTCCGAAAGCACGTCAGGCGACCGGTATGCGGTTTCCACGGATATCGGTATCACTACGGCGATAAAGAAACTTCTCTCCAAGGACGGCGCGGTGATCGAAGATTACCGCACCAACAGTTTGATCGTCCAGGATATTCCCAGCCGTTTACCGATCATCGCCAAGACGATCGAGAAGCTGGATGTTCCCATGCCGCAGGTGTTGATCGAAGTGGAGATGCTGGATGTCAGCAAGACCCTGGTGGACAAATTAGGCTTTAACTGGGGGCAGACACCCTTGACCATGACCTTGACCGGGCCGCAGTATACCGGTTTTGGCCTGGCTAATTGGCCGACCTTTGTCTCACAGGGGCTTTCCGGAAAAAGCAGTTCTATGACTCCTGGGACAATGAATTTTAATACCGCCTA
>JBAZEH010000061.1:0-2962 GCA_041653955.1 Candidatus Omnitrophota bacterium | reverse complement strand
CGCCCCCGCCGTACCCAGGAACTTTATGAAATTCTGCCCCCCGCCCTTGTTCAGTCTTTTAACCATAACTTCTTCAATTCCTGGTTTATCCTGCCGGCCTGGCTGTAATTAAGCTCTGCCTTAGCCATTTCTTCTCTTTTTTTTCGCGGGCTCCCGCCGGGATTTATGAATTCATCCACCGAAACGGGCCTGGCGCCGCATGACTTAATGAAAAACCTTATCTCCCTGTCGTCGGAAACCACCGTAATATTGGCGGCGGACTTTGATTTTTCAACCATCCTTTTGATCATGGTATCGGCGCTCTCTTCGCCGGAAAAGAGTATATCTATAACGGGGTCTTCACTCACATCCCGCGGTTGCGATGGATAGCCGTCAAAAACTATCACGGTCCTGTTGACCGGGCTTTTACCCTTCAACCTTTTCTTTATGAATTCAAAAAGGGCTCTTTGGGGATATTTGGTCCTGTTACGGATGGGGGCAAACGCCGCGTGGTTTGTGATATTGTACCCGTCGATGATGCACTGTAAGGGCATATAGGATGCCTCCCAATACTCCTATTATCAATATAAAGGAAAAAGAAACTAAGGACATGGCAAAGGCCAGGTCCTTGCCTACCCCGGCTTTAGCGAAAAAGAATATGGTGGTAGCGTCGCGCAGCCCCAGCCCGCCCAGCGAGATGGGCAACAGGGTAATAGCGCCTATTACCGGGATAAAAATGAAAAAATATATCATGTTTATCTTTACTCCCAGCGCCAACGCGATTATATAGAACGTGACAGGAGCGATAGCCTGGATCAGCAAAGAAAGAAGGAGGTTATTTACTACTATAACCTTATGGTGCCTGAAAATATGCACCTCTCTGTGAAGGTCTTTTATGAACCCGCGGATCCTTCCGGCCCCCGGAGAATGCAGGAGTTTATTTATTTTAGAATATATAAAACTATTGAAAAGCACCAGCAACAGCACTGCCAATATGACGGAGATTACCGCCACGGATATCAAAGTGCTTGCGTTATCATGCACTAAATCCCATCCGAATATAACCGCCAGAATGGCTATCAGGACCAACCCTATATAGCCGCTCAATCTATCCAATAGCACTGTGGCAACGACCTCATGGCTTTTTTTGGTATGCACCGCGAGGTCTATACTGCGCACCAAGTCCCCCCCTATCGTTGAAGGAAGGAACAGGCTGAAAAAAAGCCCTCCCGCGCTTGAAATAATTACCCTGCCAAACGGAAGATGTATATGTGCCGCCTTAAGGAGCATATCCCAGCGCAAAACGCATAAAGAATAGGTAGCAAGGAGAGTAAGGAACGCGAGCACTATCAGGGATTTATCAGCTCCCTTTATGATCTCAATTAGGCTTTTCTTGTCTACGAGGTTAAACAAAAAGATCAGCAGCATTACGCTTACGCTGATCCTCAATAACATCAAAACAGATTTTTTAAACAATTCCATGTTATACTTTTATATCCTTACCGGTTAATCCCTTATAAGCCTGAAGGTATTTATCCGTTGTCTTGCGGATTATCTCATCAGGCAGGGAAGGCGCGGGAGGGTTCTTGTCCCACCCTAATCCCTCCAGGTAATCCCTGACAAACTGCTTATCAAAGCTGGGCTGGGGGGCTCCCGCGGCGTACAAGTCTGCCGGCCAGAAACGCGATGAATCCGGAGTAAGCGCTTCATCTATAAGAATAATATCATCGCCTTCCATACCAAATTCAAATTTAGTATCCGCTATAATTATCCCTCTTTGGGAGGCATATTCACCGGCTTTCTTATAAATACTTATGCTTATCTCTCTTAACCTGGAAGCCGTATCTTTACCCACCAGCCCTTCGGCGTACTCCTGATCCACATTCAGGTCATGGCCGGCATCCGCCTTGGTTGAAGGAGTGAACAATACCTGCGGCAACTTATCCGATTCGCCAAGCCCCTCAGGCAATTTTATCCCGCATACGGACCCCTTCTGCCTGTACTCTTTCCATCCCGAACCAGAAAGGTATCCTCTCACTACGCACTCAAGAGGAAGCGGTTTTGTCTTCTTCACCAGCATTGAACGCCCCTTGAGCATAGTTTTATGCCTGTCTAATTGTCCGGGGTAATCGTTTACGTCGCAAGATATCAGATGATTAGGTATAATATCCTTTATAAAATCAAACCAAAAACAGGATAACTGCGTAAGCACATGGCCTTTATGCGGTATCCCGGAAGGCAGGATCACGTCAAAACATGAGATCCTGTCGGTTGAGACGATAAGCAGCTTATCGCCCAGGTCATATAGGTCCCTGACCTTGCCGCGCTTATGAAGTTTTAACCCCTCAAGCTCCGTAAATAACAAGACGTCTTCATTCATCGGATCCAAGGCGCTTCTTTAACTCTTCGTATTCCTGCCATAATTCAGGAGGCAGGTCCCTTCCGAACTTCCTGAAAAAATCCTTTATGCCTTTTAACTCCTCAACCCAATCATTTTTATTAATGGTAAGAAGCTTATCCATACTGCCTCGGGACAATTCAAGCCCGGTCATATCTATATCGGAAGGGCGCGGGATATAACCGACCGGGGTTTTGACCCCTGCCGCGACTTTATTATCGCAGCGGTCAAGTATCCATTCCAGGACCCTTAAATTCTCCCTGAACCCCGGCCAAAGAAACTCCCCCTGTTCATCGGTCCTGAACCAGTTTACATGGAATATCTTCGGGGCCTTTGCCATCCTTTTACCCATATCAAGCCAGTGCCTGAAATAATTCGACATATTGTAACCGCAGAACGGCAGCATCGCCATCGGGTCACGGCGGATCTGCCCTATCTTTCCTACCTGGGCCGCTGTCAACTCGGAAGCCATCGTAGCCCCGACGAATACGCCGTGCTGCCAGTTGAATGATTCATACACTAAAGGGGCCAGGTGGGTCCTGCGCCCGCCAAATACTATCGCCGATATAGGCACACCGTGATGCC
>JBAZEH010000060.1:0-3338 GCA_041653955.1 Candidatus Omnitrophota bacterium | reverse complement strand
TATCCTCCTGGTCGCGCCAATATTTGCCGTGGTCTTTATTTTCCTCTTCGATGGACATCCCCATCGCCCTTAAACTAATGGGGAAACGCACCCCGAATGATTTTTTCTGCCCTCCTTGAGGGTCAAACCAAACGCTAAAGCCGGATTCCATGGCCTCGATCTCTATCTGCCTGTTCCTGGTGATCAAACAAATATACAGATCACGCTCATCATTGGCCAGGTTAAGGGTTATTTTCGATTTCTCATCGTAATGGGCCGCTGTCTGCTGCCAATCGCTGTATTTCGCGTCGATGGCGATCTCCTGCTCCCGCCAGGAACTGAATAAATAGGTTTTCTCGCAGCCCGCCAAAAATAGAATCAACAGAACCGGCAATAAAAATATAAACGCGATCCGCTTAAAACCCGCCATCAACCAAACGCTCCTTTCAGCGGAATTACCCAAAGAATTTTTCTCCCTGCGCCCAGTTTTCACCAGCTACTTCATCTATGACAATATAGGTATACTCTTTGGGTTTTCCGGCAACCTTTAATAGGGTATCGGAAAATTCCCTGGCTATCTCCTCTTTCTGCTTCTTATTCAACTTTCCCACAACCTTAAGATTAATGAACGGCATTTCTTATCCTTTCTCGAAAGACTAACTCGATATCAAAAAGATCCCGATATGCGCAAAACTTATTTTATCCCTCGATTTTTTCCATCGGCTGCTTACAGCAAACAAGTTCTCCGCCGCCTGCTTTTGTCACAGTAACCTCATTACCGCAAACATTGCACCTGTATTTCTCTCCGACTTTCTCAACCGCCATTTTGCCCTCCTTTTATCGCTAATACCCTCACCCCGCCTGAATTATAGCCAACCTGGCCAAAAGGTATGAGGTAATCGACTCCGCCCCCTGGTTGAGATTGATATTCCTCTCTCCCAGGCCGTCATAACATCCCCCGGTGGCCCTGTCATAAACCACCTGCTTCAGGCTGTTGTCCCCTAAGAACCAATTAAAGGCCTCATGCATGAGTTTTTTATAACCTTCCTTACCGATTATTGAGTGCGCCGTGGCCAGGGCGCAAACCATCGCCGAGACATCCTCCGGCTGCTGGTCAAAATAGCGGCGCTCTCCAAACTTATGGTGCCAGCCATCCTGGCCTATCGGCACATAGATCCCGCTGACAAAAGTTTTACTGATCAAAAAATCCAGCGCCGTAATACCGGTATCCAGGTATTCGCTGTTGCCGGTAAGCTCATGCCCCAGGATCAGCGCTTCCGGCAAAATAGCGTTCGAGTAAGTCAGGTAACTTTCAAACCACTGCCATTCCCCGGAAGACGCGCCCCGATAAAGCGATAGCAGCCTGTCACAGTGGGTGACTAACAGCTTTTTTATATCCTGGTTTTCATCTTCCCTTGTATTTTTTAATAACAGGTAAATTCCTTTGATGTAAAAAGCCACTGCCCGCGGGGATTCGGGCATCGAATACTTTTCCAGGTTCTTCCTCAACAACAAACGGGCCTTCTGCCTTGTGCCCTCCGGCAGGTAACCGGCCGCGGCAACAACCGCCAATGCCCAAAAGGCCCGGCCATTAGCATCATCAAGGCTGTCCTTTTTATTCAGCTCGCTGTCTATTGACCTGTCGGGCCTGACATAATTACAAAACAGGCAATCTTCGCCCAAATCAAACTCGATGAAACGTAAATATACCTCTATCCGCTTGAGCAACTCGCTCTTCTGCTTCTCGGGATCAAAGGCCTTAAACATTCCCCCTAATTTAGCGTAACACAAACATGCCACTATCATGGCGCGCGCGTTATCATCGAGCGTATACCCCGAAGAGATATCCGGCGCGGACAACCTGGCGAACTGTATGATCCCGAAGTCATCCGTCAGGTGAAAAATGTGGCTAAGGTTGATCCGGGGAATTTTTTTGTGCTCGCTTACTTCGGCGATATCTTTGGAGTATTTTGAGAATAACTTTGAATATTCCAGGGCGACATTTTCCCAGGTCATATTGCGGGTCCTGAAATAGGCGTTCTTCCCCAGCTGTTCTCTTAAAACAGGGTCTTTCAAAAGCTGCACCATCGCTTCGGCATAAGCAGCGGGGTCCCGGAAATCAACCAGTAACCCCGCCTCCGAGGTAACCAGCTCTCTGGCCTGCGCAAAAGAGGTAGAGATCACCGGCCTGCCCGTGCCCAGCGCGTAAGAAAATGTCCCGGAAACGGCCTGATTCGGGTCCAGAGATGTCGAAATATAGATATCCGCGGCCCTTAAGAAATGCAAGAGCTTATCCAAAGGAACGTATTCATTATAAAAGTTCACGTGGGAGGAAAGCCCGAGGTCGTGGACTTTCTGGATCAGGGATTTACGGTAGTTTTCCCCCTCTTCCTTGAGGACATTCGGATGGGTAACCCCCAGGACGATATAGAGAATATCCGGGTAGGCCTTAACAACTTCGGACAACGCCTCGATTACATACTCGATCCCCTTATTCCTGCTGAGCAACCCGAATGTCAACAGGCTTAACTTTTTCGAAAAACCTAAAGCCGACTTGGGCTTTGCGCTGGATGTATAAGGTATGGAATGGATGCCATGGGGGATCACGGAAATTTTTTCTTCGGCTATCGCGTATTCCCTGGTAAGGATCTCTTTTGAGAGATTGGTCATCGCCACTAATCCGCTTGCTTTTGCGGCGATCGCGCGGACCGTTTCCTTAAGCTCGGCATCAGGCGAAGGTAAGACGCTGTGAAAAGTCACAACCGAGGGTTTTTCAAGCGCCTCCAGAAAAGAAACGATATATGAGCCGTGTTTACCCGCGAAGATTCCGAATTCATGCTGAATATTGACAAGCTTTACCTCGTTCTTGGCGTTGATCTTTTGAGCGGTCTCGACGTATTCCTGTTCGGAATACTGGTTCATTTGAAAGATGACTTTTCTTGGATAGTAGTAACGCTGTATATCGTCAAAATTGATCGCGGCCACCCTTGACTCGATGGCCGGCGCGAGCAGATCATCCATCGCCGCCGTAAGGTCGGCGGTAAAAGTAGCTATGCCGCACTCCCGGGGAGGAAAAGTGGATAGATAGACGATCTTTAACGGTTTATTCATCTTTGGTAAAATAGCTTACGATTATTGTGTTTTAAGCTCCCTTAAAAGCTCATTCATATCGACGGATTTGGCGGCGATCAGCTTATCGGCCGCGCCATAATAGATATACAGCCTGCCGTCTTTGAGCACGGTTCCCGTGGGAAAAACAACATTGTTCACGTCTCCCTGTTTCTCCCAATCTTCAGTCGGAGAGAATAAGGGCCGCTTCAGGCGCCCTATAACCTTAGCCGGATCATCAAGGTCAAGCA
>JBAZEH010000059.1:0-3713 GCA_041653955.1 Candidatus Omnitrophota bacterium | reverse complement strand
GGGCCTCCGGCCCTGGATGTAGTGTGCACTCCGTCCCAGGCGTTAGCCGCGGAGTCTGAATCGATGGATGATCCGGATGTGTTAAAGCTGGGTTTTTTGGCCGTGACAGCGGAATAAATCGAATATCCGAGCATCGCGATATTGGATATCGCCATTACCCAGGTAAATATCTGCGTGATCCCGCCAGCTATCCGAGGATAAACTACTATCTCGTCCCCGATAGTCAGCCTGTCATTCAGATCCCCTTTGTTGCCGTTTACGCTGACAGCCATATCTTTATGGTCTATATTGGCCTTACGCAGGTATTTCCCGACCGTCCAGTCCCGGTCATAAGGCAGAGATACCCGCTTGTGGCCTTTTTTATCCAGGACGTTGGGAACGTATTGGATGGTAATATCGCTTTTAATGCGGCCGTTACGGAATCTGCGCCTTGCAGGCCGCACAGGCACGCATCTCTGCGAAACTTCCCTTAATAGTGTTTCGTTAACTTTTACCATTGGCCTTTACCTTAAATTCCGCCTCAAACTCCTGTCTAAGCCTGTAAAACCCGGCAAGACGACCTGCCCACGGATCCGCCCCGAGCCTGTCTACGCTTACCCCTACATGCCGGTGGCAATGGATAAACCTGCCATCACGCAGCACGACCCCGCCATGGTCCGACACTTTTTTGCCGTTAAAGAACAGCACCACGTCCATCAACTGCGGAACCCTAACCGAATCGAAAAACTTGAAGTAATTCTCGATAAAGTAATTTTTTCCTTTATACCCCCAGTGCGAGTCATATCCGAGCATATCCGGGAGAACGATTCCCCGATACTCCCGGAAGAAAGTAAGGATCAATCCGCCGCAGTCAAGACCGGAGTAATCTCGTCCCTCGTGCAGATATGGAACCGGCAGAAGCTTAGCAATCAATTCGGTGAGCTTTTTATCCATATGACCTATTCCCCTTAATCCCGGGCTGAGCGCCAAACCTGCTCTGATTGCCCAATACCCTACAACGCGCCCGGGTGCGATTGCATTCGGTCTCCGCGCCCGCATACCCGCAGCGCGCGCCCTTGAAAAGATGCTGGCACCTGCGGGTGCTGAAAATCGTAAGCGGGACCTGTACTCCTATTACACTCAACTTGCTCATCAGAGTGAATACGACGTCCTTGACATTAGATGCGTAGGAATCTATGTAACGGCTGAACTCGACATAACAGTCCGGATCGTCCAAAAGGTTGGCATACACCATTTTTATCGTCACCTTCTTGCCGCGCAGGTCGTATGCCTGTAGGTATGCCTCGATGAGCCGGGAGATGTTGCTGATCTGCGCCGACGTAGACGGTAATTCCCCGTCGGCGTTTTCGGATATTTCATCATGGGTTATTGGGAATTTCTGGTAAGTGATACCGTTGAATACGATATCCGTATCCCAGCCGGCATAATTGAGATCTACGCCATCACCGGCCGGATCCTCTATCGTATAGAGATAGATCGGCTGCTTGGCGCGCTTGCGGGATTCATCGAGGAAGGACTGGCTGGTGGAGATTGTCATTTAGAATACCCTATCAAGATTGAATTCACACTGAAACGTCCCGGATATGTAATCGGTTTTAAAACTATCCTTGCGAAATCTTACGTTATAGGTAACCCCGTCGAACGGAGACAGAAACGTAAACGAAGTTAATGACCCGTACTTACCGTTATAAAAACTGATGTATGTTTGTAATTTTGCATAAGTAAGATTAGGGCTTTTAATTTTGAATCCAAGCAACGCCCCTGAAGATAAAAGTCTGGTCTCGCTTGCCTGATTCTCGAACTTCGATTCTCCGACGTTAAAGTCTCTCTCTTCGCTGCAAGATTCACGCGCAAGCGTAAAGTCTGCCATTATCCATACCTCTTGTAAGTTTTACGCGTCATACCATTACGCACGGTATCGGCGTTGATGACGTTAATGACGGTATCGGGACTCTGAGCAATAGCCGCGTTGATAGCATCATGAGTGATATAGTTGACGATGGTCAGCTCTATTGCATCGCCTTTGGTAGCATCATACTTCGGCGTTACCTTCTCGCCTTCGTGCAGGCGATATACGCCTGTATATGGCACGTCTTCAATACCCTCAGAATGACCCAGAAGTCCAGTTCCAGATATGCTAGAGGCTGAAATAGAGCTTGTCCCGGTAGATGTAGCACCGAATGAAAATATGCCAGTGATCCCCATCATTGTCTTCATCACTATCCACTGCGCGGCAATCTCCATTAGCATATTAATGATACTTTTTCCAAGGTTAGCAAAAACTTGCTCTATATCATCTCCCATACCGATAATACTCATCCCTAAGTCAGATACGCCAGTTTTCAAGGTATTAAACGATCCTTGCCCAACCGAAAGCATTAAGTTAAAATTCTGCTGGGTGTCTTTTATCCATTCGTCCCAAGTCTGCTTGATATACCGCGCACTCTGCTGCCCCTGGTTGGTAAGACTTTGGAACATCTGTGCTCCAGAGTCTTGCGTTTCACTGAATAAAGATTTCAAGCCATCAGTTAAATCCGAATAATATCCGAGCATGGCTTGAGAATTGGCCTGCGCTTTTTGGTTCCAAGAATCAGCGACCTCTTGGAATACCTTCTTCAATCCGGGAATAAAAGAAATAAGCTTAGAGATAGCTGAAAAAACTGTTTCGATAGCTGCAAGCAGGGAAGAGAATATTATTCCTGCTATGTCTCCAATAATAGTCGATATCTCAAGCAAAAAATATCCAAGCTTTTCCTGAAATTCATTCCAAGACGACTTCAACTGCTGTATTCTTTCGGCGTGTGAAAGCATCGCCCCGCTCAAGCTATCAATGTCGACTTTGGCTGCTTTTACAATTTCATTAGCCAAAGCTTGGGCCTTGTAGTATTGCTCAACTTCTGTCGTAGTTATTCCCAGTTGTTGCGCGTAGTTCCGATAGGCGTTGGAAAGTTCTACATTGAGGCCGAAGTTCCTCTTGACAGTTACTAAAAATCCGCCTGTTACGGCCGAAGCTATCTGGTTAAATACCGCTTCTACATCCTGCCCTGTCTTTTTGGCCTCTACCCTGGCGACTTGCATCAAGGAAACTATCTGATCAGGCTTCAAAGATTGACCCAATAGAGCGGAAGCGGAAGCGGCGATATTGGAAAAGTTAGCCATTCCAATAGAAGCATCATTCAAAGCTTTTTTAAGTTCTGCCCCTGAGATGCCGGCCTGCCTGGCGATGGCCGCAAAGCTATCCTCTATCTGCTGAGCCTTAGCACCCATCTGCATTAACTGCCAAGACTTGTTTATCAGAAGCATACTGCCAGTTATAGCGGTAGTAATAGCGATCCAGTTAGCCTTAAAGGAAGTTGCAAAAGAAGAAAAAGAATTCTTCATCTTCTGCTGGTCGACACCGACCGCGCGAACAGTTGAATCCCACTTATTCTTGTCAAGCGTCAAATAACCTACTATCGCCCCGGCATCAAAAGCCATCTTATCCTCTCTTCATTATTTTTAAAGCTTTCCAGCTTTCTTTAATAACCACCTCTTCACCATGTTCTATCTTGGCCAAGTTTCTCTGCAGGTCGCTCATTACATTCTGATACGCCGAATCCTTTGCCCCGGCGATCCTGCAAGCCTGAATTGCGGACATTCTATTCTTTATCATCTTCTTCTGGGCTTCTTTCTCCCAAAATGCCAAATCCCTTACGTCGAGATTAAGAATTTCA
>JBAZEH010000058.1:521-3717 GCA_041653955.1 Candidatus Omnitrophota bacterium | reverse complement strand
CCCTACCCGACGCTCTTCCGACCTCGACAAACCCAAGGGCTGTAATTAAGGCCCATGACGTAACAAAGATCGCAACATTCCCGGTCTCCCTTACCGCACGCAGCCAATTGATAGGATTGGCAAAAGATACCTTGGTCGGGAAGACCTTGTGGAATGAGCTGGAAATAATCTTGCTTAAGCCTTCGGTAGCATCTTTCTTTAAGATACTGGCATAATTACTCATTTTTACTTTAAAGATCGGAGCAGAACCGCGGCTAGATATAATAGGCACAACTATTGCAAAGAATACAATCGCCACATAAGGCAGGGAGAAGATAAGTGTTATATTCTGCCATAAGAGCATTCCGTAAACAGCCATGGCGGTTCCGATGGCCCCGGGAATAATATGTGACTTAGCAAAATTGCTATAGACCTGATCAATCCCTAAATGGCTAAGCATGAACCCGCGGCCTGTAGCCACATAGGTAGCTATACCCTTCTGCGCGGAATCTACACCCGCGGCATTGGTAAAGACATGTGCCATGAAGAAAGGAGACATCAGCGGGAATATCTTAAACCAGAATTCAAGAGTGCCTCTGATAGTAGGATTATCAATGATGTACTGCGCATATCCGGTAAAGGTAATTGACTGTGCGAACAAGACAATCCCGAATACCGCAAAGAGCAGCTCTGCCGGGAATGCGGCAAAACCGCTTACCCCGCCTATAAGCATAAAGCCCAAGTAGGCGAATAACCCGGCAATAACCCAAGGCTTACGCAGATAATAGCCGATGCCGCCGTAAAGATGGGTTAACTGCTGGAGTATGTTAAAGTTCTTTGAGGAGTTAAGGTAATATAAATACCTGTTATATGACTGCTGTGTGGCGCCCATTCCGAATTTCCTGAATATTCCGTCGGTAGTAGCCCAGGAGACTTCACGCGCCTTGCCTGCCTCTATCCACATTACATAACCGATCTTTCTGCCGCGCAAGGTAAGCTCATAACCGCCGAAGATATCCTCGTTAACAGGATAAGAACGGGATACGCCGCCGATCTGGCGTATAGCAGAGGTACGCCAGACATCCGGATGTCCGTAGTGGAAACGTGCGCCATGAAGGAATAGGACCGGCTGAACCAACGCGTTAAATGTCCTGTCTGCGATTGCATGGAACTTGCCGACAAGGGAATAATCCTCGGTAAATATGTCTTCAGGGTAACCGACCAGGTCAAGATTACGATCCTTGAATACCGTCAAGAGATGAGGAATCTTAAGCGCCTGCTCCACATAGTAGTCCTGGTTGATATCGATAGTCATAGTCCTCTCGCTACGGACATATCTTAATGCATGGGTCTGATTGCCCGGCTTTCCTTCGCTTGCCAGAGGCCACTCTGCAGTCAATTTATTAGCGATGACATCCTCTATTTTGCCGCTTGCAGGATTATAACGGGCAAGAACGCTATAGAATACTCCGTCGCGCTTCTGTATATAAGCTATATCTATAATGAAACCATAAAGCTTATAGGCCATCTCGGCAAGATACCTGGTCTCCTCTGCCTTAGGATCGTTGTTGGCCAGCTGGTCACCGTAACCCTGCGCGCCCCAGAGAAGTTGGTACTTCCTGTTTACCTCTTCGCGTATCTTCTCCTCGCTCCAATCGGAATGTTCGATCTGGGCATAGAGGCGAAGTGCCTGGACATAATGCATCAATCCGTTTAAGGTACGGGCAAACGGCTGGAATCTGTAAGAGACCCACAGGCGTATCTGCATCTCAAGCTCCGCATTAACCTTGCCCAGCTGCTCGCCAAATTTCAAGTCTCTCATACGCTGCAATTCTAACTCATCCGCCCTGCCTTCACGCTGCATTCTGGCAATAAAATTCTCCCACTCGCCCTTATGATGATCGATAAGATAGGTTAATACGGTATACCCCGTATCCAATACCTCATCTATCTCCTTAAAGTTGTAAATTATGCTTTCATTGCCTCCCACAGGTATCATTGTGGTAAGGGTAGGCAGGTTAACCCACTTAGGCATAGCAGGCATATCTTTATCAAACATTTGGCTTAAGAAACGGAAGATGCGCTGACGGATCTTGGCATTGCCTAATTTCGAGAATAAAGGCAGGTTTTGTAAACCTTCACCGGCAACATTCAGGTCTATCAGGTTGCGGTTATACTCATCCATAGTGACCATATCTTCTGCCAGAAGGGTAGTAAGTATAAAATTGATTATCCTGGCCTTGGCTATATTCTTCTCTTGCGCGTTAAGAGTTGCGCCCTCAGAGATGAATTTCTCATCCATGATATTCAGTATATTACCCTTTAAGCGGTCTTTCTTAGCCTCGCTCTTAATCGTCCCTAGGCCGTGGATCTTAGAATAGATAAATCCGGTGCCGGCCTCCCAGAGATACATAAGCGAGAAGGTGTCGAGGAAGAAGAAGAGCACAAACGGCAGCCACAGGCCTGCAACCAGCACAAAATTAATATTAAGTGCCCCTGCAAGCCAAACGCTTCCGGCAAGCTGGCTATGGGCAATCAGGGCAAAATGGAAAACCATGGTATCCCAGGCAAGCTTAGCAATACCTAAGGTAGCCCAATAAATTACCCTAAATGCCTTTAACTTAAATGAAGTCTCTGCTTTTTCAAAACCGGCATCCGGACGTACCGGCCTGCCGAATGCTTGGTGATTAACACCTCTTGCCATAAATTTATTGACTATAAGATCCAATCCGCGGCGACCCAGCGCAAGGTTAAAGGCCAAAACACCAAATACCCCTAATGCGCCTCCAAGGGTAATACCTCCGCTAATAACCAGAGCGGCTAACAACGAAGCAGAGACTACCCCCAGGCTGACAGCAATAGGATTATAGAAGTTGTTGACCGTCCCCAGCCAGCCTGCGCGGTCAGAATAAGTCTTATAGAATAAAGGCATTGCTGATTTCCATTCGCCGGTAATAAATTTCACGTAATTCTTATATGTCTTTGAACCTAATATATCTCTCTTCATAACTACCTTATCGCCTGAGCGCAGCTTCTCTGAGGCTAAAATCTCGGCAACTAAAGACTTATTAGCCTCTTCAAGCCTCTTAGTAAGCTCTGTATAAGCCTGCGCCTTTGCCTCTGCCGGCTGTGCGCTGTAATGACGGACAAACTTGGCAGTCCTGAACATGCCATCAAGGTCCTCAAAGTTAAAGATATATTCATAAGGAAGTATATT
>JBAZEH010000058.1:0-511 GCA_041653955.1 Candidatus Omnitrophota bacterium | reverse complement strand
TCCGTATACGGCAATACCCTTGTATGTGCTTAGAGTAAGATTGATAATCTTATACCAGCGTTCGTACTCCCCGCGGACAAATGCACCTGCTGAATCATCCCTTAATTGAAGGGCGGTGTGGAGAAGATAGGAGAAGAATGCCGGTGTATCATTATGGAAATAACCCGCTCCTGCCTGGACCAGGAAGAAGATCCACAGGTCATTCAGTGTAGGAGCAATCTTTGTCTCGCCTAAAACCTGCTCTAGCCATACATTGTAAGCTACGAAGTACTCAGCAGCAATTGACTCTGCCGATTCTCCGCGCGCAAGGCGCTCCTCAACCGCTGCCCACTGAAGGTTAGCAGTAGCCACTACAGCATCATCAAAACCATAACCTGATTTTACTAATGGCTGCGGCGCAACAGCAGGTGCTGCAGTAGTGCCCTCTTGCGCAACAACTGCTTCTTTTGCAGAAACCCTGCCTGTAGAATGTATGCGGGCACGCTCAAAAAGCTTGCCCAAACCAAACAAA
>JBAZEH010000057.1:0-3749 GCA_041653955.1 Candidatus Omnitrophota bacterium | reverse complement strand
ATCCGGTTGCTATCAATTCTGAACAGAGGAAGCGTTTATGGCTGCTGAATAAATTATGCAATACTATTCCGGCTTTACCGCAGAGGATAGACAGGGGAAACCAGAAGAACTGCAGGGTGTCGTAAGGGAGGTTATTCATCGTGGCCCACCAGAGGGCGACCTTGTACCTCCTCCCTCCTTCCTGGTTCCGGCGCTTCATTACCTTTATTTCATAACCCTTATCAACATATTCTTTTTGCAGGTTTATCAGGCGCGAACGGGGGATATTGGCTTCTATTGAGGTGTAACCGCCAAGGCAGCCGGCAACGTGGGTCCATTTGGAGCTTGCGCCGTAGCCGGCGTGGCGCTGGAGTTGGGCGATGGCGGGTTTGGGGGTGGCAACCAGGATCACGTAGCCGATTTTGAGGGAGTTGGGGTTAAGGGTGGACATAGGGTTATTGTACGCCTGGCGAGGTGGGGTTGTCAATTTAGAATTCTATCCGGTGGCGAGTTTATGCAGGAACTCAGAGATAAGGGATTGGTATTTAACCCCCATTTTCTGGGCCTTCTGCTTGATGTTTTGCAGGTCGTAGCTGTTTACGCGGATATTTAAGACCGTATCTTTTTTACGCCGTTCAAGGGCTGCTATGATTGCATCATATTCTTTTCCTTTTACAGGAATGAACTCTTCTGCGTGGTCTTCGAACCATTGTTCTTCTTTAGTCAGCTTCTGTTTTTTCATTATTCACCTCTTTTTATAGATTTTTTGGTATTTCCGGCTACGGTATAGAGTTTTTAGAAATAAACCGTGCTCTTCAATAACACATGGTACTGCCCAAACATAACCAAGGTAATCAAAAATCAGCATACGCTGATCACTGCGGCCCGGATTCTTGCAAATATCCAATAATTGACCCTCAAATAATTCTTCAAAAGAGGCTCCCCTTATACGTTTAAGACGCTGGCTCTTTGTGGGGTTCCAGGATATTGTATATACAATTGTATTACTTTGGTGGGGATTGGCAAGCTCTTTTTTGTCCATCCCTGCCTCCTTTTCTACTCTAATAGACGCAATGAGGCGGGAAATCTAACGGGTGATTTTATTCTTTAGGAATTGTTTAGGGACAGACACCTTGGTTTCTAATGTATACCTCAGGGTCTGTCCCCGAAGGGGACTGACCCTTTGTGCGGGGTCAGTCCCTACTGAACATGTGCTGTGTCCTTAGGCAGACCTTGACCAGCATAAGCATGACCGGGACTTCTATCAAAACTCCGA
Organism: Candidatus Omnitrophota bacterium; assembly: GCA_041653955.1. Taxonomy (GTDB): domain Bacteria; phylum Omnitrophota; class Gorgyraeia; order Gygaellales; family Profunditerraquicolaceae; genus UBA1562. The sequence continues at coordinate 2,494 of JBAZEH010000057.1, read as the reverse complement.
TGACGGTTGCCAGGGATGCGCCGGAAGATAGCCCGAAGAGTATGGTGGATGTGGCGATGGCGACCTCAAAGTGGTTGCTTGCGCCGACCAGCGCTGAGGGGGCGGCGTCGCGGTAGGGTAGTTTCAGCCACCTTGCCAGAAAGTAAGTCAGGGTGAATATCAGGCAGGTCTGTATGAATAGGGGTATTGCTATCAGGAGTATTACCTGCGGCTGGTTAATGATAAGCTCTCCCTTAAAGGAGAATAAAAGGACAAGGGTTATGAGGAGCGCGCCTATAGATACGGGGGTTAAGTAGTGCAGGAACCTCTCCTCAAACCATTTGAGCCCCTTTTTGGCGATGATGAGCTTACGGGTCTTATATCCTAAGGCAAGGGGCAGGCCTACGTATATGAGGACGGATAATACGATAGTCTGCCAGGGTATCGGCATCTTATTCACTCCCAGGAGCCAGCCGCCCAAGGGCGCATACAGAAAGAGCATGGTGAGTGAGTTTATGGCGACCATTACCAGGGTGTGGCCGTCATTCCCCTTTGCCAGGTGCCCCCAGATAAGGACCATTGCCGTGCAGGGCGCGATTCCTAAAAGGATACACCCGGAGATATATGAGCGGTAGAGCTCAACCTGGCTGCCGTCCTTTACTATTTCAAGGCCCGGCAGGAGGCCTTTAAAGAGGACTCCCAGGAAGAGGGTTGAGATGGCAAGCATGGTAAAGGGCTTGATGCACCAGTTGACGAAGAGGGTCAGGATAACGGGCTTGGGGGTCCTCCCTGCTTTGATCACCTCGGCGAAGTCAATTTTGACCATTATGGGGTACATCATAAAGAATAGGCAGATGGCGATGGGGATTGAGACTTGATAGATTGAGATGCTGTCTAAGGTGATGGCGGCCTGGGGGAAGAGCTTGCCGAGTGAGATGCCGGCGCCGATACAGCCGATCACCCAGAGGGTGAGGTATTTTTCGAAGAAACTTAAGCGGCGCTCTTCATGGATTATGTGTTCCATTTATCCTCCCTTAGAATATCTTCAGGATATAAACCCCTGTATAATACAGCCCGGCCAGGATAAAGATGATGCCGGTGATCCTGCGCGTGTAATATTCAATCTTTGTGAGTTTATGGAACCAATGGCTAAGAGAAGTAATACCAAGCGCTATTGCTACCGCAAAGAGCAATACCGGCAGCCCTGTCCCTATCCCGTAGATAAAGGGCAGGATTCCTCCGGCTTTGCTGTTCAGCGCCAGCGGGATCAGGCTTCCGAAGAATAACGCCGCCGATATCGGGCAGAATGCCAACGCGAAGATAAAGCCCAGGGCAAAGGCCCCGGGAGCGCCTGCCTCTACAAGTTTGTTGTGGTGTCTTTGTGAAAGGGATATACCGGGCAGGCGCAGGGTGAATATCTCAAAGAGAAAGAGCCCGGTGAGTATCAGAAGCGGGCCTAATGCCTTCCCCATATATTTCTGCAGGAATTGGGATGCCTGCGGGACGCTTAAAAGCGAGTTGACGATGACCCACCCTAAAGCCGCGTAGGATACCATCCTCCCCAGCGTATAAGCAAGGCCGGATATAAATACAAACGCCGGATGGGTTATCTTCTTTGAAAGGAAGGATACCGCCGCGATATTGGACGCTAACGGGCAGGGGCTGATCGAGGTCAGTATCCCAAGCCACAATGCCGATAATATCCCGGGCCAGAATTCGTCCACTATGCGCCTTTCAGGAAGCTGTTTATCTCGGTTGTCACGTAATCAAAAAACCGCTTTTTATTGCCGACATACTCCCAGACCTTGGTGAGGTTCTTTGATTTTACCTCCCTCCCCTTATCTCTTAGCGATATGACAAGGGATTTGGTATATAGCTGGTAATCGTTAACAAAGCGCTCATTACCCTTTTCTTCCACATTAACGGCCTTAAATTCCAATTTGCCTGATGCGAGCGCGTCTTTAAAATTGTTTTCTATCGCCTCTTTTGAATACTGCTCTATCTTATGGCAGGTCGGGCAGCGGACAGAGCCGTGGAAATAATAGGCAATGACCTTCGGCGTTGATGCCTCTTCTGCGCAGGCATTAGCCAGCGCGAATAATAATAAAAATACGGGAATTATCTTTTTCAACCCTCCTCCTATTTCGCAATGATATTTTTTATCTCGTCTTTGGTCAGGACTTTACCCGCCGAGACGACCGTGCCGTCAACTGCAAGCCCGGGGGTCATCATTACGCCGTATTCGGTTATTTTGGCGATATCGGTTATCTTGGCTATTTCAACAGTAATGCCGAGCTCTCTTGCCGCGGCCTCGGCATTGGCGGTTAATTGTTTGCATTTGGGGCAGCCAACCCCTAATATCTCTATCTTCATTCTATACCTCCTTTTGTTACCCTGCAATAAGGCCGAAAAGCATCCCGGAGATAGTTGCCATTATTACTACGAGCGTAACGTAAATAACGGTTTTCTTCGTGCCTATTACACTGCGTATAACCAGCATGCTCGGCAGGCTTAA
>JBAZEH010000056.1:0-4016 GCA_041653955.1 Candidatus Omnitrophota bacterium | reverse complement strand
ATCCCCCATATCGCGGAATACGCTGTTAAAATCAGCCCCCTTAAAAATATCCTCGTAAGCGTATTTCTGGTCTATGCCGGCGTGGCCGTATTGATCATAGAGGGCCCGCTTCTGCGAATCAGAGAGCACGGCGTACGCCTCAGAGATCTCCTTAAACTTCTCTTCCGCCTCTTTTTTCTGCTCATGGGGGACCCTGTCGGGATGATAGCGTAAAGCCATCTCCCTGTAGGATTTTTTTATTTCTTCAAGGGTCGCGCCCTTTTTAACCCCTAATATCTCGTAATAATCGCGCTTTGTGGACATCATTATATTTTATCATCCTCTTCCTTAAATGAGGCCATAACTTATGGAGTAATTTGCCATACAAGTCAATGCGACATAAGTTATTGGGCCGAATTTATACCGAGGCAATGAGCGGATTTCAACAAAATCCGCTCATGCTTGCCGCGGTACAATCTTACTTTTCTTCCTTGAAGTCCGCGTCGATTATATCTTCATCTTTTTTGTTATCGGCCTTCTGCTCTTCAGCAGGCTGTTCGGGGGCTGCGCCCTTTTGCCCGGCAGGCCCCTGCTGTTGCTGCTGCTTTGCCGCAGCCTGTTTATATATCTCCTCCGCGAGCTTATGAGACACCTTGGTCAACTCTTCGGAAGCCTTCTTTATCAGCTCTACATTCTTGTCTTTAACCGCTCCCTTAAGGTCATTAAGCCTCGCTTCTATATCCGCGCGCTCATTTTGAGGGACCTTATCCCCGAACTCCTTCAGGGATTTTTCCGTGGCGTATACCAGGTTGTCCGCCTGGTTGATCACCTCAACTTCTTCCTTTTTCTTCTCATCTTCCGAAGAGAACTTCTCGGCATCCTTTACCATCTTGTCTATCTCTTCTTTAGATAGTTTCTTTGGGGCAGTGATGCGTATAGACTGCTCTTTGCCTGTGCCCAGGTCCTTTGCCGAAACATGCACTATACCGTTTGCGTCAATATCAAAAGCGACCTCTATCTGCGGCACGCCGCGCGGAGCCGCCGGGATACCTACCAGGTCAAACCTGCCTAACTCCACATTATCATTGGCCATAGACCGTTCCCCCTGCAATACGCGGATAGTTACCGCTGTCTGGTTATCCGCCGCAGTAGAAAAAACCTGCCCTTTCCTCGTGGGTATGGTGGTATTCCTGTCTATTAGTTTTGTGTTAACTCCTCCGAGGGTCTCTATGCCCAGCGATAAAGGAGTTACATCAAGGAGTAATACATCTTTCACGTCCCCTTTGATGATAGCGGCCTGGATAGCCGCGCCCATCGCCACGCACTCCATAGGGTCAACCCCCCGTTCTATCTTCTTGCCGAAATAATCCTCCACAAACTTCTGGACTGCGGGCATCCTTGTGGGGCCTCCGACCATGATGATCTTATCAATACCCTTATCGCCGAAATCAACCCCTTCCTTTTGAAACGCCGACTTCGCGTCCTTCAGGGCCTGCTCCAGCGGGGTGCGGCACTTCTCTACGATCGGATTTATCAGTTCTTCTAATTTTGCGCGGTTGATGGACATGGTCATATGCTTAGGGCCTGTCGCGTCAGCCGTAATAAAAGGAAGGTTAATATCCGTCGTGAGGGTGCTTGACAACTCTACCTTTGCCTTCTCCGCGGCTTCGCGTAATCTTTGCATAGCCATCTTATCATTACGCAGATCTATCCCCGTATCGCGCTTGAACTGTCCGGCGATATATTCTATCAGGGCGTTATCCATATCAGTGCCCCCAAGCTGCGTATCGCCGCTTGTGGCCATGACCTTGAATCCGCCCTCCTTCCACATCTCCATGATAGTAACATCAAGGGTGCCGCCGCCGAAATCAAATACCAGTATCTTTAATTCCTTCCCTGCCTTCTCTAAACCATAAGCGAGGCATGCCGCTGTAGGCTCGTTTATTATGCGAAGCACTTTTAAGCCCGCTATCTCTCCGGCATCCTTTGTGGCTGTCCTTTGATTATCATCAAAATACGCCGGGCAGGTGATTACCGCCTCCTCAACTTTGTCTCCGAGGTATGCCTCGGCATCCTGCTTTATCTTCTGAAGGATGAAGGCGGATATCTGCTGCGGTGTATACTCTGCTCCCGCGGCCTTAAACCTGAAATCCGTGCCCATCTTCCGCTTAGCCGCCTGTATAGTCCCTTCGGGGTTGATCGCTGCCTGGCGCCTCGCCGGCTCGCCTACAAGCCTTTGCCCGTCTTTGGTAAAGGCCACATAAGAAGGAAACGCTTTACCCGATGCTACACCGGCGCCTTCCGCGGAAGGGATGATAACCGGCCTGCCGCCCTCCATTACAGATGCCGCTGAATTGGATGTGCCCAGGTCAATACCTATTATTTTTGCCATTTTAACCTCCTTGCTTAGATACTTTTACTTTTGCTGTCCTGATAACGCGGTCATTTAAAAGGTAGCCTTTTTGCAATTCTTCAACTACCGTATGTTCAGGCAACTCTTTATCCTCCGCCTGCATCAATGCCTCATGATAATTCGGGTCAAATATTTTACCCTGTGCCTCTATCGGCTTGACCCCATGTTCCTTAAGCATCTCATACAGGTGCGCTAATATCATCTCAACACCCTTAAGGAACGCCGCAAGGTCCTGGTGTTTGGATTGCGCCAGGTCCACCGCGCGTTCAAGGTCATCCAGTATATTCAACAATTCAAAAATAATCCCTTCATTGGCGAACTTTACAAAATCCTGTTTATCCTTTTCCAGGCGCTTGCGCGTATTATCAAACTCCGCCTGGAGCCTGAGCATCCTGTCCCGGTATTCTTCCGCCTTAGCCGCGTCCTCTTTAAGTTTCAGGTATTCGGATTCTTTAACGGAAATAACCTTATCTTCCTCCTGCTGCTCCGGGGCCTTCTTATCCTCTTCGTGGTTTTCTTTCTTGTTATGCATTTTCATTCCCTTTAAATAATGCTGTTTACCGCTTCAGCGAGAGCGTCCGAAATATATTCTAATGCCGGGATCGCGTGGGTATACTCCATGCGCATAGGGCCCAACAGCGCGATCCTCCCGGAAGTTTTATCTTTCAGGCGGTAAGATGAAACTACCAGGGAACAACTCTGCATTTCAGGATAACCCAATTCTTCTCCGATATACACCTTCACCTTGCCGTCAAATTCGCGGTTGATGATATTTAGCAGGTGCTGTTTATCCTCGATCGCCTTTATAAAAAACATGACCCTCTGGTGGTCCCTGAATTCCGGCTGGTTCAGTATAAGGCTTATCCCGTTATAAAAGAACCTGTCCTGCCAGGCGGGAAAATAGGATATGCCGGTATAATGCGTGATCGCGGCTATGATCTGCGAGGTCTTATCCAGGATATCCTCTAATTGGCTTATCTTCTTCCTGTATTGGGTAATGATCTGCTTTTTCTCATCCTCAAGAAGCTCCATCTGGGAAAGGAGAAAATCTACATAGTAACGGTAGCCTTTATCCGTAGGTATCCTTCCCCCCGAAGTATAGGGGTGAGTCAGATAGTTGGTTTCTTCCAGTTCGGCGAAAATATTCCTTACGGTAGCCGGGCTCAAGCCAAAATCCCTGGCTATATCTTCCGACGAAACAGGCTCGGCGTCCTGGATATATTTATTTATTGTGGCGGAGAGTATAGCCCTCCTCCTGGATTCATAATCTACCGTCCTTACCACGAGAGTCCCCCCTTTGCGTTTAGCACTCTTACCTTAAGAATGCTAAACGTTAATTTTAACACAATTTCAGGTATAGTCAAGCATTCTCGCACATCTACCGAACAACCCTGATCTTATCGTGGGGCAGTCCCCTGCGGGGGACAGCCCCTACTGGCTATACTTACCTGAATATTATCTTTTTATCTTCACTAAGATCCGCCACTACCTTTGAGCCTTCTTTCAATGAACCCTCCAGGAGCTTAAGAGCAAGAGGGTCCTGTATATATTTCTGGATCGCCCTTTTTAGGGGCCTTGCGCCAAAATTAGTGTCAAACCCTTTCTCCAGCAACAACCCCCTTGC
>JBAZEH010000055.1:0-4164 GCA_041653955.1 Candidatus Omnitrophota bacterium | reverse complement strand
TATCAACCGACACACTCGCAGTCACATCCTCCATCGGCACAGAGGCAGAACCGAGCCTTTTAATCCCCTTCTTATCACCTAACGCCTCCTTAAAGGTCTGCCCCAAAAGTATACCCACATCCTCATTGGTGTGGTGTATATCTATTTTGAAATCGCCCCTGTTCACCTTTATTTTTAAATCAAAGTGCCCCCAGAAAGAAAACAGCTCCAGCATATGATCAAGGAACCCTATGCCGGTCTCTATCTCATATTCTCCGGAACCGTCTATGTTCAATCCGATGACTATGTCGGTCTCTTTGGTCTTCCTATCTTTGCTTGCCGCTCTGCCTTCCATAATATATTGCCTTTCTGATTAGAACCTTGTCTTTACGGAATCAATATGTTTATTCAGCCCTTCTATGCCGGCGATCTTTTCCAGCGGTTCCCTTATCTTTTCAAGGGCCTTGCGCGAATACCCGATAATATGGCTGCTCTTTACAAAATCAAATACCGATAATCCAGAGAAAAACCTTGCCGAGCCGCCCGTAGGCAGGACATGGCTTGGCCCCGCCACATAATCCCCTACCGCGGCAGGGCTGTAAGGCCCTAAGAATATCGCGCCGGCGTTCCTTATCCCCTTTATCAGCCTCTGGGGATTACTGACGAGTATTTCAAGGTGCTCGGGCGCTATCTTATTGGTGATATCAACCGCCTGCTCCAGATTTTTGGTCAGGATAATAAAACCCGGGCAATCCTGGCACTGCGACTTCACCTCTTTTGCCAGGCTCTTTGAATTAGTAACCAGCACTGCCAGGCCGCCGGAGTGTTCCCCCTGCGCCTTAAGGTCGGCAATAATGAATTTAGGGTCACTGTAACGGTTGGCGATGACCACCAGTTCAGTAGGCCCGGCTATCATATCTATATCTACCATCCCGAAAACCTGCCTTTTTGCCTCACTCACGTAAGCATTCCCGGGCCCGACAATCTTATCTACGCGCTGTATAGTCTTGGTCCCGTATGCCAGCGCCGCAATACCCTGCGCTCCGCCTACGCGGTATATCTCATCCACCTTCAACAGGTCCGCGACAACTAATATGTGCGGATTTATATACCCGTTCTTATCCGGCGGGCTGATCAAGACTATATTCTTTACCCCCGCGAGTTTAGCGGGGAGCACCGTCATATAAACGGTTGAAACAAGCGGGGCTGTCCCCGCGGGTATATATACTCCGACCCTCTCCAAAGGTATATAGTTTTCTCCTAATGTAACCCCTTCCCCCGCCTTCATCCTCCAGGACCTGCGGATGGTTTTGCGGTAAAAACGGTTCACATTATCTATGATGACTTTAAGGCTCGGGACGAAATTGGGGCTGATATTCTGGTAGGCCCCGCTTATCTCTATCTGGGAAACCTTAAGCTGACGCAGGGTCATTTTAACACCGTCAAACTTACGTGTATATTTCAGGAGCGCATCATCTCCGAGTAGGCGCACGTTATCTATGATCTGGCTTACCTTCTGTTCTATGCGCCGCGATTTTATCAGGCCGCGGTTATATATCTTCTCTAACTTCTTGCTTGAAGGGCGTATGATATTCATCTTGTATTATTTATTATATCGGTTAATTTGCTGAATGCCTCTTCTAATTTGCCGGGATCATTACCCCCGGCCTGGGCGAAATCTTTCCTGCCGCCCCCGCTGCCGCCAATAGGCTTGGCGACCTCACGTATCAAGATTGAGGCATCAAGCCCTTTATCCAAAAGGTCCTTAGTTACCCCCATTACCAGCAGGACCCTCTTGTCTATAACGGACCCTAAGGCTATAACAGCGTTCCCTGTTTTGCTTTTGATCAGGTCCATAGTCTTTCTTAAAAGGTCCATATCCATATTTTCTGTTGCCATGGTAATAACTTTTATATCCTTTACATTTTGCGCCTTGCTGATTATATTATCCAGCGAATCCCTGACCGCCCCCAGGCTCTGTGAACTTAATTTTTTCTCAAGCTCCTTTACCTGCGCCAGTTTCCTGATAAGCTCCTGGGTTAATTTTTCCGCAGGGACATTCAGGATAGCGCACGCTTCATCCAGTATGCCCTCTTCTTCCTTTACTTTTTTATAGGCGCCTCTTCCGGTTACCGCCTCTATCCTTCTTACACCGCTTGCTATGGAGCCCTCGCTGATTATCTTAAATAACCCTATCTGGCCCGTTGATTCAAGATGAGTCCCGCCACACAATTCCCTGGAAAGGCCCCCGACCGCTACCATCCGCACCCGTTCATCATATTTCTCCCCAAAAAAAGCAAGCGCTCCGGCTTTCTTGGCCTCCTGGAGTTTCATGTTCTTTGACTTGAGAGGATTATTATTAATGATATAATCATTCACCTCTTTCTCTATCCTGGCGAGTTCATCGCCTGCTATATCCTTAAAGTGCGTGAAATCAAAACGCAGCCTGTCTTCTGCGACAAGAGAACCCTGCTGGCGGACATGCGCGCCCAATATTTTCCTTAATGCCGCCTGTAGCAGGTGGGTAGCGGTGTGGTTCCTGGCGATAGAAAGCCTGCGCTCAATATCAACAGCCGCCTTTAATTCATCGCTGGTCTTAAAACTTCCTTCGGCAACAACCCCCTTATGCACGATAACCTTATCAAACTTCTGCGTATCCTTAACGCGGAATATATTTTTTCCCTTTACCAGTTCCCCCGTATCTCCTACCTGGCCGCCTGACTCAGGATAAAATACGCTCTTATCCAATATGATGGCTGCTTCCTCGCCCTTAGATATCTTTTTTACGGGAACCCTGTCTTTCACTATCTTGGTTATCTTGGCCCTTGTTTCATATTTACCGTAACCAAGAAAAGTTGTTTTTGCTCCGGCAAGGTGCAGCTCCTTCATATCAAAGACATCGCCTTTCATGGCGCTCTGCGACTTGGAGCGGCTCTTCTGTCCATCCAACTCCCGGTTAAATCTTTCCTCTGACAAAGGCATCCTGTTTTTCGCGGCCCAATCCTTAGTAAGCTCCAATGGTATCCCGTATGTATCATAAAGCTCAAAGGCTATTAACCCCGCTTTTTCAGGGTCATGTTTTTTACTTAGTTCTTTGAACTTGTCTTCAAAAAGAGGCCCGCTGGATTCAAGTGTATTGATAAAATTATTTTCTTCCGCGAGGATAAGCTGCGCGATATTTTCCCTGCGAGATAAAAGTTCAGGATATGCCCCCTTCATTATATCAGTCACGATAGGAACCAGCTTATGCAGGAACGGCTTTTTTATTCCCAGCGGCTGCCTTAAATGTAACACGCTTTTACGGATAAGTTTCCTTATTACATAACCACGCCCTTCATTTGACGGCAATACTCCGTCATATACGGCAAAGGTAGCCGCGCGTATATGGTCGGCTATCGCGTAAAGCGCCTCTTTGTTAGCTCCCCCCGCAGAATACGCGAGGATCTCCTTTATTATCGGCTGAAAAAGATCGGTCTCAAAGTTGCTCCCCACCCCCTGCATCACTGCCGCCAATCTTTCAAGCCCCATACCGGTATCAATATTCTTCTTCGGTAACGGCTCTAAGGCGCCGCCTTCCTTGCGGTTAAACTGCGTAAAAACAAGATTCCATACTTCTAACTGGTCAAAAAATATTTCAGAGCAGGGGCCGCATGGGCCGTTAGGGCCCTTCTGTTTTGCCTCGGATGGCCAGAAGTTCTCCTTATCCCCTAACTTCACGATCTTATCCTGCGGGAGTTTTATCTTATCCTTCCATATCTTATATGCTTCATCATCATCCTTATAAACCGAAACCCATAAACGCTCCTTAGGTATCTTGAGCTCTTTAGTAAGGAACTCCCATGCGTAAGCTATGGCTTCTTCTTTAAAGTAATCCCCGAACGAAAAATTCCCCAACATCTCAAAGAAAGTGTGGTGCCCGATAGTCTTGCCTACTTTATCCAGGTCATCGGTGCGCAAACAGCGCTGGCAGCTCGCGGCGCGGCTGTAACCCGTAAGATATCCGAGGAACTGCCTTTTAAACTGGTTCATCCCGGCAGGGGTAAATAAAACCGTAGGGTCATCTTTAGGCGCGAGAAGATCGCTCTCAACGAACTTATGTTTCTTCGCCTTAAAATACTCTAAAAACTTCTCTCTTAACCTCTCCGCCTTCAAGGGACACCCTTCTTGCCAATCGAGGGACACCCA
>JBAZEH010000054.1:0-4444 GCA_041653955.1 Candidatus Omnitrophota bacterium | reverse complement strand
AACACCGCATCTATAATTACCCGCATACCGAGGGAATGCGCCCTGCTTACTAACCTGTCGAACTCCTCTTCGGTACCTGTCTCGGGATTGACTGCCATATGGTTCTTAATGGAGAACTGGCTGCCGTCATATTTCCTGTCCTTCTGCCCGATAGGATATACGCCTTTAAGATAAAGGGTAGGGATGACGCCATCTTTTGCCTTGCCTCTTATCATCTCGCAGATATTCTCTAAATTCTTTTCAATATCAATGAGGGTGCCTTCCTTAACGCTTCCATCCGGCAGCCTTACCAAAGCGTATCCGCGCACATCTATTTCATAGATGACCGCCCTCTTGATCCAGTCTTCCTTGCGCTCCTGCTCCGGTCCCGGCTCAGGCAGATCCGGGTCATCCAGTACATCTAAAGGATTATATTCTGTCAGGGCCGCCTTGCGCTTAAGCTCTATTCCTTCCAAAACAGCGAGCCAGTCGCTATCTAAGGTAATGCCGTTTATCTTGTTCCTATGCAAATAAAGAAGTGCTTCTAATGCCCTGGGATTCCTGGTAAAGCTTTCTTTTGATTCGCTGCGTATCTGCTCTTCGGACAGGCCTAAGCGGTGCTTTAGCTCATGGGGAAGGATTTCTTCGGAGAGAGTAATTCTTATGGCATTAGATGCCTTGTCGGCTGGCCTCTTATTTTTGGTATTCAGGATAAAGCGGTTGACTTTTAAATAACCGTTGCTTACCTCTGCGACCCGGTTGAGATTATAAGAGATAAGCAGGGGTATACTGGCTTCAGGCGGGGCATTAGCGAGTCCGATATAAGCATCTCTTAACGCCTTAAGCAGCAAATCTTCCTCCTCAACAGTAAGGGTATTATTATTCCTGTATGAAATGCCGGGGGTTCCTTCTTTAATAGCTACTGTTGCCCTGATATCTAAATTCCTTAGTGAAACAGGGATATGCCTGATAGCTTTCCGGTCAACAGCAGCGGGATAACGTTCTGCCATATTGATGACCTTGTATTCTGCCAGAACGCGCAAAACCTCTGCCACGCTCCAGGCCTGGGAAGGGTTACCGCCCGGGTTATGCGGAGAGTCGCCGTCAAATACTTCCGGTAGAGAACAGTAAGGGCTGGTGAACAGGAACTTAATCGGATTTATAAGAAGCGAGCGGATTTCATCCCGGATATCCTTTTCGCTTTTACCTTCATAAGCACGCACCTTTGCCAACGCATCGATATAAGGCCCGAATAACCACGGCCAGACTGTCCCCTGGTGGTAAGCCTGGTCTTTTACCGGCATAGGCGCCCAGGTATCGTAGTGCGGATGGTAGCTGGGATCTTTGGGAGAAAGCGTGCGCAATCCGTAAGGTGTGAGCAACTCTTTGGTCACAGCATTAAATACACTGATCTGGCGCTCAGGAGAAAGCAGGCCTTCCGCACAGCTTACGGCGATTATCATATTCGGGCGTATTGCGCCTTTATGCTGATCCCCCTCTATCACATCATAGAGCGCGCCTTCGGTTTCATTCCAGAATTTATTATTAAAGGAATTCTTTACCTTCTCGGCTAAAGAATTATACTCAACAGAAGCTGCATGGCCCCCTATCTTTTCTTCCACTGCCCCTATAAATTTAAGGTTTGCATACCAGAGGCTGTTTGTTTCTACCGTCTTGCCATTGCGAGGGGTTATAGGGCTGTTCCCGTTAGGGTCGGCATCCATCCAGGTGGCCTGCGCCGGATTTACAATCAAAGCATCATCTTTATCCATATAGATGGACTGGAATTCTCCATTACGATAATATCCGGTCCCTCTTCGGTAGTTGGATATTATGCTGCGCATTACAGGGAGCATCTCCCTGACAAAATCCCAATCACCGGTATACTGCGCATATTTCCTGACAGCATGAATAAACCACATAGTAGCATCCACATTATTGTACTCTATAGTGTCTTTTCTGACCAGGTTAGGGATAAGGCCGTTCTTTTCATAACGGACAAAACCCCTGATTATCTGCTTTGCTTCTTCGAACCTTCCCGTAGCAAACAGGAGCCCGGGCATAGATATAAATGTATCCCTCCCCCACTCCTCGAAGAACCAGCCGATGCTGCCGGCCCAGATCTGCGTTTCATTCCCCGGCTTCTGAATAAATGTCCCTGCGGCATATCTTAAGATGGCGGAAATTACATGCGGGTATCCCCAGAGTTCAGCTGCCGAATTAAGCCTGCGGTATGCTTCCTGCGCGGATACCTTAGTCCGCAGGTAATCGCTTAAATCAAACTTAACCCGTTCTGCGTAATTCGGGTCGCTCTCTACGGGCACCCTGTATCTCCAGAAACTCTGGCAGGCACCCTCGCTGTTCCTCACCTCTTTAACAGGCACGGAATCTCCCCACTGGTCTCCCAGCGTAAATGCAATGAACCTGGCATTCCTGGCGGTATAATAGTCATTGGTCAGGTTATTGAATGCCTCCATAAAACTCTGCTTTGTATGATAACAACGCGGGGTATCATGCGAACTCATCTGTTTCCAATCTTCCCCTATCGCCATGATCCCGTATTTACGGATATCATTCAACTTGCCCTCGAACGCTTCGGCCATAAATACCTTTCCGCTTAAAAGAGCGAGCCGGCCAAGGAGGGCAATGAATTCATCTCCTGGCTCATCATCGCTGGAAAGCTGGCCATTACCGAATTTATAGGCAAAGTGGAGCGCGTCTAACCTGAGCCCGTCTAAACCGAAATCCAGCCAATAACGGTAGGATTTCAATATGAATTCGTAATTATTCCTGCTTAACTCTGACCACTTCCATAGCGCCAGATCTTTCCAATCCTCGTTGATACCGTCGCAGCTGCGGATTATCCCGGGATTCTTTGTCCTGATATCCTTGAAATACCGGGGATACTTCCAGGCATCAACGCTGTCTTTGCCGCGGAACATCGGTATGTCAAAAAGCAGGTGCCCGCCCTGTTTGTGGACAGAATCTACGGCATCTTTAAATTGCCGATAGGCGACCCATTGCGCAAACTTATGCGTTCCCGCTAAATCTTGATAACGGGGGTCTGCCTTTGCTGCTTTTACATCTGCCTCTCTCCATTCCAAAGACTGCCTCCCTATTATCTCGCGCAGCGCCATAAATTCAGCGTAGTCCTCAAGCCAGGATCCGTTCTCCTGCGCAAACTTACGAAAACTTTCTGCCCGCTCTGTGCGGTCATCTTTGAAATTCCGGAAAGCCTGCAGGGCGATTTCTCCTTCTCTGCGGCGTATGGAATCATAATGCACCCACTCCCCTTCACCCGCGGGAGCAGCCAATAATGCCGCATAACCTTCCGCCTCTTTTACGCGCGACCAGTCAATATACAATTCGTTCAGGGCATATAAACTGGCTATGGCATAAGGGCTCTCGCTTAACGCAGCATAGAAAGGAAGAAGCAGAATAGTATTTACCCCTTCAGAGGCGGCCTTTTTAAAATACGGCCCTAAACCTGTAAACTTCCCTATACCGGGATCATTTTCTTTATTCCGCAGCGAGAAAATAGGGAGTATCATCGCCGTATTGATGCGCAAGGGGTCTTTCCACCAGGCGATATTCTCAGGAAGCACGGGGTCTAATTCCAGGATCTGGAAACGCCAGCCATGCTGGATATACCCGCTTCTATCTATATTCCCGGGAAAAACAGGGATACCCACATTCCAACCATACTTTGCCAGGTCTTTACCCGTATGCGGTATAGGATAAAAATAGCCCAGGGTATAATCAAATATCTTATGAGGCAGGGAGTCTTCGGCATAACCGAGTGAATCCATATCCGTTATCTTAAGCCACACCTTAAGATCTCCTGAGCTGTAGTTCTTTTGCATGAAATGTATAGGTATAAATATGCGGCGGCCATTATAAGACTTAGAAAAGACAAAAGCAGTATTTAAGGTAACCTGGTGCAATTTTATCTCGCCCTTTTCAAATATATCCTTATTTAATCCGCTATTGACCACGGAATCCAGCAGGATATAAACCTGGCTATCCCAATCTTTCATATCTTCTAATAACCGCGGCGCTAAAGTAGCCACAAATGCCATCACCGCAGGTATCCCTGCTTCTGTAAATTTATCTTTGGCAGTTTCAGGCTTAAGCTTAGAGACCTCCCTTAATATGCCCTCCAGGCCATTCAAATTCCCTGATACTATTTCACTTAAAAGTTCGGCGGGAGAGTAAACCCCCCTTATTATCTTTCCCTCGATAGCGGCCTTTATAACATCAACGAGGTTCCTGGGGGTAATGTCTTTCTCTGTCTTTGCCCTTCTCTCGCCCGTTTTAATGAGATCCAACACCTGAATTCCTGATGTTGGCACGCCGATCGGCAAGCCGCTTCTAAGGAGTTGCCAAACAGCATAATTACGGTAATTTTCTCCGGTTAAGGCATCTTTCACCTGGTAGACTCCGGATATATCTTCAAGTGTGCCTG
>JBAZEH010000053.1:0-4904 GCA_041653955.1 Candidatus Omnitrophota bacterium | reverse complement strand
GGCCGACTGGTGCACGGGAAATACGGGAGCGCGCTCCGCGCGCGGAACATTGACAAAGATTGAAATTATTTTAACGGTGAGTGCTGGAGACAGGTTCTAACTTTCTCCAATACGCACCACAAAACATCCCATTAATGGGATGTTTTGTGGATGCTAAAATAATGTATTTTGGCGCCACAAAATTACTCCCGCATCTTGATAATAAAGATGCGGGTTTTGTTTTTAAAGCAGGCCCCCCTTCCTGGTTTATAGCGAAAAACCTTGATTTTTATAAGTTTTTGCGGTATAAGGAGATTAAGAGTTTTTAGAGTGGCGCGTTTCGAAAGGAACCCCTGTTGAAAATGAAACCTTTACGAGTAGCTATGTATCTTTAAGACAATAGCGCGAGTAAAGGTTTTTTGTTTCTTGAGTAGAAAAAGAACAGCAGAAAGCAGATTCAGCCCATTTACTTTCTTTATAAGTAATTATATGATGGCAAGTTAAGGAGGGAAATCATATAGCCAAACGAATCCGGATTTTAATATTAGTTTTATCTTATACCGTAATATCAACTCATCCTGCCGCATACGCGGCAGTAGATTTTAGCTGGGGCCCGTATATGAGGATATGGCATGAGTATTGGAGGAACTATACGGACCTGGCTGATACCTCGGATACCCTTGTCGCCCAGGATAACCTTAACTTATTCAAGATAAAGACTTCCTTATGGGGCAAGGCGGATTTAAACGAAGAGGCCTCATTATACGCGAAAATGAGCAATGAGAACGCAGCCTATACTTATTTTGGGGGGACATCTGTGGTTAACCCCGATAAACAGCCTGCCAAAAAAGGTTACCATTATGATATAAATGAGGTGTTTTTTGAAAACCTTTACCTGGATATCAAAAATTTCATGGATAAGCCCGTAGACCTGCGCATAGGCAGGCAGGATTTCGCGGGAGAATACGGAGAGGGCTTCTTGATCATGGACGGCACTCCTCGTGACGGGCCGCGGAGCATTTATTTTAATGCTGCCAGGGCCTCCTGGCGCGTGGATGATAAGAATACCCTGGAGTTTATATATATCAATGATCCCAGGACCGATCAATTCCTGCCTGTGATCAACAGGAACAGGCTGAAGGATTATAAGACGGGCTATAAGACGGAGATATACCTTAACCGCACCGATGAACAGGGTTATATCCTGTATTGGAAAAACAAAAGATCTGAAGACCTGCATCTGGAGAGCTACTATATCTTTAAACGTGAATCTCAAGAGGATGGCATAGGGCCCTATGCCAGCGAGAAGACGTTATTAAGCACCGTAGGTTCTTCTGCCAGGTATCGTTTTGCCCCTTATACTTTAAGAAGCCAGTTCGCCGGGCAGTGGGGTAAATACGGCAAAGAGGACCGCACGGGCTTGGGAGGGTATATTTATTTAGACAGGGAGATAAAAGAAATAAAATCCTGGTCTCCTGTTGTTACCGCGGGATGGTTCTATCTCTCCGGGGATGACCGTAAGACCGGTAAGCAGGAAGGGTGGGATCCTTTATTCTCGCGCTGGCCGTGGATATCCGAACTTTATCTTTTTACTATCGCAGGAGAGACGGCGATACCCGCATACTGGACTAATATGCATGGGCTAAGGCTGCAATCTACTTTCAAGCCCACCAAGAAGAGCCAGGTTACTTTAGGTTACCTTTACCTGAGGGCGGTTGAGAGCGTGCCGAGCGCTGCTGGAACGATGTTCTCGGGAGGCTCAAAAGATAGGGGGCAGTGCCCCCAGTTCAAATTTGATTATATTTTTAATAAGAATCTGTGTGCTTATTTCCTGTTTGAATATTTCATGCCGGGTAAGTTTTACGCTAACGACGACCCGGCGATGCTGGCGCGCACAGGTATTGAGATCAGCTTTTAAGTAAGATGGATGGGTGGCGGATCAATGCGGATAAAATTATTGATCATTTTTGTTTTTGCTTGCGTGCTTTTGTGCGGTTGTTCCGGGCATAAAGAAAAAGTATACCATGTCGGTATCCTGTCCGGATTAGAATACGTCGCTGATATAGCCGACGGCTTTAAGGCCGGGATGGCGGAGCTAGGGTATGTGGAAGGTAAAAATATCACTTATGATCTGCAGAGGACTGATTTTGATATGGCTGAGTATAAATATATCCTGGATAGATTTATAAAGGATAAGGTAGACTTGATATTTGTTTTTCCAACCGAGGCATCCCTGGAGGCGAAAGCAGCTGTTTTTGGGACGAATATCCCGGTTGTTTTTAGCTTTGCCCAGGTGGAAGGGGTAGGGCTTATTGATAGCGTGCGTCATCCGGGGAACAATATCACCGGAGTCCGTTATCCTGGCCCGGATATCGCGCTTAAGCGTTTTGAGATCATGCTTAAGCTGGTTCCTAATGCCAGGCGTATCTGCGTGCCTTATCAGCGGGATTATCCTATTATATCCATCCAGTTAGAAGCGCTATATCCGGTTGCCGCGGCCAACGGCGTAATTCTGCTGGAATTGCCGGCTTCTGACGCGGGTGAGCTTGAGGATGAATTCAAAAAAATTTCCGGTTCTTCCGAGGCCGGAATAGACGCGATACTTATAATAATAGAACCCCTTTGTGTTAATGCCGAAGCCTTTTTGGCGATCTCTAAGTTTGCTGCCGGACGCGGGATCCCCGTAGGCGGGGCATTGATCTCAGCGGACGGATATGAATCACTTTTCGGGGTCAATGTTAACAATACCGCCGTAGGGGCCCAGGCAGCACCCCTGGCAGATAAAATATTCAGGGGCATGCCAGCCGGCGATATTCCGGTTGTTTCCTCTGAAAGTTATTTTCAATTGAACTACAAAGCAGCGAAGGCCCTCGGGTTTGAGATACCGGAGGATTTATTGAGCACAGCAAACGAGGTTATCCGTTAATATGCAAAAGCATAACAGACCAGCCGGGCATATTCTTTTGGCAGTATTATTTTTCGCGGCTTTACCACTTTTCGGCAGTTGCGCGCAAAGGCCGCATAAAGTATACCGGGTCGGTATCATATCCGGTTCAGATGCTTTTATAGACATAGCAGAAGGTTTTAAGTCAAAAATGAAGGAATTGGGTTATATTGAAGGAAAGAATATATCATATGATTTACGCAAAACAAACTTTGAGCCGCTGTTAGAGGAGCTTATTTTAAAGGGATTTGTAGCGGATAAGGTGGACCTGATATTTGCCTTTCCTACCGAGCCGGCTTTAATGGCCAAAATGGCGGCCCGGGAGTCAAAGATACCTGTAGTATTTGCTATGGCCGGCGTAGAAGAAAGTAATCTGGTAGAAAATGTGCGTAATCCCGGAGGGAATATAACCGGAGTGCGTTTCCCGAATCCTGAACTTACGGCAAAACGCTTTGAATTCCTGCTTGAGTTTGTCCCGCGCGCGAAGAGGGTTTATTTGATATATGACCGTAATTATCCTACTAATCTTTTCGCCCTTGAGGCATTATATAATACCGCGCCTTCTTTGGGCGTAACCCTGGTGAAAGACCCCGTGGATAACATTGAGGGATTGAGATCGGTTTTAAGCAAGAGGGCCGGATTGGGCAATCCCGGTATAGATGCTATCTTATTGATGCCCGACATACTTAATAATTCCCCAGAAGGCTTTAAGGAGATAATTGATTTTGCGCATAACTGCAATTTGCCGGTTGGGGGAGGTTTGGATTTTACCGCGGATATGGGGGCGGTTTTTAGTTTTGTCCCCGGCAATATTGACCAGGGTATATTGGCCGCTGGTTTAGCGGATAAAATATTCAGGGGCATGCCAGCCGGGAGTATCCCTGTGGTAACTCCGGAAGCGCGCTTGCGGATCAATTATAAAGTTATTAGAAGCCTTGGGTTAGAGGTAAATGAAGCTGTATTAAGCAGGGCGGATGAGATAATCCGTTAAGAAAGCAGGCGACCAAGATGGCAATTAGCGAGAAGATCAGCCCGGGATGGAAGGTAATATTGGCGTTTTTGTTGTTTGTAACCGTATTTTTAAGCAGCTGCATAATAAAAACCCAAAGGGTTTATCGTGTAGGTATTCTTTCTGGTGCTGATCCTTTTACCGATATTGCTGATGGGTTCATTTCCAGAATGAAGGAATTAGGCTATATAGATGGTAAAAATATCAGGTATGACTTACAGAGAACAAATTCCGACCCATTAGCCGAAGAGCGTATCCTTAAAGAATTTATTAAGAATAAAATGAGCCTGGTCTTTGCGTTCCCCGGAGGGACAGCGACAACGGCTAAACAGGTTTTGAAAGGGAGAAAGATTCCGCTCGTTTTTGCGATGGCGGGCATAGAAGGGACCGATCTGGTAGAGAGTATATCCCGCCCGGGTGATCATATAACCGGAGTGCGTTTCCCTAACAGGGAAAGCACATCCAAGCGCCTTGAGATCCTGCATGAATTAATACCCGCAGCCAGAAGGATTTATATAATATATGACGCTATTTATCCAAATACCCCCTTTGCGCTTGAGGCTGTGAGGACCACGGCAGCTTCGCTCGGGATGGTTTTATTGGAAGATAAGGCCGATACCCTTGAAGAATTTAAAGCTGCCATACAAAAGAGGAGCGATATGGATAATGCGGGTATAGATGCTGTTTTGCTTATGCCTGATTATTTGAATCACGCGCCGGATGGCTTTGGGGCGATAGTTAATTTCGCGGATAAACATAAGTTGCCTATTGGAGGCGGGATGGATTTTACGGCAGAAGGCGGGGCTATGTTTAGCCTTGTCCCCGGTAATTTTGACCAGGGTGCCCTGGCCGCGGGTTTGGCCGATAAGATCTTAAGAGGTGTTCCTGCCGGAGTTATCCCTGTAGTTACTCCTGAATTGCGGCTGCGGATTAATTATAAAGTGATACAGAGGCTGGGCCTGAAGGCCCCTG
>JBAZEH010000052.1:0-5167 GCA_041653955.1 Candidatus Omnitrophota bacterium | reverse complement strand
CGCCGTTATATAAAAGAGGCATTCAGGCTTAACAAGGGCAGCCTCTCGGAAGGCTATGACATTATAGTCATACCCCGCGCATCGGCTGCCGGCATGAGCTATGACAGCCTGGACGGTGATTTCCTGTCTGCGGCCGAAAAAGCCGGTATATTCCAAAAGAAAATATGATAAAAAAAGCTGCGATTTATTTTAAAAAACTACTCGTTTTATTGATAAATATATATCGTAACTATTTGTCAGGCTATAAGTTACGTTGTTGCAGGTACTACCCATCCTGTTCGGAGTATGCTGCGGAAGCTATCGAGAAGAAAGGCGCCGCAAAGGGCCTGCTCCTCTCGGTCTTCAGGATAATCAGGTGCAACCCATTTTCTAAAGGCGGATACGATCCGGTAAAATGACGATGAATACGGAAAAGAGAGCGCTGCTTGCCATTGTAATATCGATGTTCATAGTTATGTTCACCCCGTTTGTTCTCACAAAATTCTTCCCGGGGCTGAAACAGCAGCCAAAAGTTCAGCAGCCCGCGGCCGCGCCGGTCACGACTGACAGGGCCGCAACCGGAGCGCCTGAAGCGGTTCAGCCGGCGGCGCAGGTTATCGACGACAAAAGTATAGTTTTTGAGACGGACGAATATAAAGTAGAATTCTCCGGGTCATGCGGAGCGATAAGAAGGATCACGCTGAAGAAATTCAACGATCCGAAGGGCCTGCCGATCGTCATAGCGGAAACGCCCGGTTCCGTGGACGCGATCTTTTATACCTCGGGCCTCTCGAAGGATACGGACAGGACGCCGTTTACCTATACGGCAAAGGGCGACAGGGCGGTCTTTGCCGCTAAGTCGTCCGACGGCATGCTTGTGGAAAAGGAATATATATTCCAGCCGGGGAGATACGCCATAGAGCTTAAACAGACGATAACTAACAGCTCGAGCCAATCCCGGCCGCTCAAATATTCTATTGTGACGAGCAGCGGGATACCCGACCTTTCAAAGCAGGACGAGGTTTATGTCGAGATAGTCAGGGACATAGACGGGAAGATAGTAAACACGAACAAGAAGGCGATAAAGACCGAGACCTCATGGGACGGAAGGCAGGTCAACTGGCTCTCCCTCAAGAACAAGTACTTCTCCCTTATAACCAAGCCCCCGGTCTTTTTTACCGGAATAACTTCTAAGAAGCTGCAGGGCAATGGTTTACAAACAAAGATGTCCTCGGCTGAATTCACCGTCGGCCCCAATGCGTCTGCGACGCATAATTTCATGTTATATGCCGGACCCAGCGATTATGATAAGATAGCCTCCCTTAAAATGGGGATGGAAAACTCCCTTTATTTGGGATTTACCGGCAGTATAGGCAAGATCCTTTTCGTGGTCCTGAAGTTCTTCAACGGCCTGGTCAAGAATTGGGGACTGGCGATAATAGCGCTTACAGTCTTCATCAACATACTCCTCTTCCCCCTTACCTTTAAGGGCATAAAGGCAATGAAGCAGATGCAGGCGCTCCAGCCGAAGATCGAGGCTCTTCGTAAGGCGAATAAGGATAATCCCCAGAAAACCAACAAAGAGGTGATGGAGTTATACAAGAAGTACAAGATCAATCCCATGGGCGGATGCCTTCCTATGCTGCTCCAGATGCCCGTCTTCTTTGCCCTATACCAGGTTCTCATGAGATCGCACGAGCTGAGAGGCGCGCCGTTTTTGTGGATAAAAGATCTTTCGCAGCCCGACAGGCTTATGACTTTCAAAGGCTCTATCCCATTGTTAGGCAGCGACTTAAATATATTACCGCTATTAATGGCAGTAGCTATGTTCTTCCAGCAGAAGTTATCTGCTCCGCCTGCGGCGTCGCAGAACGACCAGATGGCCCAGCAGCAAAAGATGATGGGAGTCATGATGCCGGTCCTCTTCGGTTTCCTGTTCTATGGGCTTCCGTCAGGCCTGGTCATGTATTGGTTGACCAATACTGTTCTGACCGTTGCCGAGCAGGAACTTTTCCTGAAAAAGGAAATGTTCCACGTGGAACATTCCGAATAGCAAGATAAAGGCATATCATGAAATCCATAGAAGTAGAAGGAAAAACCACAAAAGAAGCGATCCATGCGGCGCTGGAGAAGCTTGGTGTCACCCGCGATAAAGTCCACGTTAAGATACTTTCAGAGGGTCACCATGGCTTATTCGGGATGACCGGGCTTAAGCTGGCAAAAGTGAAAGTGACCCTCAAAGAAGACACCCGCCATCAACACCACAAATCTTTATCCTAAGGCCTATGACCTTATTGTCATAGGCGGAGGTCATGCAGGATGCGAAGCTGCCCTCTGTGCGGCCAGGATTGGCCTAAAATGCCTACTTTTGACCATGAGCCCGGATAACATTGCCCAGATGTCATGCAATCCGGCTATAGGCGGCCTGGCGAAAGGCCATATTGTCCGCGAAATAGACGCGCTGGGCGGCGAGATGGCAAAAGTTACGGATAAAACAGGTATCCAGTTCCGGCTTCTCAACACAAAGAAAGGCCCTGCTGTCCAAGCCCCCCGCGCCCAATCCGACAAGAAGCTCTATAGCCTTGAAATGAAGAAGGCCCTTATTGCCCAGGACGGGCTCGATCTTAAGCAAGAAGCCGCGGCAGAACTGCTGGTTTCTTCAGGCAAGATATGCGGGGTATTATGTGAAAGCGGCACAACCTATCGCGCGAGTGCGGTTGTCGTTGCTACGGGCACATTCCTGAACGGCCTTATACATATTGGCTTTAAGACCCAACCTGCCGGAAGATTTGGAGAACCGCCCTCATCAAAGCTTTCTAACTCACTAATATCGCTTGGGTTCGAGATTAAAAGGCTTAAGACAGGAACTCCTGCCAGAATAAAGAAGGATTCGATAGATTTCTCAAAGACAGAAGCACAGCCAGGCGATGCGATACCGGTGGCTTTCTCTTTTTCTACTGTAAAGATAGACCGTCCCCAGGTACCTTGCCATATAACCTATACAAACAAAAATACACATAAGCTGATCCTGGATAACCTTGACCGGTCGCCTCTTTATAGCGGCAGGATAAAAGGCATAGGCCCCAGGTATTGTCCATCGATCGAGGATAAGGTCGTAAGGTTCAAGGACCGGGAACGCCACCAGATATTTCTCGAGCCTGAAGGGTTAGACTCGGACGAGATATATCCGAACGGGATATCCACAAGCCTTCCAGAAGATGTTCAGTTATCTATGTTAAGGTCAATAAAGGGTTTAGAGCGTTGTGAGGTGGCGCGCTATGGCTATGCCATAGAATATGATTTTTGTCCGCCCACTCAATTAAAGCCTACATTAGAAACCAAACTTGTGGAAGGGTTGTATTTTGCCGGCCAGATAAACGGAACATCCGGATATGAAGAAGCTGCCGCCCAGGGGCTCATGGCAGGAGTGAATGCAGCTCTTAAAATTAAAGGCGCTTCGCCTTTTATCCTTGGGCGCTCGGAAGCTTATATAGGAGTCCTTATAGACGACCTCGTAACAAAGGGAACAAACGAACCCTATCGCATGTTTACATCAAGGGCGGAATACCGGCTCCTGTTGCGCCATGATAATGCCGACATAAGGCTCATGGGATATGGGCATGAGCTTGGCCTGATCCCGGACAAGCAATTCGAGGCGCTTGGGATAAAAAAGGAGATGATCGGCAAAGGGATCGCAGCGCTAAAGCGTAAAAAGCCGGAGGAGATGTCGGATTATCCCGAAGAGATCAAGCGCCAAGCCGATCTCGAGGCAAAATACGAGGGCTATATACAGAGGCAGGCCAAAGAAGCGGAAAGGTTAAAAAAACTCGAGTCAGTAAGGATCCCGGCGGGCGTAGATTTCAAGACAATAACGGGATTGCGCAGTGAAGCCCGGGAGAAGCTGGGAAAGATCCGGCCGGAGTCTATAGGCCAGGCATCCAGGATATCGGGCATATCTCCATGCGACGTCTCCCTGCTTTATGTATATATTAAAACCTCGCGGGAAAGAAAATCTTGACAAAAAAAGCGTCTGCGTTTAGAATGTTCCACGTGGAACAATGGCTAAGATAATTTCAGTTTGCAACCAGAAGGGCGGAGTCGGCAAGACTACCACAGCGATAAACCTCGCGTCATATATCGCGCTGGCAGGCCGCAATGTATTGGTCGTTGATTGCGACCCTCAGGCCAATGCGACCTCGGGATTAGGGATAGATAAAAAACAGGTCAAGGAATCGATTTATGACGTTCTAATCAATGGAAAAGAAATATCACAAGTCATTGTTAGCACAAAGCTTACAAACTTATATATAATCCCATCAAACGTCCATCTCACCGGGATGGAAGTCGAGCTCGTTAATGCACAAAGCCGCGAGTTTCACCTGAAACAGGCACTCGAACATATAAGGCCCTCTTTCGATTATATAATCCTCGACGCTCCCCCGAGCCTGGGGCTCCTGACCATCAACGCATTGACGGCGTCGAAATCCGCGCTTATACCGCTGCAATGCGAATACTACGCGCTGGAAGGGCTGTCGCAATTGCTCAGTACGATTAACCTGGTCAGGCAAAATCTTAACCCGTCCCTGGAGATAGAGGGGATCCTTCTTACGATGGCGGACTTCAGGACGAAGCTTACGGACGAGGTAATAAAGGAAGCGAGGAATTATTTCGGGGAAAAGGTGTACAAGACGGTGATACCGCGCTCGGTAAAATTGGGCGAGGCTCCCGGGTTCGGGATGCCGGTGGTCCTGTACGACAGGCACTCGCAGGGCGCGCGCAGCTATTATGAATTCGCGAAGGAATTCCTGAAAACAGATTTCCCGCTGGAGATCAATACGAAGCAAGAAAAGGAGATCCCTGATGGAGAAGAGAGTATTAGGCAAGGGGCTTAAGGCGCTTATTCCCGACGACGTTCCCCAAAGGTCTGAGAGCAGGGGAGCGGTCCTGATAAATGTCGGTGATATAGTGCCGGGAAGGTTCCAGCCGAGGGAAGTATTTGACCAGGATAAGCTCAGGGACCTCATCCAATCCATTAAGGAGAAGGGGTTGATCCAGCCGGTGGTCGTAAGGCCGGCGGGCGGCGGGTATGAACTGATAGCCGGGGAGAGAAGGCTGAGGGCCGCGAAAGAGCTCGGCATCGCGCAGGTCCCCGCGATAATAAAGGACGTGAAGGACGATGAGGCGCTCG
>JBAZEH010000051.1:0-5320 GCA_041653955.1 Candidatus Omnitrophota bacterium | reverse complement strand
GGTTTTCTCATCCAGTGTTATAACCGGGCGTAAGGCCGGGAACAATTGGCCGCCGCCCAGTGCTAAGCGAGTATAAGTCTCTTCTATGCCGGAAAAGGCCATTGACTTGCTTATAATACACTCGGAACTAAACCGGCTTGCCTCTCCAGAACCAGGGACCACCAAGGTCATCCCGAATTCAGAATTAAATTCTTCAGGGGTTATTTGAGTTAAAGGTTTGCCATACGCACTTGCCAACCCTCTGGCTACTACTTCCAGATATTTATTTGTCCTTCCTTCTATTTTCTGTTTTTGCTCATCGGGCAGATTAGTTAATCTTATTTGCAAACTTACCAAATCCCTTCCTAAAAAGAATTTCTCCTCTAATCCAGTCTTGAAATCTTTTACCGAAGAATACCCTAAAACCCCGAGGCTTAAACGCAGCTCCTTATTTACCGGGGAAGAAACAAAGTGATCGGCCGCCGAACTGCCTATCTCCACTGCGGCGCCTTTTGGCTCCAATAGCTCCAATATCACCTCTTCAATAACTTTAGGGCTATAGAGGCCGAATTGCAGTTCGTATCCGGAGTAGTCCTTTTTCTGTTTTAATTCAGGGGTTTTAATCTCCAAATCACAGCCAAGAGGAATGACCTGGTTACCCGTAACGCTGCGGATGTCCGTTGCGTTAAAGACAATCGGACTCTTCCTTAATATCTCCTGGCCGTTTTCAGGCTTGTAGTTATCCTGCATCAGGCCAAATTCAGCGCCTATACCTAAGATATAATGGACGTAATCAGAGGCGTCCTCCCAGGAGAGATGGTTTTTACGGTAAAGTTGCTTATTGCTTACGTAGCGGTATAAACGTTCAAGCATGCTTAGGGCAGTGGTATCAGGCAGGTCGTTTTCGATTGTCGGGTTGCATACATGGAGCTTGACGGCCTTCTTGTTATTGCGTATCGCCTCCTGGACGTCCTTGACGATTAAGCCTGCGCCCATATTGGATTCAAGGGTTGTAGTGCAATAGATTATGGCATCGGCCTCTTCCAGTGCCCGGATGGCTTCGGGAGTGGCAGCCGCGTCGCCGTTCCTGGAGCAGCCGGTAATTGATAAGGAGGCGATGTATTTGGCTACGTCAAGTGCCTTTCCTTTGTTCTTTAGCTTGCGGGTAGTTTCATCAATCTCTTTTCTTAAGCCGTCTTCTTTGATTTTTTCCGGTATTCCAACCTCTTCAAGTTCAACCGATATGCGTTCCTTTATGTTTTGCGCGAATAAATTAATGTCCAGCTTCCTGTTCATAAGCCATAGACCTAAGAACTCGCTTGTCTTGGGATGTTCGTTGATGCCGGTCTCGGTAAAATAGATGGTCCCATCGGCAAGCATCGCCATTAAATGCTTGCGCTTTAAGGTGGTAAAAATGACCTGATGTCCATCTCTTACGCCTAAGAGATGGGCGATCCTGGCTGAAGCAGCCTGCCAGGTGGGGATATCCTTAAGGGCCTTTGAAGACAGGGAAGGATCCTTATCTAATGCAAGGCGCCAGGCAGCGCCGACTAAGGCGATGCTTCTGACGGGTATATCGTTATATGTAAATCCGGAATTGGAGAACTTATGCTTTAATGTGTCGCGGAAGGTAACCAGGTAGGAGAGAAGTTCCTTTTGCTTTTGGGTATCGGTTATGGATAAGAAGGAGTCATAAAGCTTTTTGGTTTCCGGGAGGGTAAATTCAACCGGGGTATTGCCGTTTAGTTTATCCAGGAGCCTGTTAAATTCTTCCTTAAGCAGCAGGCTGTCCTGGCCTTTCATCCTTAATTCAAGGACCTTCTTGACCTGCTCATCAGTTGCCAAATCAAGCAAGGATTTGCCGCAATCAGGCATGCCGGTTGCGTTAAAGTCCTGGGAAGCGGTATACCAGCTTCTTCCGTCATCTGTAGCTGCCAGAATTATTGAAACATTGACACCGGGGATATTCTTTAACAGTTGAGTCAAGGCGCCTGCCCCGCGGCCGCCTCTGAAGAGGACGATGTTGAGGGGGCTGGAGGTAGAAAAGGAAAGGCCCTTATGCTCAACAACCCTGGCAAAACCTATAGCCTGGAAAAATCTCCTTGTAAAATCATCCGGAGCGCAAAGTTCATTTGAGCGCGATTCTTTGCCCACCGGCGAACTACCCTCACCATCCTTGGCAGCTCTAACCAGATACGGCCACATGTAGATGGTCTCCCCGTCCTGCCTGATCTGGCCGAAGAGCTGTTTCTGGATAAGGGCAAGGTAGGCATCTTCATATTCATAAGGAAGCGTGGGGACGATTATTGCCTGGCCCTCTTCAGGAAGGGATGTTAAGACAACCTCCCTTGAATCAAGCTTGAAGGTATTATCTTTTAAGCTGTCTATAGATACCTTACCCTTGCTGCCTAAGTTAGCCCACTCTGCTGATACAGGAGCAGGGTTAGTGACATCGCTTCTTTGGCCTAAGGCGATATTAGGGTAAACCGCCTCATATTCCAGGTCAGGGCCTTTTCTTGTGATTTTCAGGAAGTAATCCCTGGATGCATCCAGAGGGCTGTGGTCATCGGTAAAGTTGGTGCGCTCCTTATCCTGGATGTTTTTGGGCTGATACATATAGAACTGTATGGCATAGCGGGCCATGATTAAGTCAATGTCGGAGAGCTCCCTGGCAAGCCTGGATTGTTGGACAGGATCAGCGCCTAGATTATTTAGCTGGTTAAGCTTGACTGCCCGCTTAAAGGCAAGGTCAGAGAGCATCCTGGCGCGGGAGAGCCTTTCTTTTAAGAGGTAGGCCCTGGCATTGTCATCAAGGACAGAGCCGTTGGCTATATCAATATAGGATGAGCCCAGGAGGCTGTAGAGCTCATTAGAGTAGTTATCAAGTTTATCAGGATATGCCCTTAGGCGCCTGCCAAAGAGCTCAACTGCCTTCTCGTAGTAGCTTCTGGCTGCGGTGCCTACTACCTCATTATAGTCCTGGAAGGGTATCATGTAGAACCTGGCGCCGATATCGCGCTGCTGGCCACCTGCAACAGGAGCAAAGCAGGTAATGGTAGAGTATTTGGAGAGGAGCTTGCCGATCCACTTGATGAACGGAGGCTCCTCAAGCCTTAATGTCTGGCCGATAGATGGGGTCGGATCTTTAATGCTTAGAGAGGCGCGGTTAAATATTACGTAGGTATCCGAGATAAAGGCCCGGATGTTACCGTCTCCAATGATTGAGCTTCTGCCTGTATGCTGCATGTTAAAGATGGACATGTCATCCCCTGCCATCCAGGAGCGGGCAGCGGCCTCCCCTGAATTGTCATGGTCAAAGACAAAAGGATGCTGGGAGTAGATGATTGTGCGGTCCTGCCACTCCTGGACAGTGTCCTCTTTGGCTGGCACACCCATGGTGCCCCTTAGGTCACCATCAATATACATATAAGGCAGGTCTCCTGCGCGCTTGCCGATAAGCTCGGCTGAACGGGCGACGTTGACCGGAAGCGTCATGTAACGGTTACCTTGCTTATCGATCCTGGGTTCAGGATAAATGAAGTCGGTTAGGGCGATGTTGTTTGCAGGAAGAGGCCAGGCAAGGCCTTCGTAGCGTTGATAGGTCAGGTCCTTGTCTTTAGCCAGGAAGCTTGACTTATCAGCTGTAACCTCTAAACCTTCTTCGGTAAACCTGGCAGGACGGGGGCCGGAGAGCGGGATGACCTGATCCAAGGCTTTTAATATGAGGCCTTTGGAATTGTCTGTTCCGTCATAGCCGAAGTATTGAAGCTCTAAGTCGGCTAACTCCTCCCTGTTGGCTGCCCATACCTTATAAAGGCTCTTTAGATCAGTTATATTGATGTTTAGGCGCAGGCTTATCTCCTGCATTAGAGAGCTAAGCAGGGACTGCTCCTTCTTGCTCCTATAGGAGGCAAGGGTGTTCCTATCGAATAAGAATAAGACGTAGTTCTCCGGCTGGGCGTCGTCATCGAAGTTCATGATGACTTTTGCGCCCTGGGAGGCAAGGAGCAGGATCGTGTAGTTGCGGATGCCGGAGATATGATACAGGGGGTTGTCGCGGATGAAGAACTCTAATTTTTGGACGTCGATTATTCCATCTGCTGCAATGATATATTCCTGGCCGGTCTTCTTGTTGAATTTAGGCTCAGTAAGTATCCTGACTATGCCGGGATCTAACTTGGCATCAAGGATAGACTGCCAGAGCCTGGCGATAAACTGGGCATAGTGCTTAACAGCTGCCTGCTTGGATGAGCCGGGCATAAAGACAAGCTCACCTGCCTTACGATCTGCGGTCTCCTCTTTTACCTGCTCAAGCACCTTATGGTATTGCTCAAGGTTGGCCTGGTTGGACTCATCATCAATTACCACTATATCCGTAGGCTGGTTAAAGATGCCCTGGTTATCAAGCTCACAGATTAGGCCTGGCTCAACAGGCCTGGGCCTGTCTTTGGTATCTAAGGTCTTGGCATCAAGGTTAGAACGGTGCAGCTCCCAGGCTCCCCTGCCAAAACCTGTAGAGGCCCAGCTTGAGTATTTGCTAAGCCAGGAGGCAAGGGAGGATTCAGGATGGATTAGGAGCACTGGCTTAGCCAGAGACAGGAGCTTATTTAGAGAAGAGACGCTAGAGAGCTGTATAAAAGATGACTTGCCGGAAGCAAGATAAAGGTTAATCAAATGCTCTGTCTGGACTTTTGTATAGGCAGCTTCCTTGTTCTTTAAGAAGTAATCCTTGAGCAAGTATTCAGAGTAGGCAAGGATACGGCCGTCTGCGGTAGGCATCAGGTTAATGATCTTATCCTCAATCTGGCTGTAGACAAAGAGTAGCTCTTTTAAGAGGGATATTTCGGTATTTGTCCAGGACTTCCTGTTGAGGAAGGCGGCAGGATAGATGCCGGTAATTACACCTAATAAGGTTTTATCCCTGGATATCTTGTCCAGGATGAATCTGTTTAAGCTTAAGCCTGCCTTTTGATAGGAATCCTGGTAGTGGAGCATTACCTCATAGGCAAGCCTTAAGGAGCGACTGTAGGAGATGACTGAATCGCGTATATTGACCCAATTGTTCAGGCGGGCCTTCTGCTTTAGGGTTAAATCAAGAGTTGAGAGCTGTTCATCAAGGTTCTTGTTATAGTTATCCTTTAGCCAGGAGGATAGCGGGTCATTTGGCTTAAGGGATGATAAGTTGGATAGCACCTCATTGCGGGCTGGCTTATCTAGGAGCCTTAGGTAGGCGGCCTGATACAGGAGGCTGATGGAATCTGCTAAGGCAGGCTCATCTTTGATAAAGCGTTCTCGAGCAAGGCTAAAGATAAGAGCCAGGCCTTCGGTGGCGGATGCTGGC
>JBAZEH010000050.1:0-5582 GCA_041653955.1 Candidatus Omnitrophota bacterium | reverse complement strand
AATGCCGAGCGGAAAAGAGAGGAATTGGAAATCGGTAGGACTAAGGGTAAAGAATACACCCAGACAGACCGCCTGGATAATTTCAAGCGTCTGGGACAGGAATTGGGCGTTGACCCTAAAGTTATCCTTTGGGTCTATCTCCGTAAGCATATTGACAGCATCTCCAGTTTTATCAAGACTGGAGCGGTGCTATCAGAGCCAATACAGGGAAGAATAAAGGACGCACGGGTGTATCTTCTATTGCTTCGGGGATTGATAGAAGAAGAGGAAACAATGCAGGTAAATATCGCAGACCGGGAGACATTGGATAACCATTTTGAATTTGGGAGAACTAATAAATAATGCAAATTCTCACCGGCACACTCGCCTTTGACTACTCGTTATTCCAGATGACGGACGGTAATTATTGGTATAAAGTAATTTCCCCTGGACTGTTGTTCCGATTGTTTCGTGTGAAAAGTTCCAGGCCGTTAATAAGCGGATCGGCTATAATTGTGCGCGGGAAATGGATTTTATTTTTCAAGAAGCAGGAGTATGTGTATAGGCATTTTGGGATTGAAGAAAAAGAGAATATCACAGACATACTAAGAAAGAGAGAAAGAATATGCCTTTAGAATACCAAGACATCGAGGAACGTTTTGCCAAATGTCACATCTGCTCTGCTGAATTGTCCACGGCAGAACATATTTTCTACGGGAACAGATGCGTATTTTGCTGTGATAAGGAAAACAAGACCGGAATGATTGCTTACATATCGCGGTGCATTGTGGATTACAGGATACACGCTGAGGCCAGGAGAATGATAGCCAGGCTCGGCAAGGAAGAGGCAAGGATGGCTATGATAGGGTGTGTAGCTTTCTGCGGGGGGATGCACTTGGGCGATCTGGACACCACCAAGAAGAGAGTGTCTTTATTGCGTGAGATGAAGAAGTATTGCCGAAAGGTTTAATACTCCCCGTAAAATATATCGGGGTATCTGCCTTGCGGCACGTCGCCTCTTGTTATGATTTTATCCAGAGCTATTACTGCTAAGATGATTAAGACTAAGACTATTGCCTGTTTCAGCATCATTTACCCTCCAATGTATTGATATATCCGTTTATCTTCTTTAACAAGTCTAACCTTCGTTTTTCAAGCGAGTTTATCTTTGCCCGCTTTTCAGAAGCGGTAATATCCTGCCTTACCGTGTTATCAATGGCCGCGTTGAACTTGGAAAGAGTATCGGCATACCTGTTCAATATCGGATAATATTTAGCTTTGGGGAACCTTGCCAATATCTCCCTTGCCTTGTCCAGTTCTCCGGCGTTGAGATAACCCTTGTAGGTCAGATACGGTCTGCCGAGTTCGTCTTTCTGCCTGTAAAAACTTTGCAGGCTTTCGGGAGAGGTATAGACAGACCGCGTAACAAACCCTTTTATCAGCGGGACGTCTGCGGCTTCTACCGGCCTTCTTTCTGTGGTTTTCCCTCCCGTTATCCTTAGGACTAAATCACCGCCCTCAAGAGCGTATCTTCCTGTCCCTCCGAAGTAAGACCTTATAAGGTTCTCAAACTTGGCAGGGGAATAATTAAGCCACCTGCCTACCATTTTTCCGGTGTCAGTTGTGTATTTTGTGAACTGCGCCTCCGGCAACATTGTTTCCTTTCCCTGCGGAACAATATTTCTCTGGGTAAAGAAATTCCAGTTTGTCGCGTTCTCTATCAACGGCTTTACCGCAGTAGGAAGAAGGCCGCTTGCCGGGTCTCCTGCCACCGGAGATAATGAGTCATATATTGATTTTGTCATCCCGTCAAACGCTTTAGGGTCTGAACTGTCAAGATACTCAAAAAACCTTTCCGGCAGAGAGCCGAATATCTGTCCATAGCTAAACGGTTTTGGTATCCTGACATAGTTATTGCCTACCTTTGTAATCCAGAATAGGTCTTTCTGCCAGCGCGGGATTTCCTTATAGTCAGGGTCTTGCCTGTTCTTTAGATACAGAATTAAAGACGGTATTGTTATTGAAGCTATGGCCTTTGCGGTCATCCCTGCGGGGTCTTCTCTTGCTATCCGGGCTGTCTTGTCAACTGCCTGTATCCCGGCATTAAAGAAAGCTATGGCAGAGTTAATATCCTTAGTCTTTGCCCCTCTTCTTGCGAAGTCAAGAGTTGACTCTCTGCTTTGGAAAGCGGCCTCTACTGGAGACATACCCTTATTTATCGCGGCTTTATAGACACCCAACCTTGTTGCCTGCTCGAATAACTGGCTTAAATCCTGGGCTTTGGATATTATGTTAAGATTGCTTAAAAGGCTTCTGTTTCCCCTCAAATCTTTAACCATCTTCCGCAGGCTTGGACGGGATAATTCTACAAATCCAGCGTGTGCTCCACCGGCACGGAGCCAGTTGTTATATGCCTCAGATTGTCCGAGAATATCGGCTATAGCCCCTGCGCTATCAACAAAAGGCTTGAAGCCTAACCTTGTTTGTAGCAATGCCGTCCACTGGTCGCGGATAGGATTACGGAGCATAAATTCCGGGGTTATTGTGGCTCCCACGCGCAACGTCCCGGCTGGTATGGATAGAAGTTTAGCGAACAGGTTTGAAGAGGCTTCATTCAGCCCTGTCATAGCCTGATACAGGTTGGGAGTAACCTCGAT
Organism: Candidatus Omnitrophota bacterium; assembly: GCA_041653955.1. Classification (GTDB taxonomy): domain Bacteria; phylum Omnitrophota; class Gorgyraeia; order Gygaellales; family Profunditerraquicolaceae; genus UBA1562. The sequence goes on along the minus strand of JBAZEH010000050.1, from coordinate 2,946 downwards.
ATACTTCCGTTTCCCTTCGTCAAAGTATTCTATGACGTTACCTTTAGGCTTGAATTGAGACGGCCTGAATATAGTTTCTTCCTTCCCCGTTGAGGACTCTTTTCCGGTCAACTTAACCGGCTGCATTTTTATCCTTACCGGAGATATTTCTTTCGGCAGGACTTCCCCTAACTTTGCGACATCACGGGCGATGGTATTACGTTCAGATATATCCATAATCCTATAAGTATTCTTGATGATACTCTCAATGGGGTCTTGTATCTCAAGTTCAGAACCCTTGATACGTTTTACCGGACTGCGCGCCCCAGTAAAGCGGTTCTTGCTAACAGGCATACCGGCAGAGACGGCTTCCTCCGGCATTACCCTGTCAAAAGGTATATAATTCTGGTTCTTTGAAATAATGTCCTGATACTGTTTCTCCGACATATTTCCACTGTCCACAAGCAGATGAAGCACCCGCTTCTGGTATTCATAAAGACGGGTAGCGGTTTTTGACAAATGAGGTATTTCCTGTATACCTTTAGCGGTAAGGGAAGGTGTCTTGTGTTCTTTTTTAACTGGAATATTCTGTTCTTTCTTAATCTTAGGTTGTATTTGTTCAGGGACGATTTCTTCAGGAACATTCTCAACCCCGTATTTCTTAGCCAACGCTGATATTGTTTTCTTTGCCTTCGCCACCTGTTCAGGAGTAACTATATTCTCTTTGCTAAGTTCAGACTTGGGGCGTTGCAAATCTTCTATTGTCCTGCGGGCAATAAGATAATCGTTTAAGTCTTTAGAGCGCTGCCTTACCCCCTTTATAGGGCTTGTCTTGTCGTAATCGTTGAGAATAGGTTGCAGACCTTCTCCGGTTACCTCAATCTTGCCTTCCTGGGTAATACGGTAAGTCCCGTTCTTTATAACCTGGTCTGCCTTTGCTGTGTTGGAAAGGTATTCTCTTGCACGGATGCCAGGGTTTTCTCCAGGCTTAATCTTCATTCCCATCGCTTTAGCTCTTTCGGTTACGTTCTCGATGGACTGGAAACGGTTGACTATATTCTGATAATAACGTTCCCTTAACTCGTATGGGAATATCTTGTTGATAGGGGAGAACCTCTGCGTTTCTTTAAACTCGCGCATTGAGGGGCTTTTTCCTACAGATAACCCGGCCATAACAGCACCACCGGCAACTTTTTCTTCCACCCCACCAGGGGTAGTTAACGCACCGAACCCAAAAGCAGATGGGTATTTTAAAGAAGAGGGCAACGCCTGAATACCTTTTAATGCGCCTTTTGTAAGGCCACCAGACACCGCGCCTAATGCCGCTCCGCCTACTCCCCCGGTCTTTCCACCTTCTGCCGCCCCGGACATTGCTAATCCCTGCGGCCCTAAGGCCATCAGTTTCGGAACTTCAAAACCTGCTTCTCCTAATCCGGAGTAAACCTTTTTAATTACCCCTTCTGACAGTCCGCCTTTCTCAAGGTCTTGGGAGAACCTATCCCAGTTATCTCTTAGCAACTCAAATACACTACTTTTGGCTTCTGGGTTACCCATAGCCATAGATATTTTATCGGAGTAGAAATCAAGAGTGTCGGCAAAGTTAGCCGAGGCTTTATAGAACCCAGAGGCAAGGCTTTTAAGTGGCTTTATCAGCCCTTCCTGTGCTATTGTGGATGCAGGACTTTCTTTCTTGGCAGGTCCGTCAAATAATCCCGGAACGACATTTGTCTTGGGCTGTTCTTCGAATAAACCGGGGATTACCTTGCTTTTATTCTCATTGGCAGGGAATAAGCCGGGGACGACCTTGCTCTTTTCTTCAAACAAACCGGGGATTACAGCCATATTACATAAGCCCCTTTGCTTTTAGGGCGGCGGTTACCTCTTCTCTTGTCTTGCCGTATGCTTTCATATTCTCGCTTATTATAGCCTCTATATCCTGTCCGGGAACAGCTGGCTGTGCCGCCGTAGGTTGTGCCGTAGCAGGCTGAACGTTCTGCGAACCGCCAGCCTGAAACTGCTGGTATAACTCATCGGCAGTCTGGTTCAGCCTTGCCTGCTGTTCTTCAAACGGAAGCAAAGCAAACTCCGGGTCATTCTTCTCAAGGTAAGACTTAGCGGCAGACCAAGCTTTTATATACGCCTGCCCTGTGTAAGAGGTTTTCTTTACCGGACCCAGACCGGAAGTTCCGAATACATCGTTTATACTCTGCACTTTCTGCTGTGCCGACGCAAGCTCCTGCTTATTCTGCTTCATCGCCGCGTTGATACTGGTATCCTGCAAGTCAAGCAGGTTCTTGCTGATATTGGCCTGTTTCTTCAATACCTCCCTGTTAGCCGCTATCACCTCCGGGTCTATTGTAGGGTCATTCTCCGCTTTCTGCAACTGGAGTTTTTTAATCTTCATATCAACGTCGAACTCCTGACGTTTCATATCGAGCTGTTGCTTTGCTATGTTGATATTGTATATGTTCTGCGCCGCTTTCTCCGCGCCTGCGGCGATCCCCGAAAGAATAGCCAATCCTCTGCCTGCCATTTTTAACCCTCCTAATTATCCAGACTTCCAGGTATATAGTATCTTAACCCACCTAAATTATAGTTAGATATTCCAGACAAAGCGGCATTAATAGAACTCAGTCCCATACCGCTTGAGGTTCCCCCGGACGCGCTTCCCAACATACTCCCGGAAACCAAAGGGGCCGCTGTCCCTCCGGTAAGAAGCAAAGACGCCGCCCCTATCCCGGAACTAATAAGACTGCTCCACATACTGTTTTCTTCCGCGTCGGCCGCGTCTTGTGCCGCTGCCTGTTGCATTTTAAGGTTTGTGATGTTGGTATTGAACTGGTTTTTGCTTGTGCCGTATTGTAAGGCATTTGAACCTACTCCTTGCAATGTATTCAGTCCTGTTCCTAATAGGTTCATCTTTTCATTCTTTGATTGTAGATAATCAGAGTAACGCGCTGAAGTGCT
>JBAZEH010000049.1:0-5619 GCA_041653955.1 Candidatus Omnitrophota bacterium | reverse complement strand
ACAAAATGTTCGCCAGGGCTAACCGGCAGGTCGCTATTATGCCTTCTTTCATCTGGCGGAATCTAAAGATGGGGCATAAGTCTTTGCGGGCTCTCCCCGGAGCGGTAAAATATCTATGGGATAAGCTTTTTCACGGAGGGCGTATCGCATGAAAGTGGATTTTAATAGCAACAGGGTATTGCTTATTGACCCACCTTCACATAGCTGGTGGTGGAGTGTTCCTTCCCTTGGTATAGGGTGGATCGCTACCAGTCTGGAAAAGATAGGTTTTACAGTTAGGATAGTTGATTGCCAGGTTACCGGAGGGTATAAAAGAAAGATAGCCGGCTTATTAAAAGATTATCCTATTGTAGGGATATCCGTAACCAACGGCACTATTTCAAGCGCCCTGGAGATATCCGGGCTGATCAGGGAGAATTCCCCTTCTACCAGGATCATTTTCGGGGGCCCCCATTCCACGGCGATATATGATAAGCTTATCCCCCGTTACGCGGATATTGTGGTCCTGGGAGAAGGGGAAGATACGATAGTAGAGCTTATGCGGGAGGATGATTTGTCCAGGATCAAGGGTATCGCCTATTGGGATGGAACGCTTAAGGTCAATCCCAGGAGGCCGTTTATCGAGGACCTGGATAGATTAGGCTTTCCCGCATGGCATTTGTATGATTTGAACAGATATAATCTGGCATATAGCAAAACCCCTCTGGCCACGCTTATTACTTCGCGCGGCTGCCCCAACAGGTGCATTTATTGCACGAAACATATACACGGCTCTGAAGCCAGATTCAGATCTTTAGATAATGTATTGGCTGAAATTGATTATTTAGCCGGCAGGTTCAAGGTTAAAGAAATCAATCTGTTTGATGATGGTTTCGGTCTTGATGCCGGCAGGGTCAAGCAATTCTGTAAAAAAGTCATAGAAAGAAGGTATAAAGACCTTATTTTCAGCATACCCAATGGCATAAGGGCGGATGTGGGCGACTACGAGATGTTTAAATTGATGGAAAAGGCGGGATTTTATCTAATAAGTTTAGGCATTGATTCCGGTTCACAGCAAGTTTTAAACAAAATAAACAGGGACCTTAGCCTTGAGAAAGCGAATGAGAACCTGGGGATGATAAATAAAACCAGGATGAAGGTAAAGCTGCATTTTATGATCGGACTGCCTTTTGATACCGCGGAAACAATAAAAGAGACCGTGAGTATAGCCAAGCGTATGTTAGCAAGAAATCCCTGTGTATTCACGGCATCTTTTCTTTTGGCGCTTCCCCTCCCGCAAACAAGGTTCTATGAAATAGTAGAAAGGGGAGGGAGATTTTTGTGCGATTTGGCGCTTGAGTCCACAAATGTTTATAAAGGCCCGGTTTATGAAATGGGCGATTTAAAGAGTTCTGATATAGGCAGAATGTTCGCCAGGGCTAACCGGCAGGTCGCTATTATGCCTTCTTTTATCTGGCGGAATCTAAAGATGGGGCATAAGTCTTTACGGTTTATTCCCGGCGCGGTAAAGTATCTATGGGACAAGCTTTTTCATGGAGGACGTCTTGTTGAAAGAAGGGCTTGATACTCCGAAGGTATCCGTGATTATCCCGGCCTACAATTCCCGTTCAACTTTAGGCGGTTGCTTAGCCTCTATATTTAATTCATCTTATTCTAATTTTGAGGTAATTGTTGTAGATGACGGTTCTACCGACGGCTGCGGGGATATATGCAAGAAATTTCCCTGTAAGGTTATTAAAACAGGGCAGAGAAGCGGCCCGGGTAAGGCGAGGAATACCGGAGCAGCTATATCTAAGGGGGCAATATTATTGTTTGTTGATTCGGATTGCGTAGTAGGGAATGATTGGATAGAGAGGATGGTTGAGAGCCTTTCTGATGACTCTGTTGCCGCGGTTGGCGGGGGCTATTCTTTCGTAGCCGGACCAGGCAAGAAGATGATAGAGAGATTTGCTTTTCTTGAGCTCAAATTTAGAAGAAGGGCCATGCCCAAATTTATCGAATCCCTCACCTCATGCAACTTCGCCTGCAGGAAAGGCGCCTTTTTAGATGCGAAAGGTTTTCCTGCCGGGCTGAAGTACCCGTCTTCCGAAGACCTTGAGTTTTCGCATAACCTTTCTAAAAAATATAAACTCTTATGGGATAAAGACAACGGCGTCGGGCATTATTTTCGCAGTACGATCAGCGGGTACCTAAGGCAGCAATTTAATTTTGCCAGGCCGCTTGTCAGCCTGTATCTTAGAAAACCCACGTTAATCGCGGCAAAAACCCACCATAAAAAGAATGGGTTCATATCAATTTTTTTTATTATATTCTTTTTAACGGGCCTGATGCTTTCTTTTTTCCGGCCCCAATGGATTTTGCTTAGTTTAGCGAGTATGTTTATTACGCCTCTTACCGAATTAAAGTTTTTAATTTTTCTTGCTAGGTCGCAAGGATTGAAATTTGCCTTAAATAGCATACCGGTCCTTTACTTAAGAGACGCCGTATGGGGTTATGCGGCTTTGAACGGACTGGGCAGCCTTTTTTATGAAATATTATTTTGTAAACGGAGCGCGAGGGATGAAGGTATTATTAACGGTACCACCTTATAATTTTTCCGAATTCTACCCTTCGTACATGGCAAGAAAGAGCAGGATGGATAAAGGGTTCGGCCTTGTGCCCGGGGCAACCGAGCCTTTGGGGCTATTGTATATAGCTTCGTTTTTAAAAAAGGGCGGCCATGAAGTCTGGGTTATTGACAGCATCTTCAGCTCTACTGAAGATACGATAAGGTTTATCCGCGATAAAGACCCCGGTATCCTGGGGGTAACTATCATATCCTTTTCCTGGGAGAGGGCAAAAGTATTTCTTTCGGAGATTAAGCATAATTTTCCGGGGCTTTTGACTATTGTCGGCGGCCCTTTCCCTACGGCCTGGCAGGAGAAGTGCCTGCAGGAATCTCCTCATATAGATTTTGCCTGTATAGGTGAAGGCGAGCATATAATGAGGCAATTATGCGGCTGTCTTGAAAATGGAGGCGAACCGGGAAAGATAAAAGGGCTGATCTGGAGAGATAAGTCCGGGACGGTAATAAAGAATGAATATGCCCCCCTCCTGGAAGACCTGGATGAATTGCCTTTTCCGCAGAGGAGCCTGGTAGATATGGGAAGATATAGCCCGAGTATCGGGTTTTATAAACGGCTCCCGAACGCGACCATTGTCGGAAGCCGGGGTTGCAGCCACAGTTGCCTTTTTTGCCATACCCAGACATTAGGCCCTAAGGTCAGGTACAGGAGCCCGGGGAATGTGGTAGATGAAATGCAGGAGGTCATAGAAAGGCACAAGGTAAGGGATATCTTATTTTGGGACAATAACCTTACCGAGAACAGGCATAGGATATTTCAGATATGCCAGGAGATCCTCGGGCGGAATATAAAGATCGCCTGGTCGGGGAATACCAGGGCAGATACGGCCGATGAGCAGACTTTAAGGATAATGAAAAAAGCTGGTTGCAGAAGGCTGCTTATGGGTATTGAGTCCGGAGTGCAGAAAAACCTGGATATTTTACGCAAAGGAGAGACCATAGGGCAGATTGAACACGCTGTAAGTTTATGTAAAAAATTAAATATAGAAATATTCGCTACCTTTATATTCGGGATCCCCGGGGAAACTTACGAAGAGGGGTTGCAGACGATTGAATTTGCCTGCAGGTTAAACCCCGAATATGCCAAATTCTTCACTTTGGCCTGCCATCCCGGAACAGAGTTGTTCCGGGATATTGAGAAATATGGCGTAATGAGCTCGTTTACCGCAGCGCAGTCGCATCAGAATGCCGGGTTTATCCCTTACACTATGAAAAAGAACGATGTGGAAAAACTGCTTAATATGGCTTATCGGGGATTTTATTTAAGGCCTAAGTATATATTTATGAAAATCTTGAAGATAAGAAGTATCGAGGATTTACGGCAGAATATCAGGGGACTGGCGGCTTTTATTAATATCCCCCGTAATGTAAATTGAAGGCAGGCATATAAAGCAAGAGGGAATATTATCATGCGAAATGACATTATAAAAAAACACAACAGCTTTATTGTTTTGTCCTTGCTGGTATTGTTTTATGCGGTAAATAATTATATATGGTTTAGATTAGATGAATTCCCTCCTTATGCCGACGGGGCGTACCATTTATTAAGGGCCTTGGATTATTTTGATATATTAAGCCGTCCTTCCGGAGGCATGTTTTCTGCCTTGCTTCAAGTTGATAATCTGCGGCCGCCGTTTTTTCCTTTCTGCACGGCAATAGCGCACTTTTTTGCCTCCGATATAAGGTTGGCGGCGGTAATAACCAATATATTCTTTGCAGCCGTATTATTCATCTCGATATATTATTCAGGTAAGAAAATAGCCGGAAAGAATTGCGGACTCCTGGCCGCATTTACCGTCGCGATGTACCCGTATGTATTCGGGCTTTCAAGGATATCTATACCTGATTTCGCATCGTTAGCTATGACTTCCCTTGGCTTGTGCCTGCTTATTTATACCGATAGGTTTAAAAATACTTTATTCTCTGTTCTATTGGGCATAGCAATAGGTATCGGGATATTGACGGCATTGACATTCGTCTTTTTCTTGGCCGGCCCGATGATCATTATGGCGGCATACGCGCTCATAGAGAAAAAAGAGGCGGGATCAAAGAAAAGGGCCTTTCGGAACCTGTGCCTGGCGGCTGTTATAGCGGCATTGATCGGGGGGGTATGGTATTTTCCAAAGTTTGGCTCCTTATGGGAAACTTATATAATATACGGCTTTAAGGTAAGAAAGCCATTAAGTCCTCCGGAGACATTCTCTCTTTTATCATTCACCTATTATTTTCGCCTGCTGTCCGGGAGCCAGATCGCCCCGTTTTTCACAATTATGTTTTTCATAGGGTTGGCCAGCTTCTTGAATAGCAAGGACAGGTTAAGCCTCCCGGTTGTTTTATGGATCATCGTGACTTACGCTATATTCACCCTGATTAACAATAAACATCCCAGGGCAGATTGTTCCTATCTGCCGATATTTGCCCTGGTTACTGCCGCGGGAGTATCAAAGTTACGGACAAAGTGGTTTCGGAATTCCGCGACCTATGCGATAATCCTCGCGGGCTCATTCCAATTTTTAATAATATCGTATGTGCCTGTGGCCCGGACAAATATCAGGCTTAGTTTTTTTAGCGGGAGGGTAATAAAAGGCATGACCGTGCCTTCGCACCTGTGCCCGATAAGCGGAGTATTCTTTCACCATCCCAGAAAAGGAGACTGGAGGCTGGATGATGTTATGTCTGCCATAGAGGGATCCGGGCCCAAAAGCAGCGATGCGACTATCGGTATTACCGATATATATACGGAAACCAGGACAGACTGGTATGATCCATTTAATCTGCCGGAAATCTACCGCGAGAATTTTGTGGCTACTAATACGGATGCGGTTATTTATTTTATCAGGTCAAATAAGCTGGGTTATAGGTTGGTAAGCCTGAGCCTGACAGGGGAGAAGTGGAAAGAAGGGCCGTTATTAGATTTTATTGTCAGCATCATGCCTTTAGAGGAGCTTGCCCCCTTGATATACAGGCAGTATGCGCTTATACTTGAGACTGAAATA
>JBAZEH010000048.1:0-6277 GCA_041653955.1 Candidatus Omnitrophota bacterium | reverse complement strand
TAATGCATGAAAAAAATAAAGACCTGCTGCCGGATAGATTCAAGAAAGATTTTAACATAAATGGAATATCAAACCCATATCAGTATTTTAAGAAGGGGCTTGAAGAAATAAGAAAAATGGAGGCGCAGTGAAAAAGATAGGCTTGGTTGGCGGCATGAGCTGGGAGTCTACAGACACTTATTACCAGCTTATAAATCGTGGTATAAGGGATAGGCTGGGGGATTTAAACTCTGCTGAGATGCTGATGTATTCCCTAAACTTTGCCGATGTAGAGGAACATCAGAGGAACGGCAATTTCCTCGTGGCAGCAAATAAAATTTTACACGCTGCTGGGGAATTGGAGAGGGCAGGAGCTGAGGGTATTTTTATATGCTCCGTAACAGGGCATGAGGGGGCTGATTATATCCAGTCTAAAATAAGCATACCTTTAATCCATATAGCCGATTGCATAAATCCCTACATAGAAGACTATGGCAGGGTAGGCTTAATTGCAACGGTTTATACAATGGAGAGGGGCTATTTCAAATCAAGATTAATACCTGAGGTTATAGTGCCTGAAGAAGAAGACAGGAGATACATATCAAGTGTTATCTATAACGAAATTTCACAGGGCATAATTTTAGAATCCTCCGCTGAAAGATACAGGCAGATTATAAAGAAACTAATAGTAAATGGTGCAGAGGCAATCATATACGGATGTACCGAAATAGGGCTACTTGTAAACCATGCTGACGCCTGCGTGCCTGTATATGATACTACGATAATACATTGTCAGGCTGCTATTGATTTTACACTGGGGACAAGTTGAAACTGGATTTAGGTTGTAGCAATATCAAGAAGAATGGATACATAGGAGTTGACTCCTACGATTGGAGCGCAAAATACGGCAAGGATTTTATATGCGGGAAGATACCGGAAGTCCTGTCTGTATTTGAAGATAACTCAATAGACGAGGTCCGGGCATCGCATTTTATAGAACATATTCCGCAGCACAATGTAATAAGAACCTTTAATGAGATATACAGGATACTTATTCCGAATGGCATATTTGAAATATATGTACCCTCGACTACAGGCAAAGGGGCATTTTGTGACCCTACCCATGTAAGTTTCTGGAATGATATGTCTTTTAGATATTTTGATATGACCTGGAATGCTGAGCTTTCAAAAAGCTACGGCATTAAATGTAATTTTATGCAGGCTAAGGTTGAGCTTTTAACTGTTGATAACCTGCACGCAATCCTAAAAAAACGGGAGAATTAAATGGCTGATGTACAGACTGAAACAATCGTAACACTGGCTGAGATGAGGCAGTTTTTAAATATTTCAGATAGCAGTGATACCTCTATGGACAATGTGCTGATATCTTTGCTTGATGATGTGTGTGCTGATATTGCCGAGGAGCTGGGGCTTGACCAACTTACAGACCTGGCCTATACAGAAACCTATGACGGCAATGGCACTAAATACTTGTTTGTGGATCACAAACCCATAGTATCAGTAACAACCTTACAGGTAGATGATATAGATGTAGGTACTGAAAATACCGATTACTTTATCTACTCAAAAGAGGGTTACATCGAGCTTTACGGTGATACCTTTGATAAGGGCAACAAAAATATAGACGTAGTGTATACCGCAGGATATGGGGCAGCAAGGGCAAATGTGCCGAGGAAACTCAAGCTTGCGCTGAAGCTCTGGGTTGCTGCTATCTACAAGGGTGAGGTAGTGGACTACTCAGAGAGGTTTGAAGAAGGGGCATTTGTATCACAATCAGGTAAACCCATACCCGATAATGTAGTAAGGATTTTAGACCGTTATAGGAAAGTTGAGTTTGGTTCAGTATGATAAATATTTCTTATAGCTTCAGCAATGATTATAGAAATTACTTTACACAGTATCCTTACCTGTTTGAGAAAATGAAGACAAGAGCTTCCAAAAGGGTGCTTGAGATGTGGCAGCAAAGGGCATTTGTAAGGGCGCCATATAAAACTGGTACACTAAGACGTGAAATAAAGGCCCTGTACAATGAACGGATTCTTGTAGCTGGACAATTCCTGTCCCGTGATTACGCACTCATACAGGATGTCGGGGGCAGGGCCGGAAGGAACCGCTCTGCATATATCAGGCCAAAACATTATTTCTTTAGGATGGCCGAGGAAAGTGAGCCGGAAGTTATAAGGATATACGAGGAAGAAGTTGAAAAGATAATAAGATAAAAGCATTGTGAATATCCGCAATGGTATTTATTTAAGGCCTCTTAGCAGGGGTCTTTTTTTATGGGGTAAAAATGGCAAACGACATAGCAGGAATCAAAACTAAAATCAAGACGCTCATGGAAGCCGTAACCGGAATGGATAAGGTCTATGAGTATGGCATAAAGGAAATTACGGCCTATACATGTATGGATATCTGGTGGGATGGGGTCGAGGACTTTATCCCTGAGACCACACATACATACAGGGTGGGATGGCGCTTTGAGCTTACAGTCTACATAAAGGGAATGGATGCAAAGGCAAGGGATATAAAACTCCAGACATTGTTATTTTTGATATTCCAAAAATTCTGGGAAAACCCGGATTTGGATTTTCCTACATACGTTGACAGGCACGAGCTGGGGCGCACTATTAACGGGATAAACCCTGCTTTTAAGACTCCGCACATATCAGCAAAAATACCTCTGGTTGTTTATACCGAGGAGACAAGGACGGGATAAATGAAAGTAATATATGAAAACAAAATGGTAAAACCAAAAAACAAATCAATCAGGCTTATCCCGAAGTATATAGGGGGTTGTGAGCTTGATTTTCCAAAATATAAAAAAAGGGTGCGTTACGGGGATTTACTCCCTGAGCTGCCCCTTCTGGAGGCAAAAAACAGGAATGATTTTATTTTAGTAAAGGAGAAATAAATGAGCGGACAAAGAGGTTCAGACGGATATATAGGGATATCCAAACAGACAAAGAAGGGAACAGCGGTTCAGGCTGCAAAGTTTTGCAGGTTATCGGGCCCGGACTCATGGGACTTTGTACAGGACTTTATCGAGGTAGGCTCCCTTAATGCAGACGAGGAAATAGACGACATTTTAAAGACAGGCCACAATATAGACGGTTCTTTTGATACGTATATCAGGCCGGATTTTGGGGCTGCAATAATGGCCTATGCTTTAGGGGCTGACTCAGTCGTAACAGGTACGGTGCATACTCACACTATAACAAAGGCAAATACCATACCCTGGGTTACTTTTGAAAGGGATTTAATCTCAACCGAGAGGGTTCTTGACGGCAAGATTAACCAGGTTGTCATAAGAGGTGAAGCAGGAATGCCGCTGGTTATGACAGTAAACTTCTTCGGTATTGACTTAACGGAGGAGGATGCTGCAAGCCCGAGTTATGAGACGGACCTACCCTTCCGAACATTTGAAGGTACTTACACGCTGGATAGTTCTGAAGCGACGACTGTAACGGCATTTACAATCACAATCAGCCGGAATCTTTATAAGGTAAAGACCTGTGAAGATTACAAGTGGAATGATTTCCTCGAGCAGAAATGCACGGTTGATGTAAACCTGACACTTAAGCTTGAGAGTGCGGATACCCAGTATCTTGCTGTACAGATGGCGGGAGGTTCAGCTCTTGCATCCACGCTTGACGGCGGTTCACTTGAAATTGATTGCACTCGTGGGAGTGCGGGGACTGAGAGGGAATTTAAAATCAGTATACCAACCCTTTACTGGCTGACAGCTACAAAGCACTTAAACCCTGACAGCTCACCGGTATTTGTAGATGTATCAGGCAAGGCTTACTGGCATACAACTAATGAGCTAATAACGGTTACTGCAAAAAATACCGAATCGAGCGCTTATGTATCGTAGGCGGTTGGTAGCCATAATGTGGGTGATAGCCTACCTGATAATCTTTAGCTTTATATTGTGGCTGCTGTTCTATGGGTGTGAAGCCTATATAAATTATTTTAGTTAAAGGAGGCGCATAAAATGAAAGAAATAGACATGGGGGGATTTGAAAATCAGGAAATCCTCCTGACCTTTGCTGGCAAAAAATACAGGATACAGGCTGACCCGCCTGTTGAACTTTACAGGCAATTCTTATCTTTACAGGGGATGACGCTTGCAAGTGAGGAAAACTGGGACAAAGTAAAGGACTTCCTCGCCGGGCTTGTCGCACATTCAAATGATATAGACAGGGAGGCATTTAAGGCAAGCCTTACCAAAATTGCCCTTACTAACTTTATGACCCAGTATAACCGGATACTTAAAGGCTCGATAGATGACGGCAAGAAGAAAGAAGATGGTCAAAAAAAAGCCGGGGCCCGGCAGGGAAAGTAAGATGGGTTGACCTTACTGCAAGATTCTTAAAATTCTACGGGCTTGAATATGACTCCTACAGGTGGTCTATGCCTGCAAGCAGGTTTGTAAAGTATATAAAACTTATGAATGAGGCATGTGAGAGGCCGGCAAATACGGAATACCAGCGGAAGGTTGATAAATTAAAAGAAACTTTAACAGAAGAAGAATACGAGAAATTCTATGGCTGATAAAAGAATGCAAATATCAATAGACGGCGATGCCCGGGGGGCGATAAACGCTTCGCAGCAGGCTGACCGTGCTATGGCTTCTCTTGGCGGCACAATCAAGGGGATGGCTATTGCTGGCGGTGCGCTGTTCCTTGCAAAGCAGGCTTTTGACGGGCTTACCTCTGCTATAAAGGGTACATTTAATTTTGTCTCAGACAGTATAAGTATTGCCGCTGAGTTTGAAACGTCAATGCGCAATGTAAATTCTATCCTGCAAATGTCTGAAAGTGAATTTGAGAAGGTATCCGATGAAGTAACTGCCATGTCCGAAAGGTTCCCTCAATCTGCCAAAGTTTTAGCTGACGGCCTATACGATATAGCCTCATCCGGTTTTGAAGGGGCTGAAGGATTAAAGGTGCTGGAGGCTTCTGCTAAGGCTGCAAGTGCCGGGCTTACAACGACTGAAACATCCGCCAAAGGAATCGCTGCCGTGCTAAACGCTTATGCCATGAGCGCAGATGATGCGGCTGCCGTATCGGATACCATGTTCAAAACTGTTGACAAAGGTGTCATAACCTTTGAGGAGCTTTCCAATACTGTCGGTGAGTTTGTCGCTATGGGTAAGATTGCCAATGTTAGTTTTAACTCCTTATCCGGCGCACTTGCATATATGACCACCAAAGGTATCAATGCCTCTGAAGCTGGAACGTCTCTAAACAGGATGATACTTGCGCTGATTGACCCGTCAGAAGAAATGGCAAAGGTGATACATGAAGCAGGCTATGAATCAGGGGAGGCTGCGCTGAAACACCTTGATTTGGTAGATGTACTTGAACTGGTACAGGAGGCATCGGGGGGGTCGCTAACTGAACTTCAGAAACTATTCCCGGAAATGCGGGCTCTGCGCGGGGCTTCTGCTATGCTGTCTTCAGGCATTGAAGACCTTGATACCTTTATGGCAAACTTCAATGACACACTGGGTTCTACCGATACCGCACTTGCTGAACAATCCAAATCCTTTGAATTCCAGCTTGAGATACTGAAAAACGGTTTTGATAACCTCAAGAAAACAATCGGGGACGCTTTCCTGCCCGTACTTACAAACCTTATAGAAAAGGTTACTGAATCCGGCGGGGTATTTGATGATTTCGGGGGCTTTGTTGAAAGGATAGCAGACAGCTTTGGTAAATGGATTGATTCCAACTGGGGTTCTATCGAGGGGGTGCTTGATACAGTATTCGGCACAGTAGAGAATATCCTTTCCGGGACGCAGGAAATGATGGACTTCTTTTCAAGCGATGAAGCAAGCAACCTGACTTTTGGGGAAAAACTCCTGGCTTACTGGGATAAAGAAATACTGCCAGCGCTTAAAAGAAAAGTTGGGGAAGCGTGGGAAGGGTTAAGCACATGGATAGATGAAAACAAGCATGTAATTGAGGGCTGGGGAACTAAGCTCGGCGAATTTCTGGGCGGTACTTTGAGGGCTGGGCTTATGACATTTCTGGCTATGGATGAGGAAGCTGATACCAGTACATGGGTCGAAGCTGGTAAATCCTTTGGGGAGGGCATGCTTACGGGCTTACGTGAAACACTGGCTGACGCCTTTACCCCGCAGGCATTATTTGGATTTGCAAAAGAGACCTGGAAACATGGCACAGTCTGGGGGTTCATAAAAGATATTACAGGCTATGACCTTGAAAATGGAGTTGAATTACAATTCGTTCCTTTTGTTGACCAGACGGAA
>JBAZEH010000047.1:0-6313 GCA_041653955.1 Candidatus Omnitrophota bacterium | reverse complement strand
TCTTGCGGGATGGCGGCCTTGCCTGCCCTGGCCGGTTTAAGGCCTGTCGCTACATGGTTGCCGCTGGAAAACTCTTCACATTGCCAGACGATATAGGTATCCCTGGCAAAAATGCAGCTCTTGACCTTTATACAGGTAAGACACAACCCTTTACCTTCCATAACTACCTCCCTACCGCTACTTTCGACCGGCGGTGATTAGCTTGGCTTTGGGATCTACCGTTTCCATTGCCGTTAAGGATCATTTCTGCCTCTTTACGATAAGCATCCATCACGTAAGGAATACCGGAAACCTGGGCTGCTTCTTCGGTCAGGGACATCAGGTCATTACGGGAAATGGTAGCCAGTCTGAAGTTCCTGCTTCCCGCCATCAACTGCTGCAGGCCGACTTTGATCTTCTGGACAAAGGAATATACGCCTAACGCGCCCAGCGGTATATCCTTGATCTGGCTGCCGTATTTCTTGGCCAGTTCTTCATAACAGACGAAGATCTCCTTTTCCGTCTTGCCGAACTCCGAGACGGTAACCGGCAACTTGTCCTCCTTGATCCAGTTACCGATATTCTTTCCTACCATTCCCGGGATCATCAATGCCCGGCCCATACAAACCGCCTTGACAAAAGGCGCGCCCATGGCAATCGCCTTAAAAATATGATCCTCGGTAGAGAAACCTCCGGCAATAGCAATATCCGGCACATGCATTCCCCGCTTGGCTAATTTAGAGCAGAATTCATGGGTCAGGGCCTCCAGGTAAAAAGTCGGGATACCCCACTCCTCCATCATCCGCCAAGGGCTCATCCCGGTTCCCCCCGGAGCGCCGTCAATGGTCAGAAGATCGATTTTGGCCAGGGATGAATACTTGATCGCCATGGCCAATTCACGCATGGAGTAGGCACCGGTCTTCAGGGTGATCCTTTTAAAACCCAGATCCCGCAGCCGCTTTACCTCGGCTAAAAACCCCTCTTCAGAGACAAAGCCTAAGCGGGAATGCCGTTCGAATTCCTTGATCGCGCCGTCTTTAAAAGCCTCCTGGATCGCCTCTTCCGTTGGATCAGGGGTAACGATATAGCCGCGCCTTTTTAATTCCCGCGCCCGCTCCAGGCTCTTTACCTTTATCTCGCCGCCGATACACTTGGCACCCTGCCCCCACTTTAACTCAATCGCCTCCAGCTTGTGTTTTTTGCGCACGTATTCGGCGACGCCTAAACGGGTATCCTCAACGTTCATCTGCACCAGGATCTCCCCGTAACCCTCGTGGAATTTTTTATATGTCTCTATCCTGCGGTCCATATCCGGAGAGCTTTTGATCTTACCTTTATTATCCAGCTCCAGCCCCGGATCAATGCCGCAGACGTTCTCACCGCAAACCAGGGTAATCCCTGAAATAGCCGCCCCTACGGCAAAATGCTCCCAATTCTTCCTGGCGATCTCGGTTGAACCCAGGGCGCCGGTAAAAACAGGGACCTTCATTTTAACCTTGGAATCCCATCCGTACTGGGTTTCTGTATCCACGTCGGGAAATTTTGTATTATCCGGGGTCCCTACGGCGTCCCGGGGCAGTCCTTTTGCCCCCAGGGCATAACCTTGAATATTTAAATGCGAATAATCCACCGGATAGTTCTTATCCGCGCCGGCGGTCATTTCACCGAATGGACCGGGATAGATCACCTCACGGCTCCTGAAGGAAGCCCGAAAAATTTCACAATTACCCTTACAACCATCCACGCAACGCGAACAGATGCCCGAACCTGGCACCACGTTCTTCGAACGGTTAAACGTTCCGTTGGCGTCGTTCGAGTTTGGCCTGCCTAAATTCATCTTACCCCTCCTTTTGCACATTGCTCATTTTTTTTGCTTAATCCACCATGGATCAAGGCCACATGCCTTTGAGCAATCGGGCTCACTTAGCCCCGGTTAAATTTTTCATGTCTGCCGACAGGATAATCGCCTCCGCAACTTCGCGCATAGTCTTGCGGTTATCCATACTGTATTTACGCACCCTTAAATACGCCTGCTCTTCGGTCAACCCCTCGTCGCGCATCAGAATACCCTTGGCGCGCTCAATCCTCTTGCGTGTCTCCAGTTCCTCTTTGATACTCTTGCTTTTTACGGTTAACTCCGTATTTTCAATCGCCACTGCCGCCTGGTTGGCAATGGTCGTCAGCACTTCGATCTCCTCATCGCTAAAGGCGTGCGCTTTAGGGGTATAACAATTGATCACCCCGATCACCTTGCCTTTTACCGACATGGGCACGCACAATAAAGAGGCCAACCCTTCTTTCCTGGCAATATCTTTATGCTTATACTCCTTTTCCTTAACCACATCTTTTACCGCGATAGGCTTGTTTTCTTTAGCTACCCTGCCGGCGATCCCCTCTCCGATTTTCAAAGGCGGTTTCTTATTGTATTGTTCGCTGATACTCTGGGTGGCCCGCACCATTAATTCTCCGGTCTTTTCATCGATCAGCATTAAAGAGCAGATATTCGACCCCAGGACCTCGGCCGTGACCGTAACCACCAGGCGCAGGATATCGTCCAGGAAAAAATCCGAGGCGATCGCCTTGCTGATTTTAGATATGGCCTTTAATTGTTCCGCGAAATTTTTTGGCATAGTATAAAAAAAGCGTTTTACGCCGGATTTTTATCCGGAGTAAAACGCCATTGTTTGCTAAAAGGATGACTTAATCGGGTTAGCTAAACATTGCTAACTATAAGCAACATCACTTTTATGTTTTCGAACATCGAAAGGAAAAGGACAACAAAAAAAGGCGTCTTTTATAACGCCTTTGTCCTTTCCATGGCACAACATCGTGCCCTTTTCCTGATTGTTGTATAACTGTAACACATATTCCGGCGTTTGTCAAGATGTTTTAACGCCGCGGCCTCTTTGCGCTAAAGCGGCCGAATAATTCGTCTAAAAACTTATGTGCCATTCCGATCTCTTCATCGCTGATGTAAAAAGACGGCGCCAGGGTAAAGGCGTTCTTGAAATAACCGCCGATATCCAGCACCAGGCCGTATTTCCTGCCCTTATACTCCAGACCGCCTTCAAGCCCGGCGTGAAAAATATCATCCGTCAGGCGCCGGTTCGGCGTGATCCCATCCTTCTGGCAGATCTCGATGCGCATCGCCAGCCCTATCCCGTCGACATCGCCGATCTCGCGGTATTTCTTTTTCAGCTCTTTAAGCATGCCCAGGAATTTTTTCCCGGCGGCGTTGACCCGCTCTGCCATCCCTTTTTCCTGAAGGACCCTCATTACCTCCAGCCCGGCGGCGGTCCCCATGGGGTTAGAGGAAAATGTCGAATGTGTAGAACCCGGAGGAAAACTGGCGGGGTTGATCAGTTCTTCTTTGGCCCAGAAGCCGGACAAGGGGTTCATGCCGTTAGTCAACGCCTTGCCAAAAACCAGGACATCGGGCTTGATGCCAAAATGCTCCAGCCCCCAAAACTTGCCGGTCCGGTAAAAACCCATCTGCATTTCATCGTCCACAAGATAGATCTTATGGCGGTCCAGTATTTTTTTGATCCTTCTAAAATAATCGGGCGGCGGAACAATATAGCCTCCGGTCCCCTGGATCGGTTCGACGTAAAAAGCGGCAAATTCGCATTCGCCGGTTTTCGTGTCTACGACAGAGTTGTATTCGGTTTCAAACAGCCTGGCGAACTGCTCCACGCAATAATATTTACAGGAGCCAAAACGTTTGCCGTAATGGCAGCGGAAACAATAAGGATAAGGGATAAACTGCGCCCGGTTGGAAAAATGTCCGTAGGGCTTGCGGTAACGGTAACTTGAGGTGATCTCTGAGGCGCCGAGTGTCCTGCCGTGATAGCTGCCCTGAAAGGCGAAAAATAACGTCTTACCGGTGGCCCTGCGGATCAGCTTGATGCTGTCTTCCACGGCCTGGGATCCGCCGACATTAAAATGCACCCTGCCTGCGGCCTTAAAGGACCTCTGCGTCTGCCTGGAGATCGCCGCGGCAAGCTCGATCTTCTCCCGGTGCAGATACTGGCTGGCTAATTGCGGCAGGCGGTCGATCTGCGACCTTACCGCGTCGTCTACCCGGCTGTGCTTATACCCTAAATTCACCGCCGAATACCACATCTGCAGATCCAGATAAGGCTTTCCGGAGTAATCATACAAGAACGAACCGCCGCATCCGGAAAATATCTTCGGCTTCTTCAAATAATGGGCGGTATCACCGTAAGAACAATAACGGGATTCTTCGGCTAAAAGCCTTTTTTCTAAATCTGCCCCGGTTTCCATTGTTATTTTATCTTTCCTTTAAGGAACTTTCATACTGATGCGCAGCGCGTAGTTATTGCTTAGTTTATCAAGGCCGCGCACGCGGTAATCACCCGCGCCGGCAGGTACCAGGAGGGAACTTCCCTTATTCAAACTAACGGACCATTTACCTCTTAAGGGAGTAATCTCGATTACCCCTTCGATCCCCATCAATACTTCAAAAGTGTTACGCTCACGGATCTCAACGGAATTCCCGTTTAATCCGGCGCTCAAACGTTCGACCTTCAGGGAATTATAAGTCGTCACCGAATCGATCCCCTTATGCGGCAGCGGCCGCCAGGCCCCCCGGCATTGCTTTTCTAAAGCGCTGCCCTGCTGGCTGGTATAATTGATCGCGGCCAGCCCTTTTTCGATATGGATCGGCCTTTGGCGGCGGAAGTCATATACCCGGTAAGTCAAGTCGCTTGATTCCGTGATCTCTACCGCGATCGACCCTCCTGTCCAGCAATGGATAATCCCCGAGGGGATGCGGTAGATGTCTCCCGGCTTGACATAAATTTTATGTAAAAGATCCAGGACGTTTTCCTCTTTTATGATCGCCTCTTCAAAGGCCTCGCGGGTCACCCCGTCTTTTAAGCCCAGATATAACGCGCTTTCCGCGCCTTTGTGCAGGTCCAGAACTATAAACACTTCCTCTTTTCCGGGGTCCTGCTCGCCCAGGGCCGCGGCCATCTTATGCGAAGGGTGCAGATGCGTGGACATGTGCTTATGCACGTCTACAAACTTGACCAGGATCGGAAACTCCTGCCCAAAACGCTCAACCACCGCGCTGCCCAGGATAGAATCGGCTAATTGCCTGTCCTTTAACAGATCCATAAAAAGAACCACCCTGCCGTCAGGCATGCGTATCCGCGACGGATATTTACGATGCCCGGAAACCTCCCAGGATTCGGCGGCAATCCGGCTATTCTCATCATAAGGCAGGTCCTTCATATCATAAAGATGGTACCCGCCCCAGATGTAGTCCGCAAAATTGCCCTCAACGAATTTAATCGGGGACCTGGTCAGGAAATCCAGATCATCCCGGTTTAAGCCCAATATGCGCCGTGGGGATTTAAAATTAACAGGTTTGACGTTGTCGGTAATCATGCTCTCTCTTCCCCTTTAAGCGCCATCTGTTTTTCAAGCAGAAAGCGGACCCCTTCATAAAACGACCTCGGGGTATCTACGTTCACCATATGGGTATTTAGCGGTTTAGCCGCGATGCCGGCCTGCTCAATGCCCACGACAGGATAAGAAAAAACGCGTCCGGTAACCGCGCTCTGCGCCGCGCTGATCTTTTCTGCCATTTCTTTTTTATTCAGCCCCTCCGGGCCATTCACCTGGTAAATCCCTTTTGCCCCGTAGTCAAGCAACTTCAGCAGTGTTGCCGCGGCATCTTCGATCAAGAGCGGATGCTTGACCTGCAGATTATCCGCTTCCAGCGGCTCCGGCCTGCCAAGGCCTGCGATCAGCTTGCTTACCGAGGTTTTTTTATCCTGCGGACCGTTATAGCCGTAAAGCGCGCCCAGGCGTAAAACTAGACAATCTGAAAAACTGCTTAACGATACCTGCTCGCCTTCCAGCTTGGTCCGTCCATAATGGTTGATCGGTTCGGCCTTTGAAAAAGAACCATAAGGCCCGCGGTTACCGTCAAAGACATATTCGGAAGAAATATATACGAACTTACAGACCCCGGCATGCCTGGCAATCCGGCTCACCGCTTCGCTATTCAGCAGGCGCGCCCTTTCTTTTTCCTTTTCAGCCAAATCGGCATCGGCCTCTCCGGAGACATAGACCACAATATCAAAACCCTTTTGTCGCGCGAAATACTCCTTAACTTCATCTTCGCTTGTCACGTCCAGCCTGTCGAAACCCAAAGAGGCCGCTTTACTAAAACCCGTGCCCCTGACCTGCGCGTATTCCCGGCTAAAGAGCCGCCAGACCTCAGTTCCGAAAAAAGAGGTCGCCCCGATAATCAGAACGGAGTTATCGCGTTTACCCTGACAACCATCTTTCTGGACCAGGATAA
>JBAZEH010000046.1:0-6399 GCA_041653955.1 Candidatus Omnitrophota bacterium | reverse complement strand
AGGGTTATATAACGAAGATTCTTTTGATGCACAAAATCATATCTGTCTTGGATACACCTCATACCGGATATGACCTGATTTCGCTGTTAGGGCTTAATGATCTGGAAGATATACTTTCCGTTTATAAAATCTGCAAATCTTTGCCGGATATAGAGTGTGTTTTCGCGGGAGAATCCTATCTGAGGATAAAACAAAACGGCAGCATCTCTCCCAGGTTATCCCCGTCAATATTACGTTCTTTCCTTGATTATGAGGTAATAGGCAGAAAGGGAGACGCAAGGATAAGCGGTCATGTCAAAGACCTGAACGCCAGGAGGCATAAGGTAAGCAAGGATAAATATTCTATGGCGCAGGCATGGGTGGAAGAGGCCTTAGATAAGTTGCCGCGGAAAGACGGCATTACATGTTTTATAAGCGGAGACGTGGCTTTGGGCATGGCGCACAGGCAGCCAAGGGCCGAAAGTTTTACCGGGGAGTTGGTAAAGGGGTCGGATCTGGATATAATAGTAGTTACAGATACCGGTTCGATCTCTGCGGAGGAGATAGATAACTCGATATATAAAATAAAATGTATGGCCTTAAAATTATCCAATGAAGAGCTGGATTATATAATAAAGCCTTTCAGCAAGGTCGCAGAATACACTTCAGCGTTAAACCCCAATTATGCCATTCCTGTAAAGATCATACTGGACAGCCAATTCTTATGCGGCGACCGCGGCCTTTATGAGAAAGTCAGGCGTGTTATCGAAGAGAGCCGTTGGCCGGAAATAATAAATAATTATCTTATAGAAGCAAAGAAGCAAAGGGAAACCATCCGCGCGCGTATTTTAAAAGAGGCTTTATATTCATGGGATGATGACCTTTATACCGAATTCCTGGGGGATAACGAACAGTTTGACTTCAATACAAGAAGGCCAAGGCCTGTTTCTTATCCAGGTACCCTACCTATCACACAGGAGGAGCGTAATACGATTACGCAGGAGAATACAGGAAACCTTTTAAAATATATCAATGAGACGGATGCGATAGCAGGCGGAAGGGCAGTCGTTCTTTTAGCCGACAGGGGCGGGCGCACCCTGGTAGAAATAGACATAACGGGGCATAGAATGGAATTAGATATGAGCTTAGCGGCGCGCGCTCCACCCTTTGATAAAGATGACCCGCTTTCCCGTTCCTTCCAGATCCTTATCAACGATATAATAGACCTCCACGAATACCGCGGGCATATCCTGCAGAATACGGGCGATGAAGAGCTCGCCTGCCAGCCAAGCTATGAATATTACAGAAATAACCCCGAAGAATTAATACAGCTGTTAAGGGCATTCAAAAGCTTCGGCATTCAACTTAATAACGACTATTTATCCGGGCTTAATGAGATCATAGAGGAGAAGAGCGGCGTTTATTCCGATTGCTGCGATATGCCCGTTGAAACAATAAGCTGCGATGAGATCATTAAAGTATTTAAAATCAATAATCCTTATTACGAAGAAGCGGGCATTGAATTCATCAGGAATATTTACTCGGAAGCCAAGACAGAATATAAAGATGGGCAGTTTCCTGACGGAGAGAGTTATATCCATCATGCCAGCCTGGTCGCTTTTACCGTTGCCTGCTGGGGCGCGGACGCAATGACCATAGCTATTTCATTGCTTCACAAGATAAGCGAGAATAGATTGGCGGATCTTTTAGGAGAGATGCAAGCCGTAGGAGATATAGAGCTGGATACCGCCGATGAACTTTATAAAGCGGTAGCCAAACTGCACAGAAGCCTTCCGTATCTGGAGAGAGGGGTAGAGACATTTGGCACCGAGAATACATTGCAGAATTATATGAATTTTGTATTGCAATTAGCGGAAGGCGACCACCGCATAACCATGCATACTTTTGCCGACCAGATCCAGTCAATTTATGCCGCTTCCAGGGAAGACAAAAGAATATTAAAGAAAAAGATACTGCATGTTTACGCGCCGCTTACCGGACGCTTAATACACCGGATTTATACCGTTATGCGCAATCGTGCCTTTGAATTAAGCCAGCCGGAAGAATGCAGGCGCATAAAAGAAGCGATAAATGCGGCGCATGACATAGATTATGATACTCTTGAACAGGCCACAACCCCGCTAAGAAAAGATTTAAGCAATATCGTCAAGGCAAATGACCCTGAAGCGGAAGTAATACATAAGAAAAAGAAGGGGTTATACGCTATATACGAAAAGGCCACCAGCACAAGAAGAAAGGGTTATAACGGGGTTGAGGATATAGAGGACCTTATAGGGCTTATGGTAATCACAGAACGCGTTAATGAGGTTAGCGGCGCTATCCTTTCTTATCTCAATGCTTCAAGAATACCGGCTAAATCAGAATGGAAATTCAGGAGGGATAAGGGGTATGAGGCGGTGCATATCAACTTTTATGATAAGACAGGCCCCTGGGAGATAATGCTGATGACCCCCAGGGATTACGGCCTCTACCGGTTCGGACTCTACGAACAGTATTATGCCGTAGGGCCTTTAAGCAAGCCGCACTGGATATATAAATTGGAAGGTGAATTGAAAGCAGAGGGTATACGCCAGGTATTCAAAGCAGACGAAGTGGCTATGACCGAAGATTTTGTTGCCAACAGCCGCAAGCTATATGAGCATATTAACAGGAATATATATGTTTGCGTTATCCGGCCTAGCTCAAAAGGAAGGGTCCTTTATGCGATAGAACTTCCGAAAGGGGCCTATCCTGTTGACCTTGCCTTGCATCCTCAAATTAACGCGGATATTAACAGCTACAACGGTTTTTCCATAGTAAGCTTCAGTTCGGGCGCCTCCCGGGATTCACAGTTTAAGATAACAGAAGAACTGCTGGAAGGAAATCCCTTAAGCTGCGGGATGGTGCTCATATTGAACCAGGAGCGGGCAGCGCTCAAGGTAGAAGTAAGCGATGACGTATCTAAGTTAGGGCTGCTACGCAGGAATCTGGACAGAAAGCATAACCCGGCAGACCTGATATCGCTTAATAGAAATGCCCAGCTATTACGCAGCAAGCTGTTATTAAAGATCGCTATAGAGAGAAAGAATATACGCGAGTTGGCCGGCAGAGGCAAACAGCAGATTGAAGCCGAACTTGGCAGGGTGCTAAAGACAGAAAAACTTTCCCAGGAGATATTTGAGATTCTTAATAAATTCACCCTGCTTAAAGGATTGAGGTTAGAGTATATCATAAGACAGGAATACGATAGGAGCGAGTTATATGCAGCCGTGGCTATAGGCGTAATCGTGCCGGCAGAAGTCGTGGATTATTGCACGGCCAAGACAAATATAGACCTGAATGTCTTTACTAATAATATTGAAGGGATAGATTTCAAGATAGTCGGCTTCCTGACAAAAAACAAGTTTAACTTCCGTGAGATATCGATTCCGTCTCTCGAGAAGGATGAAGGGTTTATCGCGTTTAAAAGCGCGTCCTGCCCGGTCCATATCACCGATGCCGATATAAGAGAGATATTGGTTAATATAGCAGGGGTGCAGGGGGTTGAAATAATCAGGCGGCCTAAAGATCCCGCCCGTTCAAAGTCAAGGTTGCCTTTGACCGAAGAGCAGGTTATACGGGAGATTATCAGGAAAAATACCCGGGCTCTTTCGGAGCGCGAATATAAGAATCTTCTGTCCGTTACCGAACAGGTTAAGAAATTCTTAAGAGCAGCAAATAGAGAGCATTGGATACCTGCGTTAGAAGAGCTTTTGGCGGATCAGGGTAAATTGCGCGCCGGGCCGTTTACCGCCTTTTTCGGAGCCTTATGGCAGGATATCTTTTATCTCGATGAATCCATGCTTTACGACCCGCAAGAATTAACTTTGACCCTCCTGCATGAGTTGGGCGCATTAAAGGGCCTGACGCATAAAGATAATCTTAGATTAGAGAAGCAGTTTATTATTAAAGGCAAGGATTTAACACAGCTGAAAGGCCAACCTACCGTGGCAGGTGGCAGGCCTTCAACTGTTTTTGGCCCCGGCTCAAGCTCCACATTGCTCTATCCTCTCCGTGGCTGGTGGGGGAGCATTTCAAGAGCGGCCGGGGCCAATAAATTCGTTAAAAAATCAGCCTCTTATCTGCGGCTGATGGCTTGGATGATATTTGCTTTTATGGGCATATTTACCGTAATCCCCTTAAATCCGGAAGAGGGCCCTAAGGCGGGAGCTGATGCCGCCTTTCAGAAAGCGCCTTTAGATACTTCTGCGGAGGAGGTAGAAAGATTAAGGTCATTACTTAAGCTCCTGATTGAAGGCAAAGATTGGGCTGGTTTAGAAAAGCTCATTTTAGATTACGAACATACCAGCGGATACTGGCATTTATACCCCGTAGAGAGCCGTTGGCCTATTCTTAAGGCTGCGGCCCTGCTTTCTAAAGAGGACCAGGCAGCATTTGTAAAATTCCTTGAATCTAAAACCAGATTGCTTCGTTTGCCCTTAGTCGATTCGTTATTATTAATGTTTAAGAAAGCGGTTCCTGCGGATTGGCTAAAGAGGTTCGCGCATAATTTGGCAGGAAGAACGATTTATACGGTTGCCGCGGAAGGGTGGCATGCGGCAGGCGGATTGGGCCGTGTCCAGCAATACCACTCTTCGGCGATGAAGGGTCTGGTTGGAGAGTATGCCGAGGTTGCTACTATTGAGCCGTATTATGCATACCGCCTGGTAAATGCGGATGGCGGCATTGAGGAGATAAATTACCGCGCCTTACCCGGAGAGATCCAAGGCTTAACCGATAATCCGGCTTATGAATTTACCGTAATGGTCAAGGGAAGGCCGGTAGAAGCCCAGGTATTTACAGGCGTTAATGAACGGGGAATAAAGATATATTTAATCAAGGATAAGGCTAACCATTCCACCCGTATTATATATGGGTATGGCCAGCAGGGGACGGGCACTTGGGAGGAATTTACCGAGTTCTTCTCCCGCGCAGCGCTGGAGTTGATCAGGCAGATAGAGAGCAGTAAACAGGCCCGGGCAGCTAATAAGGCCTATAGATCCCCGGTGATTATCGCCAATGACGGTCAGCTTGCCCCCTTAGTCCTTTTTAAGCGGCAACTGGACGAAGTGGATGAGACATTGCAAGACGCCTTGGTATGGATGACCACCCACACTTACAGGAACAGGGGGGTATTTGACGAATCGAGAGGCCACCGCGTCCTGGCAGAGATGGGGGTTGAAGAAAAGTGGAGGCCATATTTTCTGCGTATAGGGCAGATTGATTTTACCAGTGTTGGATTGCGCCTGGCCGACGGGGCAAACGCGGTTAGCGCTATTCACCGTGATGAAGTTGCGCATATTGACCCTACGGTGACCCTCCTTGCTATCACCAACGGAGATGAGAGGGATGCTTCTTGTAGTGAATTCCAGAAGTTATTCTGCCAGGCAGACAGCGAATATTGCACTCCAGGGCAGGTCTTTGAAGCTAAAAGAGAGGCGAAGCTTAAGCAGGGGTTGAATCCCGAACAGATGGTTATATCTTACTCCGGCAGGCTGGTATCTGAAAAGGCCGGCCGCCAGAGGGCATTTACCGATGATAATATCGAGGCGCTGGTAAAGTCCGGCGTCCAGGTTGTGATTTACGGTAATCTCCAGGCTAACGAAGAAAGCAAGAATATGAGCAAAGACTTAAAAGCATTGGAGGAGAGGTTAAATAATGCCAAATCGCAGAACCCGGGCGGTTATCCCGGCAGATTGATCGTCAAAACAGCGTGGGGGATCTCTGAACAGCGCGCACTTTTGGCAGCTACCGATATCCAGGTGCAGGATTCTGACCGCGCAACCGGGGCTGCAGAATATACGGAAGCGGATGTTTCGGCAAACGCAGGACTGCAGTTCGGACCGGCCTGGACCGAAGGGATCATCCAGCGCCAGGGGATTGTGTTAGACCGCAATATCCCGGGCTCAGGCAATACTTTGGTCCCTTCCGGTAATACGCCCAAGGATTATCTGGAAACATTCCTTTGGGCAGTTAACTTATATCAGAAAGAACCTTTAGAATTTTCCTCTTATCAGGCTACTTCAGTGAGGCTCAGCCGTATCCTGGAGGCATTATTGCCGGCAGCGGAATATCTCAGGCAGTTCAGCCGCGCCATGGAAAGAAAAGAAAATCCGGAACAATTGCTGCTGAAATTTATTGAAGGAGACGCTTACGCCGCTCAATATTTCAGCAATATCCACGGAAGAGAAAATCTCCTTCGTTATCTAAATAAAAATCCTTCATTGGCCGTGCCTTTAAGATCCAATTCGGAAAAGATCAAAGTATATTCTTTGCGTATGGATCCACAGCCCCGGATTGTAGCGATGAATCTGGAAGGGTTCAAAGCAGAATCTAAAACCTGGGCCTTGGTCTCTTCCCGGGAAAGTTTTAAAGCGCTTT
>JBAZEH010000045.1:0-7986 GCA_041653955.1 Candidatus Omnitrophota bacterium | reverse complement strand
AATATGCATAAGAATGGCCGCTCAACTGTATCCTTTACGGGCGGGGAACCCCTTTTGCAGAGGCATTTCTTAAAGGAACTATCCGGGCTTACTAAAAAGTCAGGTTATAAAAATTATCTGGAGACAAACGGCGTATTGCATGATGCCTTAGAAGATGTGATAGACCATATGGATATTGTGGCGATGGATATAAAATTGCCGAGCTCTACGGGGTTAGAGGGTTTTTGGGACCAGCATCGCCGGTTCCTTGAGATCGCCTCCAAAAAAGAGACCTTTATCAAGGCGGTTATCTGCCGGACTACCGAAGAGAAGGACTTAAGGGAAGGTATAAATATGATAAGGGAGATAAACAAGGCCCTTATCCTGGTATTGCA
The DNA here is from genome assembly GCA_041653955.1 of Candidatus Omnitrophota bacterium. GTDB lineage: Bacteria > Omnitrophota > Gorgyraeia > Gygaellales > Profunditerraquicolaceae > UBA1562. The sequence goes on along the minus strand of JBAZEH010000045.1, from coordinate 7,612 downwards.
GCCGAATAGCTTTGAAGATTCCGAACTTATGCGTATAAAATTAGAGCGCTTTAAGGAGATCTCCAGGGAGTGCCATATCACCTCTTGTATAATCCCGCAGCTGCATAAGAAAGTAGGGTTGAAATAATATGTCTAAAAGAGCGAGCAGTTACGAAGGCCTGCAGGAGAATATCCGCAAACTGAAGACCCCTTCCATAGAAATATGGGAGAACCAGTACCCGGAGAAAGAATATACGATAAACCTGGATGTGCCGGAGTTCACCTGTATATGCCCAAAGACAGGGCTGCCGGATTTCGCGGTGATCACTATAGAATATGCCCCCCGTAAATACTGCATAGAATTAAAATCATTTAAGATGTATACTATATTTTACAGGAACATAGGCATATTCCACGAACACCTGATCAACAGGATACTTGATGACCTTGTCGCGGCGTGTAAGCCGCGCTGGATGAAGGTCAAAGGAGTTTTTAATCCCCGCGGAGGTATCACCACTACTGTGGCAAGAGAGTATAAAAAAATATGAAGACCGTTTCCGCAGATAAGATCAGGAGCGCGATATCAGGGCTTTGCGTCCGGGCAAATACTATTTTAAGGAAAGATGTATTATCCCGCCTTAGAGCCGCTTATTCGCGCGAGAGCAACAATAAGGCAAAGGATATACTCAGGGCGATAGTGAAAAACGCTTATGTCGCCCGCAAAGAAAGGCTGGCTTTATGCCAGGACACAGGGCTGCCGGTAGTGTTCCTTAAGATCGGACAAAATGTAAAGATAAGCGGAGACCTGAAGAACGCGATAAATAAAGGAGTGGAAGAGGGCTACAGAAAAGGGCATTTGCGCAGCTCTATAATCAGCAGCCCGCTGATTAGGGGTAGGCCGGGATACTCTCCGGTGGTGATCCACACCGATATTGTAAAGGGAAATAAGATAAAGATAACTGTTCTGCCGAAAGGGTTCGGTTGTGAGAATAAAACGCAGCTTAAGATGTTTAACCCTACCGCAGAGCTTGAAGAGGTCAAGAGATTTGTCGTAGAAGCGGTGAAGGCTGCCGGACCTGATGCCTGCCCTCCGTATATTATCGGAGTGGGTATGGGCGGTACAGCCGATTACGCGGGCTTTCTGGCAAAGAGGGCCCTGCTAAACCCGCTTACCCATCGTCCGAGCGCGTTGGAGAAAGAATTATCCCGCAGGATAAACAAATTGAATATCGGACCTATGGGCTTAGGCGGTAAGTCTACATGTTTAGGCGTAAATATTGAAACATATCCTACCCATATCGCAGGGTTACCCGTTGCCGTGAATATCAGCTGTCACGCCTTAAGGAGCGCGAGCGTAACGCTGTAAGGAATCCCGATGAAGAAGATAGACCTAACCCGTAATTCTGAAGAGCTCAGGGATTTAAAAGCGGGGGAGTATGCCCTTTTAAGCGGGGTCATTTATACTGCCCGCGACCAGGCACATAAAAGGCTGGTTAGCGCAAAGAGGGGCCCTGTTGACCTTAAAGGCGCGGTGATCTATTATTGCGGGCCGACCCCGGCCCGTCGCGGCAAGGCCATAGGCTCAGCAGGCCCCACGACGAGCAGCAGGATGGATAAATTCACTCCCGCTCTTTTAAAGCGCGGCCTTCTTGCGATGATAGGCAAGGGTGGGCGTTCAGAAGAGGTCAGGCGCGCGATCAAAAAACATAAGGCGGTATATTTTCTCACTTACGCCGGGTGCGGCGCCCTGTTAACAAAATATATTAAAAAGGCAAAGCCGGTCGCCTATAAAGAACTGGGCCCCGAGGCGATCCATAGATTAGAGGTAAAAGATTTTCCGGTTATCGTAAGCATCGACTCAAAAGGCAAAAAGCAGGGACACCCCATCAGCCAAAGCTAAGGGTGTCCCCGGAATGGAGGAATAAATGATTCGTTTTGACGGCCGCAGCCCGGATAAGATACGCAAGGTACAGATCACCCGCGATTATATAAAATATCCGGAAGGATCATGCCTGATTGAATTAGGAAATACCCGCGTTATATGCACGGCTTCAGTTGAAGAGTTTGTGCCGCCATTTTTAAAAGGGACAGGTACCGGCTGGATAACCGCTGAATATGGGATGCTTCCGCGTTCCTGCAATACGCGTATTAAGCGCGGAAAGGATTCCGGCAGGACCTATGAGATCCAGCGCCTGGTGGGGCGCTCCTTAAGGGCAGTCACGGATATGAAACCTATCGGCGAACGCACTATCTGGATAGACTGCGACGTTATCCAGGGGGATGGCGGAACGCGCACTGCCGCGATCACCGGTAGTTTTATCGCTCTTGTGGACGCGCTGAATAAACTTAAGAAGGATAAACTGCTGAATAAGATACCGGTTAAGGAGTTTGTAGCCGCGACCAGCGTAGGCATACTTAACGGCGCTCCGATCCTGGACCTGGCTTATGAAGAGGACTCTAAGGCAGAAGTGGATATGAATATCGTGATGACTTCAAGCGGAGAGTTCATTGAAATCCAGGGGACCGCGGAACGCAAAACTTTCAATAAAGAACAGATGGATAAGCTGCTGGGGCTTGCCCAGAAAGGTATCTCGGAGCTCATTGATATCCAGAAGGGGCTATTAAAAGGTATTTTATGAAACAGGAGCTTGTAGTTGCTACAAAAAACAAGAAAAAGTTAGAAGAGATAAAAGAGATATTAAAGGGCCTTGGCCTTGAGGTCACTTCGCTGGCGGATTACCCAGAGTCCCCACGCATTATCGAGAACGGCAAAACATTCCGCGATAACGCCGTTAAAAAAGCTGTTAAGGCCGCGCGCTACACCGGTAAACTTACCCTCGGAGAGGATTCCGGGCTTTGCGTTGACGCCCTTAACGGAGCTCCGGGAATACGTTCATCCCGTTTTTCAGGTAAAAATAAAAGCGATGAAAAGAACAACGCGAAATTGCTGAAACTCCTGGATGGGCTCCCGCTAAGCAGAAGAAAGGCCCACTATTACTGCGCCGTAGCCTTAGCTGATAAAGATGGATTGGTGGGTGTCGCGGAAGGAAGGTGTGACGGAGTTATAGCTTTTGCTCCGAGAGGGTGTTTTGGATTCGGCTACGACCCGCTTTTTATCATACCCAGGCATAAAAAAACCTTTGCCCAGCTCGGAGCGCGGATAAAACATAAGATGAGCCATCGTTTCCGCGCCCTTAAAAAGGCAAAAGGCCTTCTGGCTACTTACCTAAAATAAAATCTTTGATATTTTTGATCAGCGTCCCGGCAGAGGGGACGATCTTATGTTTTGGTTCCTTTAATGTCCCGCCTACCTTTATTACCAGGGCGCTCCCGAGTTTTCCCAGCACCGCGGTGGTAAACTTCCGTATATCCGCGGAATCACTGATATAGCTGTCGTTTACGTCAGCAAAAAAGGTAAGGTCAAGCGCTCCATCAAAATTTATATTACCCGTGCCTTTTAATATCAATTGCTTACTGTTTAACTCGAACTCTTCTATAGATACCGCCTTATCGGCGATATTAAATTCACCGAACGCCTCTTTAAACGCGATCTTATTGTAGTCCGATATCAGGAACAATTCACCTAATCCTTTAAACAAATTTATCTGCCATAACCGCCCGTCCTTAACAGAGAATAGCCCGCTGCCTTCAATACTTCCGGTATCTTTGAAATTACCACGCGTATTTATTTCGATATTAAATAATCCCGCCATATCTTCATCTTTTAGCGGCGTATCCATTTTAAGTTTTTCTAAGTTTATCGCTGAGCCGTTTAACTCCAGCGCGTATGTCGCGGGTTTCTCCCCCAGGTCGGCCGCGAAGCTTAATGTCACCGGACCGCCGTAAAATGAGGCGATAAAGCGGTCAATATTTATCAATCCCATCCTTTGGATATAATTAAAGGTTATCCCTTTAAATTTGAAATCATATATCGAGAAGGTATCCGAACTAACCTTGAATGCCGCGCTCCAATCCTTATAATCTTTTATTTTTCCGTTCAGGGTGCCTTTGATATTAAATATACCGTCGGCTTTGATCTTCTTTAATTTATCCGCGGTCTGCGCCGGCAGGAACCCGAGAATATCCCGGGGGTTCAGGCAAAGGTTTAGCGACAGCCCCGCAACCGGGTTGCTGATATCCTGCGTATCTACGCGCCCTTCCGCGTCAAAGAGAGAGTTTATGTACCTGCCCTTGAAGGTTATTATCCTTAATATTTTATCCTGCATCTTAAGATCAGATTTCAGGTCCAGGTCCTTTGATTTAAGGCTGGCGATTATCTGGGGGCTTTTGAAGTCGGCTACTTTCCCGGTTGAAGTATAATCAAGGCCCAGGTAATTAAAGGAGAGGTCCTGCCAGCTCACATTATCTTTAGTAAAAGAAACATCTCCTTTTATGGCTGTGAGCGGGTCTTTCAGGGAGGTAGTTTGTAATTTGCAATCGCTTAATTTAAGGTTTGCCTTTATATCAAGCGGAAGCCGGGCGAGCTGCCCAGCCATGCTTATATCGACCGCGGCAGTACCCGTGACATTTATCGCCTTGGCCTCAAAGGGTAATATCGCGCTTAACTTCTCAAGGTTCACCTGTTCGGATTTAAAGTCAAGCCTGACCGAAGGGTTCCCGAAATTCTCGACTGCCCCCGTCATATTAAATGAGGCATCGGCCGCCTGCATCTTAAGGTTATCCGTATGTACCTTATTTTTCTCCAGGCTGATATCCCCGGAGATATTAGATAGTTTATTGACGTAAGGGATACCATTAAGGCCTACTTGTACGAATTTTATCTTACCTTTATAGTCAAGGGTCCTTTTATCCAAGGCATAAGCGATATCAGGCTCTATATTAATAGCTCCTGTAAGCGCTATATTCTGTTTTCTTATCTCAAGGTCCTTGGTGGACAATGCCCCTTTTAAACTGATGATCTTGTCTTTAAACCTGAACTCCAGGGCACTTGTGTCTATGGCGGCGCTTGCGATAGAGAGGGGGAGCATTTTAAGATAAGGGTTGAATTCATGGATGAGGAGGTTTGCCAGGTTCAGCTTTGAAGTCAGTTCTTTCGTCATCCAGTTATATTCACCCCTTAAGGATAATGCCGTAAGCGTGCCTTTTGAGGTCGCGACTTTGCTGTCTATAAGAAATGATATTTTCGCAAGATCCTTGATACCCAGCACGATATCCAGGTCATCGATACTCCTGGTGAATTTCGGCGTGACGCGCTCATCCTCGAAAATTCCTTTGGCATCCAGTATATTTATCTTATAAACCAGGAAGGAGTATTTGCTTTTATCTTTTTGCTTCGCGGGGACGTTGAACGCCCTTGATAAGTTCAGGGTTTTATCCTGGTGATAGCGCACGTTAAAGTAGGGTGAGTTTACGTTCAGTATCGGGATGATGATCTTTCTGTCTTTAAGGAGGGGTATGAAAAGGATATGGAAACTCGCCTCCGGTATGCTCAGGATAGTGTTATCTTTTACCCCGTCATAAACCGCGAGGTTCTCAACTACCAGCCCTCTGACCAGGCTGAATTTGAGCTTACCTATCTCTACATTATAATGGGTGAATTCCGAGAGCCCTTCAGAGAGGAGGCCTTTTACTTCAACAGGCAGGTACACGTTGTTCAGATAAAGTATCCCCGAGCCGATGAAAATGAAAACGATCAAAAGTATGGCTACGAGGATATTTTTCTTTAACATGCTATTAGTCTACTCCAAAATTTAGCGATTGAAAAGTTTTTTTTCAATGTTATAATCTAAGCAAGGTGTGGACAGGAATATATACCCTGAAAGATGGCAGAAGCTGCTTAACTCCGCTATAGCAGTAAAGAGAAGGCGGAGCCGTTTTTCCGAGGGTAAATGATCGCGGGGACTAACTCCGCTATAGCAGTAAAGAGAAGGCGGAGCCGTTTTTCCGAGGGTAAATGATCGCAGGGACAAACTCCGCTATAGCAGTAAAGAGAAGGCGGAGCCGTTTTTCCGACAGTAAATGACAGAAAAACGGGGCGTGGCTCAGTTTGGCTAGAGCGCTTGCTTTGGGAGCAAGAGGCCACAGGTTCAAGTCCTGTCGCCCCGATTTCTAAAGAAATAATACGCCTATTTTCCGTATAAGCGGGGACACGGCGAAGACAACCAAGAGATGCGCCTGTAGCTCAAATGGATAGAGCAACTGCCTTCTAAGCCGTAGGTTGGCCGTTCGATTCGGCCCAGGCGCACCAGATTATCTGGGACGACTCTCGAAGGGATGGACCATGAAAAAACTCAAGAAAATCTTGATTATCGTTCTGCTCATTTTCGCGCTCTTATTCGCGCTGGGGTATATTATTGTGGCCAGCCAGGGAAAGGCGATAATCGCCTCCCAGCTTGAGAGGGCCCTGCATAAGAAAGTAACCATAAAATACGCAGCCCTTAATCCGCCATTTAACCTGGAGATAAGGGGGCTGGATATCGCAGGCCTTGCAAATTTCAATTCTGTTTTTATTGCCCCCAGTATCTCCGGATTACTTAGCGGCAAGATAGTTTTAAATGAGCTTAAGCTGGTAGAACCAAAGATAACTTACGAGAAGAAACCTGAAAATCCCGGCGTTAAAGCGGCAGCAGGAGCCGGGGCGCTTACAGCCGTTTCTAACCCTAAAGCAGTTTCGGGGGGAGGCAAATACCTGCGCCTGATTATCAAGCATCTGAATATCAAAAACGGCACCATATACTTTATTGACCGCACCCTGCCCGCAGAGGGGATCAAGGTAACTATTAAGGATATAAACCTTAATTTAACTGATCTTTATATATATCCCCGCTCCGTAAAAACCGACTTTGAATTAACAGGGAGGATACCCTGGTTTGAGGGCCAGGAGGAAGGGAAGATTGAGGCAAAGGGGTGGGTTGATCTTTTTAAGAAGGATATAGAAGCCAAGGTAAAGATAACAGATATCGACGGAGTATACCTTTATCCGTATTACGCCGCCTGGGTAGACCTGGATAAGGCGCGTATCAAAAGCGCCAGGCTTAACCTTACCAGCGATGTGAAGGGAAGGGACAACAATATCGCGGCTGCCTGTCATTTGGAATTGGATGATATCGCCTTTAAGCACAGCGAGGAGGCGAGCAAAGAAGAAAGGATCGCCGAAGCAGTCCTGGGTATATTCAAGGCATTGAACCAGGGGAAGGTCGTTGTAAACTTTACCATCAAAACCAAGATGACGAACCCCGATTTTAATTTTGGCTATATCAAGACTGCGGTAGAGAAGAGCCTTCAGGAAGGTATGCATAAGTATGGCTATGCTTCAACTAAAGATATCGCCGAATTCCCGGGTAAACTTGTAGGCGGCACTGCAAAAGGCGCGAAGGACATCTCTCAGGCGTTATTCGACGGCACATTAGGCCTGGCAAGGAAGATAAAAGAAACAGTATCTTACGCGTTCCAAAGAGATAGATAGAAATAAATGGTGGCTATAGCTCAATTGGTTAGAGCATCTGACTGTGGCTCAGAAGGTTTGCGGGTTCGATCCCCGTTAGCCACCCCATATCTTCATTCGCCGTTTCGGCGAGCGTTTTGAATTCGGAAGTATAAGAAATTATTAGGTTTCCGTCGAGGAGTTTCAGGTTCGATACAGCCCGGCGCAAAAAATCGCGCTGGGCTTCGA
>JBAZEH010000044.1:0-8231 GCA_041653955.1 Candidatus Omnitrophota bacterium | reverse complement strand
CTTGAGGGCCTAAATTTTAAATCAAACCATAGAGTCAAGATATCTCTGGACCCAAGCAGACAAAGCTTAGCCAGCCTTAAATTAGTAAGCGAACTCTTCCTAAGCGGAGAAAGATGATATTCAACCGGTATCTCGATTACGGACGCATTATTTTTGTATGCTAAAAGTATATTTAACATTACCGACGGTATCGCTACCACAGGGGAGAGTAAGCCTAAAACGCCCTCTAAATCAACTCTTCTGATCAATTTAAATGGGCAATTCGCATCTTTAAAGTCTACCCCGAAAAGCGCATAATTAAGATATCTAAGTGATTTTGCGATTACTTTCCTGATTAGACAATCCTGCCTTTTAATACGATATCCGGATATAAGGCCTGCCTTATATCTAAGATTATAAAGTTTCCAGAATTCAGCGGCCTTGAAACAGTTATCACTGTCAATATTAAAAATAAAGTCCTTTGTTGCGCTCTGGTAACCAAGCATTAACGCCTGGCCGTGCCCTTTATTCACAGGTTGCCTTATTATCTTTAATTTTGGGTATTCTGAACGCATGCGCATTAGTATATCCGGGGTACCGTCGGTACTGCAGTCGTCTATTACAATAAACTCGGAATCGTCTATTTTTTCAATAACCTCCTTATAGTAGGAACATATTGTCTCTTTGACAAGACATTCTTCGTTATAACACGGCATTATCACAGAAAGAGACATAACCTCTGTTTTTCCGTGAGGCTTAGATGCAAATATTACACCGGAATTTCCCTCCGGCTTGCAGGCGCCGCTATTTATAAAGCCCATATATTTTCATTTTCTTCTCTTAGTATCCTATTGACGACTTCTACGCCCTGCATGAATGAATGATCCATATTCCCGACCTCATATTTCCATGCGCCAAAACGACCCCTAGAAAAAATATCCATCTTTTCTAATCCTGGCTGTATGCATCGAAGGGCCTCATCCCTTCTCCGGGTAGGGATAGGATAAGCACAACCTATATCAGAGAAAAATCTCGATACAATAAATTTTCTATCCTCTTTTTGCAATATGCCGGAATCGATCAACCCGCATATGGTTTGCTCAAAAACATCATCTTTGTTTGTTTCTCTGTATTTTGAATATGCAACCTCGCAAAGAATTGAATAATAACGCCCGCTATCCGGAGTTATATTCGGGGAATAATTAGATAGAAATGATACCCTGAAAAAAGGCACATTGCCATCAGGAAAATAAACCCAGGATTTATTATCCAAGCACTTGTTCTTTATCAGGCCAAGACCTATAACTAATACGCCGTTATGTTTTAAATGAGCGGAGGCGGCTAACATATCTTTGCCGCTTTCACTAAAAGCCGTTAAGAACCCGCCCAGCGCGGAAGTATTAACTAAAATATCATAACCCTCTTTCTTACCATCAGCCAGACATATTTCTCCGGTGCCCGAATTGATCTTTACTACCTCTGAGTTCAATGAAATCTTACCGTCTAAGAGCAAACTTATTCTTTTGAATATCTCGCCTACCCCGCCAAAAAGCGGGAATTTGAATTTCAGGTTATGGCCCCAGCCTGTATCATTACTGTCATTTATAAGATTACGCAAGAAAATTCCCAATCTAGGTATCTTTATCCGGTCTGACACCCAATAATTTCCTATCTCTTCTAACGGATAAGCCCACACTTTGGAATTATAGGGTAGCAAGAAATAATACGCCATCTTTGTACCAAAGGTAGCGATTATCCATTCCTTGAAATTTCTCGGGTTCTTACGCGATATTTTTGCTGCGGCTCTAGCCTTAATCAAACTGATAACACAGGGCAACTTGTCTCTCAGGGGCAAATAACGGATATAGTCCTGCAGTGGATAAGGAATCCATCTGCTTTGCGTAAAGATCCAGGCATCCCTTACCCTATCCAACAACTCGCTGCCAAAAAGGCTATTTAACATGCATTCAAAATAATCATAATGCGAGAATACGACGTGGCCCCCCAGGTTCCAAGTAAACCCCCCAGCATCTAAAAAGCTGGCACAAAGCCCGCCGACATAGTTATTCTTCTCAAAAACAATGAAGTTTTCATACCCCAGATCCTTTAGCCGATATGCCGCTCCAAGGCCCGCTGGCCCTGCTCCGATAATAACGATTCTTTTATTTTTCACCAATACACAAAGTTATAATCCACCCAACCCCATGGATCGATATCCCAAAGAATCTGAGCATTTAAAGTGATATATCCTAACTTTATAATAAACCTCTAACACTTTAACATATCCTCGGCAGTGGTTCGCCGACGAGCATATCCACGATGCGCCGAGTCCCTAAAATTGTATTCAATACCACCTTCCCTATTGGTTTTCTGGTTATCTCCCCTATGATCCGCGCGTTCCTTCCCATAGGGTGCTTTTTTAAAAGGCCTAATACTTCTCTTACCCCTTTGCTTTTGACAACCAGTATAGCCCTCCCTTCATTGGCGATATATAAAGGGTCCATACCCAACAATTCACAGGCTGTCTTTACGGCGGCAGAAACAGGCACGCTTTTCTCGTCGATGACAACACCCAGCCCGGAACTGCCGGCCACCTCATTTAAAGTGGTAGCCAATCCTCCGCGGGTAGGGTCGCGCATAAACTTTACAGCCCCGGTTTTACGGAGCACTGGGATCAATAATCCGTTCAATGCCGCGCAGTCACTCTTTATATTAAAACCCAGGCCCAGCTCCTTCCTCCTGCCCAATACCGCCAAACCGTGCCGCGCGATATCGCCGGTGACGATAATGGTATCCCCCGGAGCTATATTCTTCACGGATAATCTCCTGTTGCTTATTATCCTGCCTATACCGGAGCTATTGATGAATATCTTATCGCAGGCCCCCTTTTCCACTACCTTTGTATCTCCGGTAGCAATACGCACTCCTGCCTTACGCGCGTGCAAGGAGATAGAGTTTATGATCCTTTCCAATTCCTTATAACTGAACCCCTCTTCCATGATCAACGCCAAAGACAGATATTCGGGCTCTGCCCCCTGCATCACTAAATCATTGGCCGTGCCGCAAACCGCGAGTTTACCTATATCCCCTCCGGAGAAAAAGAGAGGGTTGACTACGAAGGAATCCGTAGTAAAAGCCAGTTTATATTTATAATCAAGCACCGCGCTGTCGGAAAGCTCTTTCAATATATTATTATTGAACTTCTTCACAAAAAGACTTTCTATAAGTTCATGCGTTAGCCTTCCCCCGCTCCCGTGGCTAAGGAGTATTTTATCCGCGGGCCTCATCCTATCTCTACCCCGCTTTCTGAAAGGTCTTTTCTTAACTGCTTCGCGTCTTTAAAAACAAAACTGCGGATACCGAGCCCGCGCGCGCTCTCTACCAATTCCTTCCTGTCGTCGGTATAAAATGTCTCCCCTGGCGATGAGCCTAACGCTTCAAGCGCCTTATTATATATTGAAGGTTCGGGTTTTCTGGCCTTTGCCTCAAAAGAGGTGATGATCTTATCAAAAACGTCGAACACGGGGAAATTATTCCTTAAATAATCAAAATGCAGGGTATTCACATTGGAAAGCAGCGCCGTCTTGTAGCGGCCTTTCAATATCTTCGCCAATTCATATACGGCGCGGTTATTCTCGCTCAAAAAGAATATCTCATTCCATATGGGGAGGAACCTTTCATAATCTAGCCTCGAATTAAGCATACTCTTGACCCCAGAGAAGAAATCCGGGACAGATATTTTTCCCTCCTCAAATAGGGCGGTCAGTTCAGAATCAAAGAACAGGTCAAATATATCGCGCGGGGCCTTATCAGTAAACTCCGATATCCTTCTTGCCGCTATCATATGGTCAAAATCAACCAGGACATTGCCCAGGTCAAATATGACTGCTTTTATTTTGCGGTTATCCTTCAATTATCCCCCTCTTTCTTCCTTTTAAAAAGGTCCAGGAACCTGTCTTCGTATTCCTTGTATACGCTCCACTTATCAAGCTCGGCCTTTAATTCGTTGGCTTTGGTTATATCCTCTCCGGACTCCTTGAAAAGTTTTTCTATATTATCCTTTACCGATATAGGCAGCTTGGTAAGCTGGGTCAGCGATTTCTTGATCTTCTCTATGTCATCCTCTCCGATCGGCCCGGGGGCAGAACCCACTTTAAGGTAATCAAGGAGCTTATTGATCTCCGTTTCCATATTGTGCGTTTCATTTATCAGGCTGCTTAGATCTAACTTAATCTTCAACACCCTGGTTAATGCCTCCAACACAGCATAGGCGGCCTTAGGGTTCTCGATCTGGATAGTATAAAGAGGTATCTCCCCGAGCAGGCAGAACCCGTCAAACCCTTCCTTCTTGGCTGCCCCCAGGAACAAACCGTTCATCCCGCTGATCTGCCCCTGTAATAAGGCCTCCAAGTTATGCCTGCTTAAGAGTATGGAGACCTCTTTAGAGGTAGCGGTAAACCACACCCTGGATTCCTGGGTATGGTCTATAGCCTGTGGCATCGCCGCGAAGCTCACTATACTCTTTACCTTGAAGCTCTTTGCCACATGCAGGATCCTGTTACTGTATTCTTCGGCCTTCGCCAGGTCCGGCTGCGCGTTGCTTATAAATACGATCAGGTCATTATCTCCGGCTTTATTCTTCCAATAATAGAACTTCCCGTAAGGAAACTCCGGAAGGCTGACTATACCTTCCTGTATAATGCTGCCGGTAGAATAAAAAAAGTCTCCCGGAGGGATCTGGGCGAACTCTTCCGCCTTTAACTGATCAACCAGGCACTTTGCCGCCTTAAATGCGACCTCGCCCATCCCGGGCCAGGCAGCGATAAGGTATGGTTTTTTTAGTTTTGGTTTTTTATTAATCTTTACTTCTTCCATCTTTCACCTCGCAGTTAATTCTGTTTTATCAAAACTGTAACACTTCAGGAATTCTTCCAATATGCGCGCCCCTTTATATAAATTGTCCACCCTGGCGTATTCATCCGCTATATGCGCGCAGCCTGATGAGCCCGCCCCGGTAGCAATGGCCGGTATGCCTTTTTCCTGAAAGAAGGTTATCGTCGTCGCCCCTTCAGAACCCTTTATGCGCGGGTTCACCCCAAACTTCTTTGATGCCTTTATTAAATACTGCACTAAAAGATCGTTCTTATCTATGCTATAGGGCTCCTGCTTCCCCTCCACCTCTATTCTGACTGTATTTTTCGGCATACCGCTGCTGCCAAAATGCCTGCGGGCGCGTTTATGAATAATGCCTTTTATATCTTTCAGGATCTCTCCGGAGCGCATACCCGGCAGGAACCGTATATCCGCCTCGAATTCGCACCGGGGCGCCACCACATTTACCTTGTCCCCTCCCCCTATGGTGCCTATATTTAGCGTCGGAGGTTTAAGGTATTTATTCCGGGGGTATATAAACTTATGCGTCTTTAACCCCGTCAATATATCTACCGCTATATCTATCGCGTTTATACCTCTCCAGGGATAGGCGCCGTGCGCCTTCTTGCCCTGTATCTTCACCTTAATATGCATAAGCCCCTTCTGGGTAATGATGATATCAAACTCATCAGAATCCAGGACTACCGCGGCATCCGCTTTCAAAATCCCCCTCTTCAACAAAGGTATAAGCCCCAGGCCCGAACCGCTCTCTTCATCGGCGGTGGCGGCAAAAATAAGATCGTACCCCAAAGATACCCGCTCCTCCACTATGCTGTTTATCGCCTCCAAACCACAGGCAAGGTTGCCCTTGCAATCAGTCGCGCCCAATCCGTATAATCTGCCGCGTTTTATCCTTGCCGCAAAAGGGTCAAAACTCCAGCTCTCACCCGCGGGGACAGTATCTAAATGCGGGGTTAAAAGAAGGGAACGCTTCTTACCCTTTCCCGGAAGATACGCCACCAGATTAACGCGCTTCTTTTTAAACTCATAGGCCTTCACTTGCACGCCCATCCCCTTAAGATAGGATTTTACGTACTCTCCTATCCCGGATTCATCTCCGGGGGGATTCTCCGAGCCTATACCGATCAATTCCCGCGTAAGCCTTATAAGGCGTTTCTTATTTATCATTATTTTTCCCGGGATCAAAAACTGTAATTCACGCTGAAGGCAACTGCCTCGCTATCCAATACCTGCCCCTCCAGGTTCAGCCAGACACGCTGCGTAAGAGGGATATCCGCTCCGAAGATAAGCCCGATACTCCTGGTCCGGTCTGACATATTACGTTTTCTTTCCCCGGCGTCCCAATGTATATAATCCACTCTCGACCAGCGCGCCCCCAAATAAGGCGTTGCCTTCTGAAATTCGCGCGATAACAATAATGAAAATTGCCAGTCATCAAGAACTGACTGGTGTTTCACATCGCCCAGGTGTATGGACTCAGGGTGCACGCTGATGTGCTGAAAACCAAAAACGGCCTTTACCTTCTTCTCCTCATATACCCTTAAACGAAAACCGTAGCCGCCGGCAAAATTAGTAGGATAATCCGCCTCATCGCTTCCAAGGGGATGCTGCTTTATATTCCCGGCCCCTCCCTTCAGGTCTATAGAAAGCCAGTCATACACCCCATATGAAAGAAGGAGAAAATTCTGGAAACTCCTTATCTTGCCATTATCATCCTTTAGATATCTCTTAAAAATAGTGTATGTTTGCGCCCCGGTGAAAAATTCATTTTTCCGCGGCATCTTTGTGCCGTAACAGGGGGCGGCGTGCAAAGGGGGCGCGAAAGAAATAAACAGGGCCAGGATCAGAGTGAACTTAAAGGGCATATATCGCATTTAGGTTTATTTTTCAGGCAATACTCCTTGCCTAACTTTACCAAAAGGGCGTGGTATTCATTAAACAATTTTACTTCCTTTTTAATATTTTGCGTAAATAATTTTTGCACCTCCCCATAACTCGCCCCCTCTTCTATAAGGCCGTGGCGCAGCAATACCCTTTTCGTATAGGCGTCAACAACGAAGAGCGGCATATCCAAAGCGTACAAAAGTATGGAATCGGCTGTTTCCGGGCCTATCCCGTTTACGCAAAGCAGCTGTTCCCGCAAGAATAAGGGTTTAGTTTCCCGCATCTTTTTTATATCACCGCCGTAATTACCGATAAAAAACTTTAAAAAACTCTTCAGCCTTTTTGCTTTGATATTGTAATAACCGGAGGGCCTTATCAGCGAAGCGAGGCGCTTGAGGGGCAATTTTGAAAGCTTATGAGGGCGCAATAAATTATGGCTCTTTAAGTTTGATATCGCCTTCTCCACATTAAGCCAGCTCGTATTCTGGGTTAGTATCGCCCCAACCATCACTTCAAAGGGGGTATCAGCCGGCCACCAGCGCTGGCCGCCGAAAGATGAACGCAACCTGCGGTAAAATGACCCTAATCTTTTTGGCATTTATTTAAGTTCCAGGGGGTTGTAATTATAATAAGCGAATATCGTGTAGGTTGTCCCGGCAACAGAACCCGTGGATTTGCCTTTAGGGGTTGACCATCCATGCCCGGTATCGGCGAAATCCTGCGTAGCGTAAGGCATACAGCTTTCACCCTGTCCGGAAGGAGAGGGGCTTGATATGATCATATTGCCCAGCCCTCCGAGATACTCGTCGGCCTTAAATTCATATGCCCTGGCTTTGGCGACCATATCCTTTTTATAATAGAACTCCGCCATGATCTTAAAAGAGATTACCATCTGGGCCGTCCATTCCGAAGATACGAGCCCTCCCCTGGCTACGTGCCTTGCGGGGGCGAAATCAAAACCTTTTACTTTGACTGCCACGCCTCCTGGCCTCTGATATGTGACATTTACGCTGCAGTTCTTCTCCGCGAAATCCATGATCATATCCGGGTTCATGCCCACCTCTTGTAATCTCTGCGGGCCTATCGCCGCGATAGACCAGGCGTAGGTGTCTGTGGCGATAGTCGCGTCCCCCTTGCCGCGTTTGATCGGAGGGTTGGACTTATTATAAGTATTGTTCACCAGCCACTTCAATACCTTATCCCTTGCCTCCATATACTTATTTTTAGAGGTAAGGTTGTAAAGCATATTGAAAAAAGCATAGGCGTCAAGGTTATGTTCGGTGGCATACCATTCCACATCCGGTCCGCCGCGGATGCCCCCTTCGCCATCCTGGTTCTGCAATCCTATTATGCCGTCGGCTATCTGTTCGGCCATTTTCATATAACGAGGGTCCTGGCTCTTCTTGATATACTGCAGGGCGGTTATCCCCAGCCATATATTAGGCCCGCTGTGCACGATCCCTTCGGCGACATCG
>JBAZEH010000043.1:0-9545 GCA_041653955.1 Candidatus Omnitrophota bacterium | reverse complement strand
CCTGCCACAGAAAGGAGCGCCGACTGGTTCGGATTAAAACCCTCTCCACCGGAAAAATATTCTACCCTGGCGTTCGCCTCGGCAGCCAGGCCCGCGCTCAAGGGGTCTTCCTTATTCAGGATCAGGCAATCGGAACTATCCTGGTTCATAAATATGCGCTTCTTTGCCCGTAGGTACTCCTGTATATCTTTATATCTATCCAGGTGATTACGGCTGAAATTCAGTATCAGGGATATTTCTGGCTTGAACTCGCGTATCATCTCCAGCTGGAATGAACTTACCTCAAGGGAAACAAAATCTCCCGTTTCCATCTTTTCCACTTCACCGCAGAAAGGATTGCCTATATTACCGCACACAAAAACCCTTTTGCCCGCTGCCTTAAGGGCCATACCGATCAGGGTTGTAACCGTGGTTTTTCCGTTTGAACCGGTAACCGCGATCACGGCAGCCGGGCACAGGAGCCACCCCAGTTCTATCTCGCTTATCGCCGGCACATTAAATTTACCGGCCATGACAATAGGCGGGGCGGAATCCGGTATCCCGGGAGAGACAACCAGTAAATCTTTTCCTTTTATAAAATCAGCGGAGTGGGAGCCAATCTCGACCTTTATGCCTTTAGCCGCCAATTCCGCGGCATAAGAACGCGTTAAATCGTTATCCCGGTTATCAGTCACATATACATCGGCGCCCAGCTTATAAAGCAGGTTAGCCGAAGCGTATCCCGAGCGCGCCAACCCGGCCACGGTTATCTTTTTGCCTCCGAAACGATCCTGATTTATCATTATTTATCTTATCTTCAAGGTAATTATCGTAAATAACGCGAGGAGGGCCGCGACTATCCAGAACCTTGTGATCACCTTATTTTCCGGCCAGCCGAGGAATTGAAAGTGGTGGTGCAGGGGCGCAATCCTGAATATGCGTTTTTTTGTAAGCCGGAAAGACGCTACCTGCAGGATCACTGATAATGCCTCCACGACGAATATCCCTCCGACAATCACCAGGAGCAGCTCCTTTTTTATCAATAAGGCGGTTGTCCCCAGCGCCCCTCCTAAAGCAAGAGAACCTACATCTCCCATAAAAATAGACGCGGGATAACAGTTAAACCAGAGGAACCCCAGGCCCGCCCCCAGGATACTCGCGCAGAATACCGTCAGTTCTCCGCTCGCTTTTATATACGGTATCAAAAGATAATCGCTAAACCTTATATTCCCGGACACATAAGACAGGACGCTGAATGCCAAGGCGACCATAATCACGATACCTATGGCCAGGCCGTCCAGGCCGTCCGTAAGATTCACTGCATTTGATGAGCCGGTGATCACTATGATCACAAAAACTATATATAAGATGCCGAGGTTTAAATATACGTCTTTAAGGAAAGGTACGCTGACTTTAGATACCCCGGGCTCGGTCAAAAAGAGCACAGTGCCTAATATGAGGCCCAATATTATCTGGCTGGTAAATTTTGCGGCGGCGGTAAGGCCTTTGGATTTTTTCCGTATCTGTTTAAGGTAATCGTCAACGAAACCGGTCGCGCCAAGCCAGACCGTAGCAAATAGTGCGAGGATAATGTATTTATTGAATATATCCGCCCACAGCAGAGTAGACGACAATACCGCGAGCAATATCAATATGCCGCCCATAGTAGGGGTATCCTGCTTCTTGCTGTGTAATTCGTATAGCTTAGCGCTGTCTTCCCTTCTTACATTCTCTCCTATCTTCAGCCGTCCGAGGAACCTTATGATCACCGGACCGAGTATTATGCTGATAAGAAAAGCGGTGATAGCCGCCATCGCCGCGCGAAAAGTAATATAACGGAAGATATTCAGGAAAGATACTGTCTCATGCAGGCGGAAAAATAGATGGTATAACATATCAGGGGTTTATTATCTCCTCCATTTTCATCAGGCGGGAACCTTTTATAAGCACGAGGTCGCCTTTTTTCAACGATACGTCCTCTGACAATACCCTGCGCGCCTCGGGGACGCTCTCACAGGTAAATATATTGCCGCTATCAATGCGGGAAGCACTTTCCGCTGCGCGGGCCGATAGTTTTGACAACCTGCCTACCGTAATAAATACGTCACAGCAGGCAGACGCCTGAAGGCCGGCCTCGCGGTGAAACTCCTTCTCCCCAAAGCCCAACTCCAGCATATCACCCATAACAAATATCTTCCTGCCTGCGGCCTTAAATCCGGAAAGCGCCCTTAATGCCTGTTTTAATGATAAAGGGTTAGAGTTATAAGAATCATCAATAAACCTCACCCCGCCTGACTCTACTATCCTTAATCTACCCTTAGGAAAATCAAATCTATTGAGCCTTGAAATAATATCCGCGTAACCAATACCGAATATACGGCCCGCTGCGGTTGCGGCCAGGGCATTATAGATATTATAATACCCAGGGGTGTTCAATGTAAATTTATATTTTTTATTCACAAGGAACTCCGTCCTGCCGTTAAAAACCCTCGCGCGGGAAGCAGTAAAATCAGAGCGCCTGTCCATGCCAAAACCTATCGCCAAGCCTTTACTCCTCTTCTTTGAGAGCTCACTCCTTAAAAATCTATCGTCGGCGTTCAGTATGGCTACGCGCGGATGTTGCAGCGCTTCTATGATCGCGCGCTTCTCCCTGGAAACACCCTTTAAGTCGCGCAAATACTTAAGGTGGCTGGGGCCTATATTAGTGATTATCCCTGCGTTAGGCTCGCATATATCCGAAAGATAACCGATCTCTCCGGGATGGTTTGTGCCTAATTCAAGGACTGCCATATCATAGCCGCTGTTAAGCTTAAGCAAAGTCATAGGGACACCTATATGGTTATTCCTGGTACCTTCATTTTTCAGCACCTTGAACCTAGCGGATAACACAGCGGCAGCCATATCCTTGGTAGTAGTTTTACCGTTGCTTCCCGTTACCGCGATCACGGGGATATTAAACCTCCTGCGCCAAAACCTGGCTATATCAGCAAGCGCCTTTATGGTATCTCCGGCTTCTATAATATTAACCCCCTTACTTTTGTAGCCGGGGTTTATGCCGCGCTCCTTTACTATACACGCGGCCCCCTTCCTGGCCGCCTGCCGGATAAAATCATGGCCGTCAAAGTTATCCCCCTTTATGGCGATAAATGCCTCGCCCTTTTTGATACTCCTGGAATCTATGGATATGCCCCTGATAAAGGTATTATCCCATTTTCCTGCCGGCTTGCCTTTAACGGCTTCTATTAATTCGCTGACTTTAAACATTCTCTCACTACCTCGCGGTCGTCAAAATGGATAGCCCCATCCTTCAATACCTGGTAATTTTCATGCCCTTTACCCGCTATCAATACTATATCCCCATCACCAGCAATAGATAGCGCCTTCTGTATCGCTTCTTTGCGGTCAGGGATAACGGAACAGTTATCTTTCTTTATCCCTTTTAAGATATCCTCTATTATCCCGGCGGGATCCTCTGATCGGGGGTTATCGCTTGTGATAATAACGTGATCGGATAATTCGGAGGCTACGCGGCCCATCTTCGGCCTTTTATCCTTATCGCGCTCTCCGCCGCACCCAAAGAGCGCGATAATCTTTCCGGCGCATAGCTGCCTCAAAGACTTAAGTACATTGTCGAGCGCGTCTTCCGTATGCGCGTAATCCACAAAAACCTGGAAACCCCTTGAAGAACCTACCCTTTCAAGCCTGCCTGGTATAAAGCTGAACTCACTAAGCGCGCTCATGGTCACCGCTTCATCCAGCCCCGCCTTAAAAGCCCACGCAAAAGCAGCCAGGAGATTGTATATATTGTGCCGTCCGATAAGCCTGGTTTTAAACTTTATTTCTTTCCCATAGGCCTTAAGCAATAAGGAGGTCCCGTCTATATCAAGCTTAATATCGCGCGCCGTGATATCGGCCGCGCCATCTATCGCATAGGTAATCGCCTGGGCCAGTAAAAATCCGGTGATTGTCCTTACCCGTTCATCATCATTATTTATCACCGCAAAGGACCTCTCCTGCAGGTTTTTAAAAAGTTTTGCCTTCGCCTGGAAATAATCCTCCAGCGTCTTATGATAATCCAGGTGGTCCTGGCTAAGGTTACTGAATATGGCCGAATGGAATATTATACCTTCGGTCCTATCTTGAGAGAGGGCATGGGAAGATACCTCCATAACCGCGTATTTTATCCCCTCCCCTGCCATATCAGCCAACATAGACTGCAATTGCAGCGGGCCAGGAGTGGTATTTAGTGCGGGTATGATCCTGTTTTTAAAGCGGTAATTTACCGTCCCAATGACGGCTGAAGAAAGCCCGGCTTCTTTCAACAGGGCCTCAAGGAGATAAGTTATAGTGGTCTTACCGTTAGTCCCGGTGACCCCGACCACATTTATCCTTGAAGAAGGATTACCGTAGAACCCCGCGGCCAGGCGGGCGAGAGTGTTGCGCGTATCCTTGACCGCAATAAGATCCGCGCCCGGAAGGCCGATGAAATCACGCGCCCTCAATTCATTGACCACTATCACCTTCGCGCCCCTGCCTA
Source organism: Candidatus Omnitrophota bacterium (assembly GCA_041653955.1). Classification (GTDB taxonomy): domain Bacteria; phylum Omnitrophota; class Gorgyraeia; order Gygaellales; family Profunditerraquicolaceae; genus UBA1562. Next base: position 5,029 of record JBAZEH010000043.1, on the reverse strand, counting down.
TCGCCTCTCCGACAAATCTGTGGCCGTCGGCACGCTCGCCTTCAACGGCAACAAATATGAAATTATCAAAGGTCTCTTTTGAATTACAACTTATCCCTTTTACTTCGAAATCTGCGGGAAGGGGCAAAGAAGACCCGTAGCCTAACTTCTCAATTAATTCTCGCGCTCTCATTTAATGCCGATATCTCCTTATGGGTGTATTTTGTCTTTATATATTTCAGGATATCTCCGGCGACATTCTTGAATACCGGGGCGGCTACCACTCCCCCGAAATAATACGGCCGCGGCTCGTCTACTACCACAACAATAGCGACAACAGGGTTTTCCGCGGGAGCAAAACCTATAAAGGAAGCCATAAACTTGTTGTGGGAATATGCGCCGTTAGGCTCGATCTTCTGCGCCGTCCCGGTCTTTCCTGCGGCGCTAAAACCCGGTATCCTCGCCAATTTTCCCGTGCCCTGCTCTACAGCTCCGAAGAGTATCTTGCTGACCCTGCCGGCGGTCTCTTCAGATACCACCCGGCGCACAACAACAGGAGAAAACGACTTGATCGTTTCACCGCTCCTGTCCCTGATTTCGCTTACGATATACGGTTTCATCAACTCTCCGCCGTTAGCAATCACCGATATCGCGGATGCAAGCTGCAGCGCCGTTACCCCAACCTCCTGGCCCATAGGCACTGCTGTTATGGATGTCTTGGACCAGAACCTGGGTTCTTTGGTCATCCCCGAGATCTCACCCGGAAGATCTATCCCGGTCTTGACGCCAAACCCAAAAAGCCTTATATACTTATATAACGTATCAGGGCCAAGCATCTGCGCGACCTTAGATGTCCCGATATTGCTTGACTGCTCAATGACCTCCCGGAATGTTAATAATCCATGCGGGCGATGGTCATGCAACACGTGCCCGCCGACTCGATAGGAGCCATTTTCGCAGAAGATCGTATCCTCTTCAAGGAGTTTCTTCTCTTCAAGCGCGGCAGAAGCAGTGACTATCTTGAATACCGAACCCGGTTCAAAAAGATCAGTGATGGCGCGGTTACGCCTATTCTCCTTATCGCTGCTTTTGTATTGATTAAGGTCAAACGTCGGGCGATTGACCATAGCCAGGATCGCTCCGGTTTTAGGATCCATCACTATGAGGCTTGCGCCTTTGGCGCGGTAAACCTTAAATGCCTTGTCTAACTCCCTCTCCGCTATATATTGCATGACCTCATCAACCGTCAATACCAGGTTATATCCGTCTATAGGCAAAGCCATCTTCTCTTCCAGATTAAGCTTATTCTGGCGCGCGTCTCTTAGAAGCAGGGCCCATCCTTCAGTGCCCTTAAGATAATTATTGTAGCGTAATTCAAGGCCTTCTAACCCTATATTATCCAAGCCGCAAAAACCTATCGTCTGGCTCCCGAGATAACTGTTCGGATAGGAACGCCTGCTCTCTTTGATAAAACCCAGCCCTTTTATGCTAAGTTTTTTTATCGCGTCGCTCTGTCTGGGGGTTATCTTCCTGGCAAGCCATATAAAAGATTTTTTACGCGATAGCCGCTCCCTTAAATAAGCATGGTCAACCTGATCCAATATCGCCGAAAGGCGCTTAGCCACGGATTCTTTGTCTTTATCGGGTATTAAATTAGGGGAGGCGTAGAGGGAATCCACGGCCACGTTGACTGCCTGCGGCTTAAGATTATGGTCGTATATCGTGCCGCGGCGCGGCTCTAATTCCACGAACAGGTTATGCTGCCTGCCGGCGATACCGGCGAAATAATTTGAACGGAAAAGTTGTATGTAAAGAAGGCGGGCTATGGATAACAGGAGAAAAACGAAGAAAAACAAAAATACCGCATTTAGTTTGCGGCGATAATTAACTATATGCACAGGAAGGCGTTAAAGTTTAATTGCGGTCAATGGTCTTAGCTTCAGCCTGTCTCTTGATACCAAAAATGGAAACCGCCATATTCTTGAGTCTTGAAGGGCGAATGCTGCCTGCCGCATTCATATTTGAAGCCGGATGCGTAAGCTTGACCACGCGATAGCTCTGCGGCATCTCAAAACTAGCGTATTCGCTGACCCTGCTGTCAATGGATACCAGGGAAGTGCTTTTATTTATATTATATCTTAGCAGGGTATTCTTATCAAGGCAATCGCGAAAAGCGGAGTTCCTCTCCTGTCCTACATAAGCTACGCGGAATATCTCCGTCTGCTGATAAACATACAAGAGAGAACAACAGGTAATGGTGGTAATCGATAATAAAAGCCTGGATAATTTCATCTTATAATTTCTCCGCAACCCTTAACTTACTGCTGCGACTAGCGTGGTTCTCCCTGACCTCCGCTTCCTGCGGACCAAGAGGCTTAGGCGTTATTATCTTTATTTCTCCGTTCGCGGCAAACTTGCGAAAAGCCAGCTTGATTATGCGGTCTTCCAGTGAATGGAAAGAGATAACGCATATCCTGCCTGGACTGTTCAAAAGCCCGATCGCTTTACTCACACCGGTTTCTATAGTTTCCAACTCTCTGTTCACCGCGATACGTATCGCCTGAAAGGTCCTGGTAGCCGGGTGTATGCGATAGTGCCTGTATTTATGGGGTATCGCCCTGACCACGATATCGCTTAATTCCCGCGTTGTGGCTATAGAATGCCTCTGCCTCTCCTCTACCAGAAAATGGGCTATACGATTATGCCAACGCTCCTGGCCGAATGTCCAGAGCATCGCCGATATCTCCTCCTCATTCAGGTTATTCACCAAGTCATAGGCAGAGATAAAACTATTTTTGTCAAAACGCATATCCAGCGGCCCCTCTGCCTGGAAACTGAAACCGCGGTTAGCGTCCTCGAGCTGGTATGAAGAAAGCCCGAGGTCAAAAATTACCCCGTCTATCCTCTGCATACCCAGATTCTCCATAATGCCGTCAATATCCACGAAATTGCCGTATACGAATTCGCAGGCAGGGCCGAAATCTCGTAAGCGCTGACGCGCTACGGTAAGGGAATCCTCATCCCTGTCAATACCTATAAGCCTGCCGCCAGGCATAATGCGTTCTATTATGGACTTGCTGTGCCCGCCCGTGCCTATTGTCGCGTCAACAATAACCTTACCGGGGGCCAGGTCCAGATGATCTATGATCTCTCCAACCATAACGGGAATATGAAATTTTACTGCCACGTTCTACAGACTATTTTAAAACTCAAGTATCCATTAATTTTTCGGCGATCTCTTCAAAAGATTGCCTGGAATTACCATAAAATTCCTGCCACCTGTCCTTTGCCCAGATCTCTATCCTGTTAGAGACGCCCACTATCATCACGTCTCTTTTTATCTCGGCAAAATCCTTCAGGTATTGAGGGAGCAATATCCTCCCCTGCCTGTCGGGCAATACCTCTGTGGCTCCGGAAAAATATAAACGGTTGAAAGTGCGGGCTTGCTGTTTGGTAAAAGATATGGCTTTGAACTTGCTCTCCTGCGAGCGCCACTCCTCTTCAGAAAACATAAATAAACATTTATCCAATCCGCGCGTAACAAAAAATTTCTCTATGAAATGCGCCTTGGCAGAGTCGCGGAACTTGGCAGGCAAGATAATACGGCCCTTGCGGTCTATGGAATGCAGATATTCACCATAGAACATGGATTTGTCCTTTCCACTTTAAACCACTTTTAACCACTTTGTGTTCCAAGTATAGACAAAAATACCCTGTATGTCAAGATAAAAATTATCCTAACTTAATGTAATACAAGGACTAGTGTATAGAAAGGCTGGTATGGGGCATATATTGTGGCATTATGAAGGGAGGGAAAATACCCTGCGGGCGTAAAATATGTCTTTTTTGATCTGCCGAACCAGCAAATCAGTAGAAGCGAACTTCCTGTCATCTCTTATCTTCTTCACAAATTGTATCTCCAGGTACTCGCCGTAAATATCTTTCTTAAAATCAAATATGAACAGTTCAACCTGTTTTTCTTTTTGTTTTACGAATGTGGGGCGCGTACCTATATAACAGGCGCCTTTTAATTTTTTATTATTCTTTATGGCCAATGTGGCGTATATGCCCGATGGCGGCAAGACCTCGTGGTGCGGGTCTATATTCGCCGTCGGAAAACCCAGTTTCCTGCCTAAGGATGCCCCTTTGATCACGGTACCCAGGACACTGACAGGCCTTGACAATAATCTCTCCGCTTCCTTCAATTTTCCGCGGGTGATCAGCTTGCGTATATAAGTGCTGCTTACCGCTTTGCTGTTTATTTTCAGGATATCGAACGGCTTCACAGAAAAACCATATAATGAGGATAGTTTTCTTAGGCTTTTAAGGTCTCCCCTGCCATCCTTGCCAAACCTGTAATTGTTGCCGATATAAATATATTTTACTCCGATCTTCTCCACTAAAATATTTTTTATAAAGTTCCCTGCCGGTATCCCGGAGAATCTCTGGTTGAACCTTATCACTACGCATATATCTATACCTATATCTCCTATCAGCCTTAAGCGGTGCTCTAATGAATATATGCTCTGTTCTTTGTGAGGGTCCGGCCAGAAGGTCACGACCATACTTGTGCCTCCTATGTTCTTTGCCTTTGCCACGGCGGACTTCAATATATGGCGGTGGCCTATATGCACGCCGTCAAATACGCCAAGCGCCACAACAGGTTTCCTGAATCTCCCGACCTTATTTATTCCGTATATAATCTTCATATTGACAGGGCCTGTCCCCGAAGGGGACTGACCCTTCTGTATCCCCTATCCCTTAACAATTAGCTCTTTAGCGGCCTGTCGAGGCGTGCTTCTCGCCGCAAAAACAAACCGAGACATCTGCAAACTATAACTCTTTTTTAATTTTAGCTATTACCTGCCTTCGGATATTGTCAATCTTCCCGTGTACAGTCGCCCCGCTGGCAGTCTTATGCCCCCCGCCTCCGAAGGCCTTGGCGACCTTGTTCACGTCCACATTACCCTGCGAACGGAAATTTATCCTGATCTCATTCCTGGCGCCCAGGTTCTCCTTGAAAAGGACGACAACTTCTGCCCCTTTTATA
>JBAZEH010000042.1:0-9901 GCA_041653955.1 Candidatus Omnitrophota bacterium | reverse complement strand
GCAATGTGGCTTATGTTGCAGCAGGATAAACCCGATGATTATGTAATAGCTACCAATGAGACGCACTCGGTAAGGGAGTTTGTGAAATTAGCCTTTGCCCGCGTTGGCCTTGATTGGAGAGATTACGTGAAGATTGACAAGACATTTTACAGGCCGGCGGAGGTGCACCTGCTTATAGGGGATTATTCAAAGGCAAAGAAAAAATTAAAATGGGCCCCAAGCGTAAAGTTTGAGGAACTCGTTAAGATGATGGTAGACGCGGATATAAAGAGGCTGAAAGAAACGGAGTGTAGTCATAAATGCCTAAGTTAGTCTCGGTCAATATAGCAACCTATAATTCGGCGAAGACACTAAGCAAGTGCCTGGATTCCGTAAAAAAACAGGATTATAGGGATATTGAGATAGTCGTCATGGATTCACACAGCAAGGACAAGACGTTGGAGATCGCAAAATCTTACGGAGCTAAAATAGTCTTTGCCCCTACATTAGCTACTGCAAGGAAGGCGGGCTCGGATGCAAGCAGCGGAGAGTATATCATGATATTGGATTCAGACCAGGTCCTTGAACCGGATGTTATAGGCCGGTGCGTGCGCGCCTGCGAGGATGAGGGTTTTGACGGGGTTACCCTGTTTGAGAGATCACTGATTACGGCTAACACTTTTGTGGAGCGGGTTATAGCCTATGATAAGGATATATTCCATTCGCTGCAGGACGACGACCCGGTAAAGGGGACGGCTATTCCGCGTTTCTTCAGGGCAAGTTATTTTAAGAGGGTAGAGTTTGAGAAGAACCCCCCGATAACCTTTGAGCATACGATAATCCATAAGAAGATAGTGGATATGGGCGCGAAGATAAAGTTCGTAAACGCCTATATATGGCACCATGAGACCACGACCATAAGGGAGGTGGCGCGCAAGTTCTACAGGTACGGTTATTATTATATACCGGCCTATAAATTTAATAAAGAGCTGGCGATACATCATAGCCTCCCGCGGCGCACATATTTTCATTATAAGGCACTGAAGAACCCGATTTTATTCTTGGGGCTTTTTTATGTTTATTTTGTCAAGGCCGGCGCGGCTTTTCTGGGCGCCTGCGCTTATGCTTTGGGCATAGGCAGAAAGTAGGTGGGGATGGAGAGAATAGAAAGTAATGGAGAGGTTATAGCTATTATTGTGCGTAATGCCGGAGCGGTTGAAGGGATAAACTTTTTCAGCCCGCCGGAATTCTCCCAGCAATTAGGGTTAATCAGCCGCAAGAAAGATTACATCATAAAGAGGCACGCGCATAAGCTGGTTGCCCGGCAGGTGCTGGTTACCCAGGAGGTCCTGCATATATTGTCCGGAAAGATAGAGGTTACCCTTTATGATAAACAGAAGAACCCGGTCAATACTGTTGAACTCAATGGGGGGGATACTATTCTTCTTGCCTCCGGAGGCCATGGGATAAAGTTTCTTGAGGACAGCAAGCTTTTAGAGGTGAAGCAGGGCCCCTATTCAGGAGTAGAGGGAGACAAGGAGCACTTTTAATGATCAGGGTAAATGATCCTTTATTCGGTAAAGAAGAGCTTAGGCTGGTGAGTGAATGCATTAAGACTAATTGGATATCCAGCGAAGGGCCTTTTGTGAAGGAGTTTGAGCGGAAGTTTTCCGGTTATTGCGGTGTCAGGTATGGAGTAGCATGCTCAAGCGGGACCGCGGCTCTGCATTTAGGCCTGCTCGCATTGGGGGTAAAAGCCGGGGATGAAGTGATAATGCCTGCTTTTACTATGATCGCTACAGCTTACGCGATCGCGTATACCGGGGCAACCCCTGTTTTAGTAGATTCTGATGAACGCACCTGGAATATGGATATCTCTAAGGTCAAGGGGAAGATCACCCGCAGGACAAAAGCGATCCTGCCCGTGCATATTTACGGCCATCCTGTAGATATGGATCCGTTGAGGCGCATAGCGAAGAAATATAGATTGAAGATACTTGAGGATGCCGCGGAAGTCCACGGCGCGGAATATAAAGGTAGAAAAACAGGTTCCCTGGGAGACGCTGCGGCATTCAGTTTTTATGCGAACAAGATAATATCTACCGGCGAGGGGGGGATGGTGGTAACGGACAGTAAAGCCATCGCGCAGAGGGCAGCGTATTTCAGGAATATGGCCTTTCAAAAGAAGGTGCGGTACCTGCATAAGGATATAGGCTTTAATTACCGGATGACCAACCTGCAGGCTGCCGTAGGATTAGGGCAGCTTTCCAAGATAGGAAAATTTGTCCAGAAGAAGCGTTTAATGGCCAGGGCTTATAATTCAGGCCTTAGGGGTATAGCCGGGATACGCCTGCCTATAGAAGAGGCTTGGGCAAAGAATGTTTATTGGATGTATGCGATCCTGGTGGATAAGAAAGAATTCGGGATATCGCGCGATAAGCTAAGAGAGGAACTTTTTAAGGAGGGGGTAGATACGAGGGCATTCTTTTACCCTATGAATAAACAGCCTGTTTTCAGGAAAATGGGGCTCTTTTTAAAAGAATCTTATCCTGTATCTGAGCGCATTGCCGAGGGCGGGCTTTATCTGCCTTCCGGATTAAGCCTGGATGAAGAAAAGACAGATTTGGTATGCGAGAAGATAAAGAAGATCAAGAGGAAATATGCCTGAGGTTTTCCGGGATTACTCCAGGATTTACGATATAATCTACCGCAAAAAGGATTACTGCAAGGAGTGCCGCTATCTTGACCGCATATTCCGTAGGTATACCCGTATACCGGTAAAAGATATACTTGATGTTGCCTGCGGGACAGGTAATCACGCCGTAAGTCTCTCTGCAATGGGGTATAGGGTATTTGGGCAGGATATCTCTAAGGGGATGCTTAAGGAGGCGCGCCGCAAATGCGCAGGGGATAAGAATATCAGGATAATTGGATCTTTTCCGATGCAAAAGTTCTGTCATAGCCGTAAATTCGATGCCTGTGTGGCTATGTTCTCAAGCGTAGATTATATCCTTAAGATAGGCCAGTTGAGAAGGGCTTTTAAGAATATCTTTTCCTGTCTGAAACCGGGAGGGATATTTACCTTTGATTTCTGGAATGCGGATTGTGTAACCAGGAGTTTTTCCCCTTATAAGCGGGGGGTTTTTATCTGTGGTAATAAGAAAGTGGAGAGGGTTTCACGGACCGGGTTAGATAAAGCTAAAATGATAGCTAATATAGGTTATACCTGCCGGTATTATGATAACGGAGATTTTAAGGCGACAATAACGGAGAAACACCTTATGAAGTACCATGATATAAAGTCTATGCTGAAACTTGTTGAATCTTGCGGCTTCAGAGTAGCCGGGGTTTTTCCTTTTATGAAGATAGGGTATAAAGTGCGCCATTCCGATTGGAATATAAGCGTGGTCGCAGTAAAGTAATCTGAGATGAAGATATCATTAGTTATACCGACATTAAACAGGGAAGAGTCATTAAGGAAGGTTTTTGAGGACCTGCGTAAGCAGTCGCATAAAGATTTTGAGGCGGTCATACTTGACGGCGGTTCATCTGATGGGACAGCAAATGCTTGTCGTGATTACGCGGATTATTTTACCTTGAGTTTTCATAGGCAGAAGCGTCCCGGTATCGTAGCGGCTATGAACGAGGCGCTGGAGTATTGCCATGGGGATATTTTCACACGCACCGATGACGACGTATCTTTGCCGCAGGGATGGCTTTCAGAGATAGTCAGCGCGTTTTCGCGATACCCCGCCGCGGGCGTAACCGGTCCTACTATAATACCGCAAGAGAGAATGAGTAATAGAGACCTTTTGTTGTTTAATGAAAAGATCAGGGATTCTTCTAATCCGTTTTGGATAGGTTTCCGCAAGCTTTATCACGGTTATTTTATGGAAGGCGATCCTTTTGGCGTAGCGCGTTTCTTCAGGTCCGGGGCTTTTTCTTTAGGATCTAATTATGAGAGTTCAAGAAATATAAAGGATATAAAAGAGGTGGATTACCTTGAATCTTGTAATTGGTCTATGCGTTTAGATCTTATCCGTAAGGTTGGCGGTTTTGATGAGCGTTACGGGGGCGTAAGTGAATATTTTGAGGCAGATTGCGTATTCAGGGTCAAAAGACTGGGCCATAAGATGTATTTCAATCCCGGGGCCTATATCTACCACTTGGTAGATAAGGGAGGAAATTTTAAGGCACGCAGCGGTACGTACAGCCGGATGCACAATTTCATACTTTTTTACCTGCGTAATATTAAGTCGAACACGCCCGATAAAACCGCACGATTCACCCTCTATTTATTATTTATGAATATATATTATGTATATTGTTTCTTAAGGGATAAAAATATACGCCAGCTCTCCGGTATTATCGCTACGCCGGTGAGTATAGTCAGATATTTCCGCGAGATATTCAAGCAGGTCACAGAAATATAAAGATGAGAATAGTTTTTGTTCAATCAGAATTTGAGAGCCTTGCTATAGGTATTATGTCCAGCCTACTGAAGGGGCAGGGCCACGAGACATTTATGATATACGATACACGGCTTTTTGACTGTATGGAGATACAGAGCAAAACGCTCGCCAGGCTCTTTGATGTTAAAGATAAGCTGATCGAGGAGATTGAATATATACGCCCAGACCTGATCGCTTTCTCGGTGCTTACTGACCAGTACCGTTGGGCAGTGGATATGGCGGGGCGCATAAAAAAGAAGATAGGTGTCCCGGTGATCTTTGGGGGCCCGCACGTGACCATGGTGCCGGATGAAGTTATCAAAAATGACTGTGTGGATATGATATGCGTAGGGGAGGGGGAAGGGGCTATTATCGAGTTAGTAGAAAGCATGGAGAAGTCGCAAGTAAATCACGGGATCAGGAACCTTTGGTTTAAAGATAAGGGAGAAGTTATTAAAAATGACGTGCGCCCTCTGGTGAGCGACCTAGATTCATTACCTTTTCCTGATAAGCTTATTTTTTATGAAAAGCAGCCGAGCATAACCGGGCACTACGGTATATTGTCGGGAAGAGGGTGTCCTTTTAAATGCACTTATTGCGCAAGTGACGCCATCAACAGGATGTCGGCGAAAGGACAATCGTACGTGCGCCGCAGGAGCCCCCAAAATGTAATAGATGAGCTGGAGTACGCCAGGAAGACGCTTCCCTTTAAGCTTAAGACGATCAGTTTCTTTGACGATACCTTTACTTATAATACCGAGTGGCTCCGTGAGTTCTCTTCTCTTTATAAGGATAAAATAGGGCTCCCTTTTCATTGCACCGGATACCCGAGTACCATTGACAGCGAAAAGACGAGGATACTGAAAGAGGCCGGATGTTACCGGATCGGCATAGGGGTGCAGAGCGCATCCGAAAGGATAAGGAAGGAAGTGTTGGATAGGCCGGGGAGCAATGAGCAGATACGCAGGGCTGCCAATGCCTGCAAAGAAGCCGGGCTTACATTTTGGTTTGACCACATATTGAATATACCGCATGAGACAGAGGATGAAGAGATAGAGGCGCTTAAATTCTATAATGAAATAAGGCCTTCTATAATAAATGTTTTCTGGCTCATTTATTATCCCAGGACGAAGATAATTGATATAGCCAGGGACGCAGGGATACTTGATAAAGAGATGGTTGATAAGATAAATAAGGGGGAGACATCTACCGCCATGGTAGTCGGGGTAGGCGGAGAATATTCTTTTGCGAAAGAAAGGGTATTCGCGAATATCGCTTTCCTGCTGCACCTTTTGCCTTTATTGCCGCAATCGTGGATGGATAAGATAATAAGGAAGAAGATATTCTTGGGGCCGAGGTTCCATCCTCCTCTGTTATTGAGCATAATGATCAAGATACTTGTGCGCATTAAGCTCGGGCAGGCAGAAGATTCCCTTTGGTTCATCCGCATAATATTCAAGCGCGTCTTTGAGAATATAGATATTAAGCTCTTTAACAGGAATATAAGGCTTCTTAAACGAAAACTCCGATATGCGTGAAGAAGAACCGTTAGTAAGCGTTATTATTCCGACATTCAACCGCCCGAAAGAATTAGGGGAGCTTATTGATTCGCTGACAGGTGTCAATGTTTACAGGAATATAGAGATTATCATTGTAGACAATGACACCAGGGGCGTTGATTATACTCCGCTTATAGATAAGATAGAAGAGGAAGGCATGCGTCCGCGGTTACTGGTTAATCATGAAGAATGCGCGCTTTCCAAGAGCCGCAATATGGGGATAAAGGAAGCGAAGGGGGATCTGTTCTTCTTTATAGACGATGATAATGTGGTTACTGGGACGACTATTCTTTCTCTCGTACGGGCATTTAAAAGGGAAGAGAAGGCGGGCATTATCTCTCCGGTAGCATTCTATTATGACAGGCGCGACAGGGTTCTTGATGCCGGAGCGGCAAGGAATTATCATAACAGTTTTACCGTAAACTTATTTTTGAACCGCAAGAGAGGGGAAATTCCGGAGGGTGCACTTGAAGTATCTGAAGTATCCAACGCGTTCATGGTAGCCGCGGAGGTGATTCGTAAAATAGGTATTTTTGATGAAGCCAATTTTCCCATAGACCTGGATGAAGCGGACCTTTGTATCAGAGCGAAGAAAGCAGGTTTTAAGATATACTCTCTTTTTGGGGCTGATATATTCCACAGAGTAGAGAAGATAAATACTCTGAGTTTTTCTTCTTTAAGATTCAGGAGGGTGGAGAATGCCTATAATATGGGGAGGAACCGCATTATATTCCAGAGGAAGCACTCAAACAGTATCTCGTATATAGTATATTTACTCCTTTATTTTCCTTTATTTTTCCATCTTTATCTTCTATCCCAGCTGCTTCCTCAGCCGGGATATAACGCGAAGCAGAGGATTTCTTTTATCGCAGGTTTCATAGAAGGCGTAAGGGACGGTTTATTTTGTGGACCTAAAATAATTAAAGGCGGAGATTATGCGTAAAGAAATGAAGGAGTATGATCTGCATGGTCTGGTAGCGGTTAAAACGAATATCAAAGAGATAAATGAGTTTCTTTCTTATTTTTGCGTACCTAAAACTCCGGAGGGGCTGCCTACCGTTACTGCGACCAAAAGTTTTCGTATTAAAGTGGATAAGTCAGCTTTCAGGAGGGTGGGGGATTTTTATTACAACAGGGAAAACGATGAATTTTACTTTGAGCTGCCTTTTATCTTTCCGTTACAACTTATGGTTAGAGGGCTTTCTTCCGAATGTCGCTATATCTGTTTCTTCTTGGTTCCTGAGGTTGCCTACCGTTCTTAGGGGTGGTATAAATTTTTCCTATTTATTCCGCGAGATCCTGCTTATCAGGTTGATCGAACAGAGTAAGATATTTTTGCATTCCGGGTGTATTGATATGAAAGGGAAGGGAATCCTGTTTTTAGCGTTTCCTAACACCGGGAAAACGTATCTTTCTTTCGGCATGGTCAGGGCAGGGTTTGCCAGGCTCCTTTCCGACGAATATGTTCTCGCCGGAGAAGGCAAGGACGCTAAAGCGTTCTTCGGGATGAGCGCGTTAAGCCCGTATTCGGTCAGGGAGTTGGATATCAGGCTCACCCTTAAGGAGAAGGTCTGGATGTTCTTTTGTAAGGCGCGCTCATTTCTGTTGCCCTTTCTTTTTGAGCCGGTAATCTGGATAAATACTACGCGTATATTTCCGGGAGAACAGCGCAAGGATTCGACCGCGATAAATTACCTCTTTTTCCTGGAGCGAGCGGTCAACAGTAACGGCGGGCTCAAGCAGATAGACAAGAAAGAAGCCGTAAAAAGGCTTATTATTCTTACGGAGAATGAATTTCCGTTCCTTTCCAATTCTTTGCTACAGACATACTCTTGCGCCAGCGATGATTTTGACTTAAGCAGCCTGCACGCTAAGTTTCGTGAGATAGCGCGCGGTATAGCGGAAGGAGCGGATAAGGCCTTTATCTATTCATTCAGGATCAAAGAGATAAAGGGTATATATGAAGAGATCGCAGCTGAACTAAAGGCGTGAAGATATGTTGAAAAATAAGATATACGGGTTAGCGCTGGTCATGGCGGCCGCGTTTTTATTTCTTCTGGGGATATCAGTTTCTTTGAAGTATCCTGTTGTAGCCGCGGCCTTCGCGGCGTTATTTATATTTTCCTTATCTTCGGTGATCTTATGGGTAGGTCTTGTATTTATCAGGACAGGAGCAAGAAGATGAAGGAACATATTTCTTACGGCATGCTTCCTACCGGTATTGACAGGATAATACGTGAAGCAAAAAGATACGGGGTGAAAGAGGGGGCGAATATACTGGATTGCGGTTCCGGTCCAGGTAAGGTGGCGGCTTTTCTTTCTGACAGCTTTAATACGAAGTCCGTATTCGGCCTGGATATAAATGCGGATGAATTGAAGGTCTCGGCCATTCCGAATGTCATGTTGGCGAATATGGATACGGGGAGAAAGCTTCCTTTTAAAGATAGCAGCTTTGACCTGGTATTCTGTAACCATGTCATAGAGCATCTTTTAGACCCGGATAATCTTCTTGATGAAGTTTCGCGTGTCCTTAAAAATGATGGCGTGTTTGTGGTCACTACTCCCAATCTCGCTGCCTGGTATAACAGGATTATACTTTTATTGGGTTATCAGCCGCATTTTACTGAAGTGAGCAATAAGAATAATGTAGGGAAGCTTTATTGCGGCAAGCTCGCAGAGGAGAAGGAAGGAGCTATAGGAGGGCATCTGAGGATTTTTACTTATCCTGCGCTTAAAGAGCTCATCGCGTTGCACGGCTTTAGCGTCAAAAACTCATTCAGCTACGGGCATCCCTATCTCTTGAATTCAGGAATAGTAGGGATATTTGAGAGATTATCTCAGTTGAGCAGGAGCCTGGCTTCTACGCTTTGTTTTATCTGTTGTAAGACTGGCGGGAGCCTAAAGACATGAAAAAAGACCTGTTGGCCGTAACTATCGTTTTGATCATAATAACCATCGCGATGACATTTCCGCTTATACTAAGGATGAATACCTGCATACCCGCATTTTTCTCAACAGATGAAACGTTCGGGACCCTGTGGGATTACTGGCGGATAAAATCTTCCATAAAAGACGGGCTATCTATGAATTTTACTGACCTGATAGCTTATCCGTATGGTTTTGATATGCATAAAACAGGCACCTTCTATTATCTTCATGAATCCATAAGGAGCATTCTGGCCCATACCGTTACACCTGCATTCGCTTACAATATACAGATAATCGTAAATTTCATACTGGCGGGCCTTTTTGTCTATTTATTATCTTTTTATATGACTGGCGTAAGGTCCGCTTCATTATTTTCCGCGCTTATTTTTGCTTTCTCTCCCTATCAGTTTGTGCGTGGATGGCAGCATCTAAGCCTGACTTACACCGAGTTCATACCTTTATGCCTCCTGGCGTTCATAATACTTAAAGAGAGGGATTCGCGCAGGAATATCTTGTTCGCAGTCGTAAGCATACTTCTTCTTTTTTCTTTTGATTACTCTATTATGTACGCTACCGTTATCGCGGTGGCAGCTTTTATAGTCTACGCCTTATGTTACGGATGGAAAAAAAAGGTATCGGGGGAGATTAATTTTTTCACAGAAGACCTCCCGTACATAAAAGGAATAGCAATAGTTACCCTGGTAACCCTGGTTATTCTTCTTCCTCAACTGCGCAGCGTCTTCAGCAATATGCTGGTAACCCCGGATAACTCCTCATTCGTTTCAAGGACATATGTAAAGAACTTTAACGACCTGTTTGCTCAATCAGCGCGTCCGTTAAGTTATTTCCTCCCGGCAATAGTCCATCCTTTTTTTGGCGGGTTCACGGAACAGTTCATAGGTTCCTCTTTATACGGCGTAAGCCTGACCGAGCATACGTTATATTTGGGGTGGATGCCGCTTATATTGGCTTTTGTGGCTTTCA
>JBAZEH010000041.1:0-10575 GCA_041653955.1 Candidatus Omnitrophota bacterium | reverse complement strand
AGGCCGCCTAATAACCTTTCTACCGCGAATCTGCTCAAAAAGAATACACTTACACCTAAGGCAATATACACCGATACCCTTGCCGAAGAGAACAGGATATAAGCAACGACACCTCTGGCGGCAGTTTTTCTAGTCCCCGCTATATAACTTATAAGGAAAGGGCCGCAACTTGCGACACAGGGGCCGGATCCAAACAATACCCCCGTCAGGAAGAGCCCGGAGATTATATTATTCATTACCTCTCTCCTCTTTTTCAGAGAATACCTCTGCGGTAAAAATATAGACCTGCGTATTCTTATCCTTCCAGGCACCGGGAGAAAGGCCTGCCTTATGGCTGCACAGGTTATCCAGGAACTCCTCCTTTGACCAGCCGGTCTCTACCGCTACCTGAGGAAGAAAAACCCCGCTGTTAAAGCCCCTCTTTACCAGTACGCCATGCACGCCCATCTGTATTTCATCTAACGATTCAACCTTTCTAAGGGGAGAAAGAGCGGATATCTCTATATCTATATCATCCAATTCATCCGGCTTTACCGGTAAAAAACGCGGGTCACTCACAGCCGCCTCAACAGCCATATCCCGCACAGCCATATATAACGGCCCTCTCGCCTGCATATTCCCTATGCAACCACGCAGGTCTCCGGATTTATGAAGAGTGACAAAAACCCCCGTCTCTTTCGTCAATGCGGGATCTATTTCGGTAAATTCCGCATTCTTGCCCGTATTTAAATATTCCCGTATAGACCTGCGGGCTATTTCAAGCAATCTTCTTCTCTGGGCCTTATTTAACATCCCCGCCTCCTTGCCGCTGCTAATGACGCAGCTTACATAACCAACCATCCAGTCGCTCTTTGCTCCAACGACCTGCGCGGAATCAGTATAATCCAAAACCTGTAATTTATCATACCCCAGCTCTTTTGCCAGGATAAGAACTGTTACCACGGCAGGCCCGCCGCATAACTGCGTTTTACCTTCGCGCAGGCTATGATACAGGCCTTCGCTATCCATATTTTTAAGCAGCGATATAGCCAACTTATCAGCCGACTGCAGTGCGCCATAATCAGCTCCATGGTACATATCGGTTGAAGCCACCACCAGAATATCGTTACGCCCCCCTATTGCTTTCTTAAGCAGCCCCGCAAAGCCCCTGCAATCAGAAAGCTCCATATCCCCGGTGATTACCGGCACGATCTTAAAATCCTTAAGGGTTTTCTGTAAAAAAGGAAGCTGCACCTCTACGGCATGTTCTCCGGATAAAAATACCTCGGGCATAAAGGATATTCTATGGGCCGGGTCAAGGAGGCTTTGCGCGAAGGCTTCATCCACTTCTATATCGCCAAGGGGAGTGCGGAATTTCCCGCGCGCATAGACCGAAACACCCCTGAAATTATAATGATGGCTCCTCCCGATAATGACTACGGTCTTATAGGCTTTACCATAGACCGATTTGTAGCCGAATGCCGCGGTCCTGCCCGAATACCCGTATCCTGCGTGCGGCATGATAAGCGCGAATATATCCTCTCCTGTTGGCTGCGGATCTACGGAATCCAGCAAACCCTCTATAGCCTGCGATAACTCCCCCGGGGCCCCGGGATAAAATGTGCCTGCCGCATTTGGCTCCTTTATATCACCGGCATAACAAAGACTCCGGGATACCGTAAGACAACAAAAGAAAAATATCAATACCTTAATTCCATACGCCTTCAATCTTCTCTCCGCAAAACTTGCACTTTCCGTCAATAATATTGGCTTCTGAAACAAAAAACATGCCGCTGCGCTCAATAACCATCTTATGGCAAAGAGGGCAGTAGGTATTTTCAGCCGGATGCCCGGGGAGGTTTCCTATATATACGTACTTCAACCCGCAATCCAGCGCTATATCCCTTGCCTTTTCCAGCGTATCAACCGGGGTGCTGATAATGCTAAGCAGTTTATATTCCGGGCGGGCCCTTGAAAAATGCAGCGGGGTGCCGGGCCCCAGGTTATCCTTTATCCAAACACACATCTTTCTGATTGTTCCAGGGTCATCATTATAACCCGATATTATTAAATTGGTTATCTCTAAATGCACCCCTTCTTCTTTCAATATTTTGAGGCTGGCCAATACCGGCTCAAGGCTGCCTTCGGATAATTTAGCGTAAAAATCATCGCTAAAACCCTTCAAGTCAATATTAGCCGCGTCTAGATATCCGCACAGCTGCCTTAGGGGTTCGGGATTTATATAGCCGTTAGAATGCATCACGTTCCTTAAGCCTTCTGCTTTTGCCAACTTAGCAGTATCCAGCATATATTCAAAGAATATCACCGGCTCATTGTAAGTGTAGGCTATTATATTGCGCCCCGCGCCTTTGGCCCTTCTGACCAGTTCGGCCGGTTCCAGGTAAATATAATCCACTTCTTCGGGAAGGCGCTGGGATATATTCCAATTCTGGCAGAACTTACACTTTAAATTGCATCCGGCAGTAGCAACCGAAAAAGTAAGGGCCCCCGGCATAAAATGAAATAGCGGTTTCTTCTCTACCGGGTCAAATGGGTTAGCCGATACAGCCTTGCCATATGTTAAAGCGCGCAGCACTCCTTTCTGATTCTCTCTTACCCCGCAAAAACCGCGCCTGCCTTCAGGTATAAAACATATTCTCGGACAAAGGCGGCACTGCACTGAACCATCTTCTCTCTTCTGATAAAAAAGGGCTTCTTTTAATATTTCTTCTGCATCTGATTCAGCTTGAGATAAATACGGAGGGGCCGTTAAGGAGGGTAAGCTAAAACAAGAAAATAGCAGCGCAAATAAAAGAAGAAAGGCCGCGAGTGGCCTGAAAATAGTCTTCACTCATGAAATAACCGGTATGCACTCCGCTCGTTATTTTGCTTGTCGCAAAATTGCACTCGCTTGAGTGCCATTTAAGTTTCACTTGTCGTGAAACTTAAATGGAGCTGGAGGGAATTGAACCCTCGACCCCCTCGTTGCGAACGAGATGCTCTCCCGCTGAGCTACAGCCCCAAAAATCAATTCATTTACAACTATTTAAATTTAACATAGCTTGGCTCTTTTAGCAAATAAAAATTGCTGATCCAAGGCTCTGTTATTATTACAAGGCAGGGTATTAGTTAGTAGAAACCGAAGGCATATAAATCCTGGTTTTTATTTCCTGGATGGGATTATCATGTACGCCGCAGCCGGTCAGGCTTGGGCTGTAGCAGAATTGAAGCTCTACCTCCAAATAGTTATCGGTGGAAGAACGGGTAAACCCGTAAGCCTTTTTGCTGATAACTTCATAAGAAGACGGGCTTCCGCTGTAATCAGAATAATACCTAAACTCGTAATCCGGATCGCCGCGGTATCGGTATGCTATCTGCCTGTCTGTTGGCGCGGAATCGCGCATACCGTTTTCGTTGTAATCTATCCATATGATCACCGCTGGATCTTCCTCTATCGTAGTAACGCTGATCGGGGACTGGCTGGCGCTGCCGATAGCCCTGGTTATTTCATTTGTCATATGCCTTAAAACAAAAGAGGCATCATTTTGCGTCTTTATCCTCCTGTCCGCGTTTATAACATGATACCGGCTGAAGATCTCTATGCTTGTAAAGCCTATCGCTATAATGCTCAAGATACATACGGAGATCAATAATTCGGTGAGGGTCAGTGACTTTTTAAGGCGCGGTCTCATTCCAGCTTATATTAAGGAGAACTTTTGAAAGGTGCGTTCCCGAGGCATTCAGGTAAACAGTTATATCCGGTATATATGTTACGTTACTTATATTTGTGCTGTTGACTAAACCCGAACAGCCGGTATTACTGCCTAAACAATTAGCAGACCATTCATCCTGCCTCACTTGCATCTGCAGAGGCGTCAGATAATATCTCGCTAACTCTATTGCCTGGGCCCTAAGGCGTGAATGAGCTATATGCCTTCTCCCGGCTATGAATACATAAGCCAGGCTGCTTAGCACGAGGCTTAATATAAGGGCGGCAATAAGGACTTCAACCAGGCTGACCCCATTCTTATTCATTATGATGCGGTTTATTGTGGATAAGCTACGGGCAATTGGTCGGCTCAGGATCCTCAAGCCCATTATTGATCGTATAAGTGCAATTATTAGCGTATATCCCCGAGGCCCTGACAGCAGTAGAAGTAAAGTTAGACGTAGTAGGAGTACCCGTGCTGGTGACAGTATAATTCCAATTCCCTTCCGTAATATAAAGTTTCAACTTCTCATTTATTTCATTTATATTATCTTGGGTATTGGCGGGGTAAGGATAAAAATTATTATTGAGTTCCAGGCGGTAGATTCTTTGAGCGGCAGCGATAAGCTTAAGGTTCGTTATCGCTTCCCTTCCTATTGCCTGCTCTTTTGTTTTCATAAATTGAGGCAGGCCAAGAGCAGCCAACACACCCACGATCAACAACACCACCAGAAGTTCAACCAGCGTAAACCCTTTACGCTTCTTGGGTATCACAGGATAATCTCCCTACTTCTAATTAAAGGGATTATATAAAAACAGGGGCTAATAATACCCTGCGCTGCCGCCCCATTCTCCGGCATGGGATAAAGTCAAGGTATACGCTGTTGCGCCATCAGGCGATTTGCCTCCGGTAGTGCATCTTGTGGCAGTGCTGGTAGTGGCTGTGCTGGCATAAGTGAAGTAATTTGTATTGGCGCATGATGAAACAGCTCCTATGCCCAGGTCTGACAACGCGGCAGCGTATCCTGAATGCTGCTCATAGTATGCCTGCTGCGCGCTGCGTATTGAGCCAAGAACAGCCTTTGCCTCTCCTGTCCTGCTCTTTTCCACTACCTTCGTATACTGGGCAAACCCCAAAGAACCCAAGACGCCCACTATAATGACCACTACGATAAGTTCAAGAAGCGTAAAACCTTTCTTCATTTTATATCTCCTTTTTATGAAACCGCCTTTATCTAATAATACCCGGCGCTGCCGCCCCATTCTCCGGTAGCGTAATTTAAAGTCAAGGTATATGCCGCTGCACCTTGAGGGCTCTTGCCTCCGGTAGTGCATCTTGTGGCGGTGCCGGAAGTAGCGCTAACCCCATATGTAAAATAGTAGACGGATGAACAGGCAGCGGGGGCTTCGGTGCTTAAATTAGCTAATGTCGCGGTGTAACCGCCGTACTGCAATCTATAAGCTTCCTGAGCGCTTCGTAGCGCCCCAAGTATCGCTTTTGCCTCAGCTGTCCTGCTCTTTTCCACTACCTTCGTATACTGGGCAAACCCCAATGAACCCAAGACGCCCACTATAATGACCACTACGATAAGTTCGAGGAGCGTAAAACCTTTCTTCATAATTCACTCTCCTTTTTGAAACTATTTTATAATATCCTACCTTCAGATTATAACAATCCTGCGGCTTATGTCAATTCATTTCTTTCATCCAGCGCATCCCATGCCTACATGCCGCTTATGGAAGCTATCTGGAATATAGGCAAGAACATACCGACAACCATAAGGCCGATAACCAGGCCCATAAATATAAGCATAAACGGTTCAAATAACGAGGTAAAGCGGACTAAAAATGTTTCTGTGCGCTCTTCATAAAACGCGTTTATACGCTTGAACATCTGCGCCAGCTCTCCGATCTCCTCCCCTATGGCAACCATCTGCACGACCATAGGCTCAAAAAAACCGCTCTTGTCCAGGCTATTATTAAGAGGCCTGCCTTCGCGCACATCATCCTTGATCTTATGTATAATACCCGCCATCACAGAATTGCTCACGCTATGTTCGGTTATTTCAAGAGAATACAGCAGCGGGACTCCGCTTTCTATCAAAGTCGACATCTCTGATGAAAACCTCTCCACTACCATGGCACGGAAGAACTCTCCGAATACAGGCATATTGAACTGCAGCTGTTCATAATTCTTCCTGCCCCCTCTTGTGCTTATATATTTTTTCAACAGGAAGAATACCCCTACGATCGCGCCTATTATCCCCAGGAACCCTTCTCTTATGAATTTGCTGAACTTTATAAGCATCTCGGTAAACACGGGCAGCTTTAAATTAAACCCCGAGAATAACTGCGCGAAGGTAGGAATGATCTTTATGGTAAGGAAAAGCAGCGCCCCCACGGCGACACACATCAATATGAGAGGATATATAAGGCTGGATATTATCTTCCTTTTAAATGAAGCGCGCTTCTCTAAATAACTTGCCAGGCGGCTCAATACTACTGCCAGGTTGCCGCTTGCCTCGCCGCTCTCCACCAGGTTAACCCACACATCCGAGAATACTTTCGGGTACTTGGCCATTGCCTCGTGAAAAGTAAGGCCTGCCTCCAGGTGCTTTTGCATATCATTCAGGACATTATAAAATTTGCGGCTGTATACCTGCTTGGATATTATATCCAGGCTCTTGAGAATGGTCACCCCGGCGCTCAATAAGGTGGATAGCTGGCGGCAGAAAACGACAAGGTCCTCTTCCTTGATCCCATATCGTTTATACTTATGCTTTTTACCGGGGGCCTGTATGGTTTTAGATATGATATCTTCTTTTGTTCCGGAGGCGATATTTACTACTATGAGGTTCCTTAATTGCAGGCGGTTGATCAATTCATCCTGGGAAGAGGCTTCTTCGGAGCCCGCGACTTTCATGCCTTTATTATCCCTGGCTATGTAAGTAAACGTCGGCATTATTCCGTACCTATGGTGATAGAAAGCGCTTCTTCCAGGGAAGTGGTGCCATCCTCTACTTTCTTTAACCCCGAGTCATAAAGAGTGGCCATGCCGCTTTCTTTAGCCACATCCCTTATAGTTTGGAACGAAGCGCCCTGGCTGATCAGATCGCGTATAGCCTCGTTTATCAACATTACTTCCGAAATACATACCCTCCCGCGATAACCGATCTGGCCGCATTTATTACAGCCCTTAGGCCTGTATATCAGCTCTGATTTGATCTTAACCGAGCCTATCTGCTCCGAGGATGGCTCATAGGCTTCTTTGCAATCAGGGCATAACTTCCTAAGCAGCCTCTGAGCGACTACCAGTATCAAAGAGGGCGCGACCATATAAGGTTCTATGCCTATATCAATAAGGCGGCTTATTGCCGAAGGGGCGTCGTTCGTGTGCAGGGTGCTGAATACAAGATGCCCGGTCAGGGCAGCGCGGATACATATCTGCGCGGTCTCAAGGTCTCTGACCTCTCCTACCAGCATTATATCAGGATCCTGCCTTAGAAAACTACGCAGGGCATTGGCAAAAGTAAGACCTATATCGGGCTTGACCTGCACCTGATTAACGCCGTCTAATTTATACTCAACAGGGTCTTCAACAGTAATTATATTCTTTGTAGGGCTCTTTATCTCGTTCAATATCCCATACAATGTAGTTGTCTTCCCGCTGCCTGTGGGGCCGGTCAATAATACCTGCCCATAGGGCATCTTTATCGCGTGGCGTATCTGCTCAAGTTGTTTTGGCTCAAAACCAAGGCGGTCAATATCAAGAAGCACGGAGCTTCTGTCTAATATCCTCATGACCACCTTCTCTCCGTATATTGTGGGTATAGTGGATATTCTTATATCTATGGGGCGGTCTTCCAGTTTTACAAGAAAGGCCCCATCCTGCGGCAGGCGCTTCTCGGCGATATCCAGCTTGCTAAGGATCTTTATACGCGAGATGATCGGCAGGTGCAATTGCTTGGCAGGAGGAGGTATCTCATACAATTTACCGTCAATACGGTACCTCAGCGATATCCTGTCCTTAAAAGGCTCAATATGAATATCGGAAGCGCGCTCATCTATCGCCTGGCGGATGATAAGATCTACCAGCTTGACCACCGGAGCCTCTTCAGCCCTTGCGATAAGTTTATCCAGGCTCAATTCCTGGTCGGATGCCTCGCTTTCCTCGTAATCGGATACGCCGGTAATATTCACATAAGAGGCCTCAACCGCCTCCTCGAACATTTTAGTCTTTCCGTAGAAATTCTCGATCGCCTTGGCGATATCGGATTTTGCCGCGATTATGGGGTTTATCTCGCAACCAGAAAGCTTTCTTAAATTATCTATAAGGATAAGGTCCAGCGGATCGGACATTGCCACAGTAAGCGACCTCAATGTGCGGGATAAAGGCAGGACTATATTCCTTAAGGCGAAATCCTTGGGTATCAGCTGCTCCAGGTTCTGGTCTGCTGCCGGCTTTAACTCTGTGCCCAGGTTAAAATAAGGTATATTCAGCTGCTTACCCAGGATCGCTACAGCCTGGTCTTCTTTAAGTATGCCTAATTTAACCAGTATCTCACCTAAACGCCCGCCGTCCTGCCTTTGAATATTCAAGGCATTATCAAGCTGGGCCTGGGTAATGATACCTTCCTTAAGAAGAAGTTCTCCTAACCTATGGTATCTTTCTCTTTCTTTTGGAGCAGGGCTCATGGTTTTATTATACCTTATAATGCGGAATAATACTACAAGTTAAACTCGCGCAAAGTCCCGGGTTATCTCATCCCCTCAAAGCTATTCAGGCTTGCTTCTATGGCCAGCCTGCGTTCAGAAGGAATAATACCTATCTGGTCTTTAGTTAACAGGGCCGTTTTATGCGCCGCCCCAAGCTCTGTATATTGGTCCTTGATGATATGGGGAGTGATAAATACTATCAGCTCGCGCTGCTTATCTTTTGATGGGTTAGTAGCAGTGCCTCCCTTATGCCTGAATAACATTCCTATGATAGGTATATCTCCCAGAATAGGGACCTTTTTAACGATCTCATTGAATTCATTGCGGATCAACCCTCCGATCAGGACTGTCTGGTTATCGTTAACCCTGACCATAGACTTTGTGCTGCGCACTTCAGGGTCCCTGAACTGGAATGTCGTCCCTCCGCTGGTAATGGCGTTTCCCGAAGTAGCCTCGCTGACCTCTGGGTAAATAAACATAGTGATCTCTCCCGTATCCATATTTACCTGCGGTGTTATCCTTAATAATACCCCTGTTTCCGAACGCTCGGGGGAGGCGGAAGTGGTGCCGGAGCTTGCTTCAGTAGTAGTAGAAACGCCGATGGACTCATTTGTAGCTATCTTTATCTCCGCGGTCTCATTATTCAAGGTAAGCAGGCGCGGGCGGGCCAGGAACTTCGTATCCGTGCGCGTGCGCATAAAATCCAGGGTCTCGGCGTAAGTCTGGCCAAGGATCACTGCTCCTGCTGCCCCTGGTATACTAGCGCCCCTTAAAGCCATATCGCCGAAGAACACCTTCCCCTTCTGGCCTTTGGCTGTATTATAAACGAAAGTAAAGGGATTATTTGAGAAATCAAACCCAAGCTGGTCTGCCGTATTCTTGCTTACATCCAGCATCTCCACTTCAAGCATGATCTGGGGTATGGGTATATCCAGAGAAGCGATTATCTTTTCAATAACAGGCATACGGCTGGGTATATCAGTAATGATAAGGCTGTTTGTGCGGTAATCTTCTATCACCATGCCGTGCTCTGATAAGTTATTTTTCACGGCCTCAGTGATCCCGGCCCTGCCTTCCGCTGCCCATTTGCCGTCATCATCACCCGAATCCGAACCTGAAGAGCTGCTGTCAGAACCCAGGCTGCTGCTCATTTCGGATTTCAAGGAAGAGGTTGAGACGGTAGAATGCTTAAGATAAAATATCTTTGTGACCTTCTCTATCTCCGGTTTACCCCAGTCTTTTACAATAAATATCTTCGCGGCAGCGTCAAGGTCATAGGTCAGGTTGTTGGCGGCAAAGATCTTATCCATAGCTTCTTTTATCGGGACCTGGTCTAAATAAAGGGTTATCGTCCTGTCCTGCACGGATTCCGAAGCAATGAAGTTCAGACCTGACTGTATGGATAATACTTTTACGACATCCTTGAGCCCGGCATCCTGGAAATCCATAGATATAGTGATCTTCGGGTCGATCATGGAAGAGTAATCCTCCGCGGGCAGTTTAAGGGGAAATAAACAAAGGATAAGAAAAAGTATGAATATCCTGAATTCGCCTGCCATCTTTACCTCCTTATGTATTCTGGTCTTCAATAGGTTCACTTAAGCCCTTCTTAACTGGCACAGACAGGGTATGCGGCTGATTATCAAAAAATACTACTATGCCGCCTTTATCAATAGCCGCTATGCGTACGCCTTCTATCATATCCCCTATCTTCACTACCTTATTATTGATTATCGCCTGCGGCATCCTGCCGCCCCACACCATCCCCTGGACTTCCAGGAGAGGCAGAGGGCGCGGTTCTGCCTGTATTTCCGGCTCTATTATTTCTACAACATCCTGCTGAAAAGGATCCCTGAGCCCTCCGGACTTATACTCCGTTATGCCGCCTGCCTTATCATCCTGGGCCGCCGCTTCACAAGCATGCTGGCCATAAAGAGAAAATACCAGCCCGGAAAAGATTATCAATAAAACCCGGATTATCCGCTTGCGGAGCAATATCATCTTTTAACCTCTAAATACTACTATGCTTAATATCATATTAACGGTAAAATCGCTTACGGGTTTAGCATCCACAGCCGCTGCTGAACCGGATGCGGGGCTCTTTTCTTTTATCTTGATCTCCAGTTCATCAATAAAATAGGTATCTTTGCTGCTTTCCAGTTCACTCACGA
>JBAZEH010000040.1:0-10666 GCA_041653955.1 Candidatus Omnitrophota bacterium | reverse complement strand
CCGTTGCCAGGGGGTCCAGGTATTCATTATATAAGAAAGAGCTTAGCACGTACGGCAAGGGCGATAAGTTTGACCAGAGACTTGCGGAAGGTTTTATCAAGATCTGGGGAATGCCGTATAAGAGGTAGTTTGTTTAAGGAGATAAAATGGAAAAAAAATTATGGGGAGGGAGATTTGAAAAAGATACAGACCCGTTAGTTGAAGAATTCACTAAGTCTGTACAATACGATAAAAGATTAGCCAAATACGATTTGTTGGGCTCTATGCTCCATGCCAAGATATTAGAGAAAAATGGTTATCTTAATTCTTCAGAAGCCGATAGTTTAAGTCGAGAGATGGATACCATGTTCGATATGATTGAGAATAATAAATTTAATTTTGATGAAAAATGTGAAGATATACATACCCAGATCCAGAACATATTACAGCATAAGCTTGGAGAAACAGCCTTAAAATTACATATGGCAAGGTCCAGAAATGATCAGGTTGTTTTCGCGACAAAAATGTATTGTAAGGAATTAATTGTGGAGATTCAAGATGCAATTTCTATATTATCATCAGCAATTCAAGAAACAATTGATAATAATGATATTATTGTGCCCGGGTTTACACATATGCAACACGCTCAACCTGTTTATTTAAAAGATTATCTCGGAGTTTACAAAGAGATGCTAAAAAGAGATATTGATAGATTAGATTATATCAAAAAGAATATAAAGATTACTATGGGGGCAGGTGCTTTGGCTGGGACACCAATTAGTTCATCAGAGTATAATATATGTGTGTCAGAATTATTAAACGACGCAAAGTTTAAAGACTTTAAAGAGGAGTTTAATTTAGAACCCACCAGTAATTCCTTGGATGCGGTAAGCGATAGAGATTTTGTTATTGAGATTATTAATGCCCTATCTATAGTCGCAATGCATTTATCGAGATTGTCAGAAGATTTAGTCATTTGGTCTACAAAAGAGTTTGGTTTTGTAGAAATAGACGATGCTTTTTGTACCGGGAGTTCACTTATGCCTCAGAAGAAAAATCCAGATGTCTTAGAGTTGACGAGAGGTTACGCCGGTAGGCTATACGGAAACTTAGTAAGTGTTTTAACTATGATGAAAGGGTTACCCTTAACTTATAATAGAGATATGCAATTAGATAAGGAACCCCTGTTTAATTCTTTTGATATTATTTTTCAAGAGCTAAAGGTATTGAATGGATTGGTGAAGACCTTGAGATTCAATAGAGAAAAAATAAGCGTGCATTTAGAAGATGAATCCTTGTATGCTACAGACTTAGTATATTATTTAGTTAAGAAAGGAGTGCCATTTAAGAAAGCCCATACTCTTGTCGGAGAGCTTATTAAGTATTCTATTGATAAGAATATTCAAATAAAGGCTATCCCCGAAGATCTCCTGAAAGAAAAACTATCAGATAAAATTGTAAAAAAAGATATACTGGAATTATTTGATCCTAGAAAATCAGTAGAGTCTAAGCTTTCAATTAAAAGATAGCTAATGGATTAATTTGTGTTGATCTTGAGTGGAGTATGGATACGGAGAGCAGCCAGGGTTTCTCGCTAAGATGATATCAGTGAGAGCGATCAGAAACTCCAAGTAAGATTTTTTTAGGCGGGAAAAATCGAGCGGTGCTGTGGAAACAAGCTAAGACAAACCATTAACAGCTAAAATATGCACGAATTCAAATATAAAGGAAACTACCTGTATTGCGAAGATGCAAGAGTGTCGGACCTTGCCGGACGTTTCGGCACCCCGCTTTATATCTACAGCTACCATACCCTGATAAGCCATTTTATGAAACTGAAGAAGGCTTTCAGGGGCGTGGACCCGCTGATATGTTATTCGGTCAAGGCTAATTCCAACCTGGCAATATTAAGGGCCCTTGTAGATAAGGGCGCCGGGTTAGATATTGTGTCAGGAGGGGAGTTATTCAGGGCGCTTAAGGCGGGTTGCCCTCCTGAAAAGATCGTCTACGCGTCCGTTGGAAAAACAGATACGGAAATAGAAGAGGCGATCAGGAGGAGGATCCGTTTTTTTAACGTGGAATCATTACCGGAACTTGAGAATATAAACCGGATCGCCGCGAGGCTGGGCAAAAGAGCCGGCGTGGCAGTCAGGATAAACCCGGACGTAGAGCCGAAGACGCATAAATTCATCACTACCGGAAAGATCACTAATAAATTCGGCATAGACTTAGGGACCGCTTATGACATATTGCTGGTCCGCGGAAAATTCACCAACCTGGATATCTGCGGATTGCATATACATATAGGTTCTCAGATCACCGAGAGCGCACCCTATGTAGCGGCTATAAATAAAGTGGCTAAATTCATCGGGCAGCTTAAGGAGAAGGGTATAGCCCTTGAGTATTTGAATATCGGAGGGGGTTTAGGGATAATATATGATAAAGAGATGCCCCAGACGGCGGAGAAGTTCTCTAAAAGCGTACTCCCTTTATTAAAAAATACGGGGCTTAAGATAATCCTTGAACCGGGCAGGTTTATCGTGGGTAATGCCGGTATCCTCATTACCAGGGTTTTATATGTCAAATCTACCCCGAAGAAGAAGTTCGTTATCGTTGACGCGGGGATGAATGACCTGATCAGGCCGGCGTTGTATGAGGCTTACCACCAGGTCCTGCCTTTACGCAAAAGGAGCGGCTCATCATCCAGGGCGCAAAAAGTTGATCTTGTGGGCCCGATCTGCGAGAGTGGCGACTTTTTCGCGAAAGAAAGGATTATCCCCTTGCCGGCGGAAGGGGAATATTTAGCCGTAATGGGCGCGGGGGCATATGGGTTTAGCATGTCTTCTAATTATAATTCAAGGCGCCGCGCAGGGGAAATATTGGTAATAAAGGACAGGTTTTTTGTGGTTAGAAAAAGGGAGACTTACTCTGATTTGATTGATAACGAGGTAATTCCGCCATTTCTTTCGGGTTTATAATATGCAAAAGATAATTTTTACCAAGGTGGTGGCTTCAGGGAATGATTTTGTAGTTATTGAAAAGCGCCATAACCCCGGGATAAAAGACCCCAGGGGATTAGCAAGAAAGGTCTGCGACAGGAAATTCGGCATAGGCGCCGACGGGCTTCTTCTTTTGGAGGGATCCGGTTCCGCGGACATAAAGATGCGCATATTCAACCCCGACGGTTCGGAGGCGGAGATGTGCGGTAACGGGGCGCGCGCCAGCGCGCTATTTTTAGGAAAAAGCAAAAGCCGCCTGGAAACCAGGGCAGGCGAGGTCCTTTCAAGGGTCAATGGCAATAATGTCAGGATAAAGCTGACCGACCCACGCGGTATAAAAAGAGGTATTCCATTAAAAGTAAATCGCAGGAGCCTGAAAGCGGATTATATAGATACAGGAGTGCCGCACGCGGTAGTATTTGTAGAAGGGCTTAGCGGGATTGATGTTGACGGGATAGGCAGGGCCATACGCAATCATAGAAAATTTTACCCGCGGGGGGCTAATGTGGATTTTGTGGAGGCCCTGGGCAAACTCCGCGCAGGCATACGCACATATGAGAGGGGAGTTGAGGGCGAGACACTTGCCTGCGGCACAGGGACTGTAGCTTCCGCCCTGATATTCGCCCTGAAAACAGGATCCAGCGGCCCTGTAGATCTGCTGACTAAGAGCGGGGAGATGCTGCGGGTATATTTCAAAAGGATAAATAATAAATTTACAGATGTCTGGCTTGAAGGCAAGGCAAATATAGTCTACAAAGGAGAATATTATGTTTAAGGGCTCAATCGTAGCCATAATCACGCCATTTAAAGGCGGTAAGATTGATGAAAAGAAGTTAAGGGATTTAATTGAATTTCATATAAAGAACGGGAGTTCCGGGATCGTGCCCTGCGGTACCACGGGCGAGTCTGCCACACTTTCTTTCCAGGAACACGACAGGGTCATAGAGATAACAATTGAGCAGGTAAATAAACGGATACCGGTCATCGCCGGGACGGGTTCTAACTCTACGGAAGAAGCTATCATGTTGACCAGGCATGCCGAGAAAACCGGGGCAGACGCGTCTTTGCAGGTATCCCCCTATTATAACCGCCCTACGCAGAAAGGCCTGTACGAGCACTTTAAGGCGATCGCCGATTCGGTAAGTATCCCGATCATACTTTATAATATCGCCTCAAGGACCGGGGTGAATATTGAGCCTGATACGCTGGCTAAATTAGCTAAAGACTGCAGGAATATAGCGGGCGTAAAAGAGGCTTCGGGAAATTTAGACCAGATGTCGCGCATAAAACAATTATGCGGAGATGATTTTGACCTGATCTCCGGAGATGACAGCCTGACACTTCCTTTATTGAGCATAGGGGGCACAGGGGTGATATCGGTAGTGGCAAATATCGTGCCCAGGGATGTCGCCGAACTTATATCTGAATTTGAAAAAGGAAACTTGAAAAGGGCGCGCGAGATACATTATAAACTGCTGCCTTTGATCAAGGCCGTATTCATTGAAACCAATCCCATACCCGTTAAAACCGCGATGGGTATGATGGGGATCTGTGAGCCGGACCTGAGGCTGCCGATGAGCGCGATGCTGCCGGAGAACGCGGAGAAATTAAAAAAGGCCTTAAAAGATTACGGACTTTTAAAATAAGGGAGCGTCTAATATGATCAAACTTGGCATTGCGGGTATATGCGGTAAGTTAGGCAGGCGCATATACGAATTAGCCTGTAAGGACGGTGATTTTGAGGTCGCTTTGGGCCTTGAGAAGAAGGGCACTCCTTTGATCGGGAAAGAGATAGGTAAACTGAAAGTATCTTCCAGCCATGATGGAGTATTCCTTGTAGATATCCTTGTGGATTTTACCTCTCCGGAGGCTAGCGAGGTAAGCCTGGATTATGTCGCCAGATACAAGAAGGCGCTCGTGCTGGGAACGACCGGCCTTAATGACGTTCAATTAAAGAAAGTGGAAGAGGTATCTCATGTTGTCCCCGTGGTATTTTCTCCGAATATGGCCGTAGGGGTGAACATATTATTCAACATATTGCCTGAAATAGCAAAAAGGCTGGGTCCTGATTATAGTATAGAGATAGTTGAGGCCCATCACAGGAGTAAAAAGGATTCTCCTTCAGGCACGGCCAAAAAAATAAGGGAGATTTTGAGGGATGTAGCAGATAAAGATCTGCCCATACACTCTATAAGGCTGGGAGATATTGTTGGAGACCATACGGTGATATTTTGCGGTAACTCTGAGCGCATAGAAATAAAACATCAGGCGCATTCACGCGACCTGTTCGCTCTTGGGGCGCTTAAGGCCGCCAAGTGGGTAATGGGTAAACCCGCGGGGCTATATTCAATGCAGGATGTGCTAAGAAAATAAGGAAAAATATGCTCAAACTTTCCAGGAGATTGTCATATTTGCCGCCCTATCTTTTTGTGGAGATAGATAAGGCGAAAAGGAAGGCGCGCGCTGAAGGCAGGGATATTATTGACCTGGGTATAGGGGACCCGGACCAGCCTACGCCAGGGTATATTATTGAAAAGCTTTATGAGGCGGTGAAAGACCCTGCAAACCATCGTTACGCGCTGGACCAGGGTATGCCTGCGCTGCGTAAGGCGATAGCCGGATGGTATGGTGAGCGTTTTGGAGTCAAACTCGACCCGGAAACAGAGATATTACCCTTGATCGGTTCTAAGGAAGGGATAGCGCACTTGCCATTGGCTTTTCTGGATCAAGGGGATTATTCCCTGGTGCCTGATCCGTGTTATCCGCCCTATAAGGGGGGGACTATACTGGCGGGAGGCAAACCTTACCTTATGCCCCTGAAAGAAGATAACCTTTTCCTACCTGACCTGAAAAAGATACCCCTTAATATACGCAGGAGATCCAGATTGATCTACATTAATTACCCTAATAATCCTACGGGCGCTGCTGCGGGGGATGATTTTTAT
Organism: Candidatus Omnitrophota bacterium; assembly: GCA_041653955.1. GTDB lineage: Bacteria > Omnitrophota > Gorgyraeia > Gygaellales > Profunditerraquicolaceae > UBA1562. Next base: position 4,743 of record JBAZEH010000040.1, on the reverse strand, counting down.
AAAGATGCCGTCAGTTTCGCCGCTAAAAATAAGGTCATAGCCATATCTGACCTGGCGTATTCGGAGATTGCTTACGACGGGTACAGGCCTTCAAGCCTGCTGAGTGTGCCCGGCGCGATGGAAAGGGCAATAGAGTTTCATTCATTATCAAAGACTTATAATATGACCGGCTGGCGTGTTGGCTGGGCTTGCGGGAACGCGAAATTGATACAGGCACTGGCAAAAGTAAAATCAAATATAGATTCCGGCATCTTCTCGGCGCTGCAGATAGCGGGGATCTGCGCGCTTGAGGGGCCGCGCGGGCATATTGAAAGTATCTGCCGGCTCTATCAGGAAAGGCGGGATACCCTGGTGGAAGGATTGAACTCTCTGGGCTGGAGGGTATACGCCCCAAAAGCCACTTTTTACCTGTGGCTGAAAGTACCCCGGAAGCTTACTTCTATGAAATTCTCCGCGCTCTTATTAGATAAAGCGGATATCGTAGTTACCCCGGGAGTAGGTTTTGGAGAACACGGAGAAGGTTATATACGCATGGCGTTGACCGTCCCATCCGAAAGGATGCGCGAGGCTGTAGAGCGCTTGAGAAAAATTCTTTAATGACTGTTTGTTATCTTGGGTTAGGTTCTAATTTAGGGGACAGGAGCAGGAATATCAAGGCAGCGCTGGATCATTTGAACAGGACTAAAGGCATAAAAATAGAAAAGATATCCCGGATTTATGAGACCGAAAGCCAGGGCGGCCCCCCGCAGGGGAAATACCTTAACGCCGCTGTAAGGGCCGACATTTCACTTCCCCCCGGATCACTCCTCAAAAGATTAAAAAAAATAGAAAAAGATATGGGACGTAAAAAGGGCCCGCGCTGGGGCCCGCGCGAGATAGACCTGGATATACTTTTTTACGGTGATAAGAGAATAAAAAGAAAGGGATTGACCATACCTCATCCAAGGATATTTGAGCGCGAGTTCGTGTTGAGGCCTTTAAAAGAGGTATTATGAAAATAGTAAGCAGTATAAAAGAGATGGCCGCCTTTTCCTGTATGGCGCGCGATAAAGGCAGGTCTATAGGTTTTGTACCTACTATGGGGGCTCTGCACGAAGGCCATTTAAGCCTTGTCCGCCGTTCTCGCAGGGATAATGATATTACCGTGGTCAGCATATTCGTTAACCCCATACAGTTCGGCCCCGGTGAAGATTACGCCAGGTACCCCAGAGATCTAAAGCGGGATGCGGGATTATGCAGGAGGGAAGGAGTAGATATGATCTTTTATCCGCGCGCGGATCAATTGTACCCTTGCGGATACGCGACATATGTGTCTGTAGATGGCTTAAGCGATATTTTATGCGGAAAGTTCCGCCCCGGGCATTTTAAAGGAGTAGCTACGGTAGTAACCAAGCTTTTTAATATTATCGCCCCTGACAGGGCGTATTTCGGCCAGAAGGACGCGCAGCAGGCTGCAATAATCAAGAAACTCTCTGAAGACCTGAATATGCGCGTAAAAATAAACGTGATGCCTACTTTTCGCGAGAAAGACGGGCTGGCGGCCAGTTCGCGTAACGCCTACCTGAATAAAAAAGAAAGAGAAGACGCGCGGGTATTATATCAGGCGCTAACTCTTGCCAAACAGCTGGTAAGGAGGGGATGCACCGATACCGGATCGATCATAGCGAAGATGAAACAGGCTATAGCCAGCAAAAGGTCAGCGCGCGTGCAATATATCGCGATCGTAGACCCTGGCGACCTTAAGCCTTTAAACAGGATAAAGGGGAAGGCCTTGGTGGCGCTTGGCGTATGGATAGGCAAGACCAGGTTGATAGATAACGCTGTCGTAGGAAGGTGATATCATGATATCTGAAAAAACAAAGAAATTAAAGATAGGTATAGCGGGTTGCGGGGCAATAGGTTCATCTTTGGCAAAGGCGGTCCTTTCTGATTTCTCCGATAAGGCGGAGCTCGCGAGCCTTTATGACTCTGAGATAGAAAAGGCCTATAGTCTTTCTTCTAATCTTGGGCGTAAGGCGGCGGCACTGAACCTGGAAGAATTGATAAACAGGTCCGATTTGGTCATTGAAGCGGCAAAGGCGGATGCCGCCTTTGATATCGCCAAAAAAACCCTTTCCTCCTCCAGGGATATTATGGTCATGAGCGTGGGGGGAATAATGGAGCATTATCATGAGCTTGAGGTATTAGCGCAAGAAAATGGCGCGCGCATATTCATACCTTCGGGAGCTATATGCGGGATAGACGGGCTTAAGGCCTTAAGCCTGGGAAAGATTAAGAGTGTTATTTTGACCACCAAAAAACCTCCGAAGGGGTTTTTGGGCGCCCCTTATTTATTGAAGAAGAAGATACGCCTGGAAAATATTGATAGAGATACGGTTATCTTTGAGGGGAATGCCTTGCAGGCGGTGAAGGCCTTCCCGCAAAATATCAATGTCGCGGCGATATTGAGTATAGCCGGTATAGGGGCGCAGGATACGATAGTGCGTATCGTTGCCTCCCCGGGTTTAAGCAGGAATACCCATGAAGTAGAGATAGAATCCGAAGCGGGAAAGATAACCGCGCGCACGGAGAATCTTATACATCCCGATAATCCCAAGACGAGTTATCTCGCGGTGCTTTCGGCGATAGCGGTTTTGAAGCAGATCCTGGGACCTGTCAGGATCGGCACATGAACAAAATAATAAAAAGGAGGGAGGTGAAATAAAACATGGCAGAAAAAGTAGCGAAAGTAGGAATAAAGAGAGTAAAGGGATACCTCTATTTCATCGATAAGAAAGGCGATGTTTCCTGCGCCAAGATGGCTAGAGGCAAGAAAAAAGGAGGCAGCCCCAAGAAGGTAGCGAAATGCGGTATCAAGAAAAAGAAGGGATACCTGTATTTCGTTGACAAGAAAGGCGATGTTTCCTGCGCCAAGATGAAGAGAGGCGGAACCAAGAAGAAAAAGAGAAGATAAGCAGTAAAAGATAGCCCCTGCAAAGAGCGTAGTTGGTTATGTTCTTTGCGGGGGCTTATAATAATTAAGAAGCCAATGTTGAAGATCGCTTTTGTAAGCCCGCCATTAGGATTAGCGCAAAGGTACGGCAGGCTAGCTCCCCTGGGAAGCAGTATGCCGAGTATCGCGCTTTTAAGCCTTGCCGCCGTGGCAAAGAAGGAGGGCTTTGAGGTTTTGATCATTCCCGCCGACAGCATGGGCCTTGACCGCGAAAGGATAACCGAAAGAATATCACAGTTTCAACCTGACTGCCTGGCAATTACTTCAACTACCCCCGCGATATATGAGGCGCACAGGCTGGCAGAGCGCGTAAAGAGGCTTAATAATAAAATAACCACATTAATAGGCGGCCACCATATATCCGCCCTTCCCCGGGAAACCATGAGGCATTTTCCCGGATTTGATATAGGCATAGTCAACGAGGGGGAATTGACGCTTTCAGAACTCTTGGGAAGGCTTGATAGAAAAGAGCCTATTGAACCGGTAAAAGGGATAGTTTTCAGGGGAGATGGCGAAATAGTATTGAACGATACGCGGGAGTTCATTGTTGATCTGGATACTCTTCCTTATCCGGCATGGGAGCTGCTTGAAGGTTTTCCCTCTTCATATTATCCCCCGTTTTTCCGTTTTAAGAGGATGCCGGCAGCTGCCATTGTTACTTCGCGCGGATGCCCCCAGCAGTGTATTTTCTGCAGTAAGGCGGTTTTCGGTAACCATATCCGTTTTTTTGGAGCGGAGTATGTATTCGGCATGATGGAGCTTCTCCGTAACAGATATGGAGTTAAGGAGATACTTATAGAAGATGATACCTTTCTGGTTAAAAAAGAGAGGGCGCGCGATATATGCGCTTTGATATTGAAAAACAGGCTTGATATAAGCTGGTCATGCCTTGCCAGGGTAGATGACGCAGAAGAAGATATCCTGCGTTTAATGAAAAGATCAGGCTGCTGGCAGATAGGGTTTGGCATTGAAAGCGGTTCTCAAGAGGTCCTTGATCTTGCTAAAAAAAATATAAACCTCGCTGATGCCAGAAGGGCGATGGAAATAGCCAGAAAAACAGGCATATCCACAAAGGGTTTTTTTATCCTTGGTTTTCCGAATGATACTCCGGCTACGCTTGAGGATACAGCCGGATTCATAAGAGAGAGCAGTTTAAGCGATATAAGCGTAAGTTTTATGACCCCTATGCCGGGGACAGAGCTTTATTCCAGGGCGGGGGAATTGGGTAGATTTGATGATAACTGGGAGAAGATGAGCCTGCTGAATATCGTTTTTATCCCTAAAGGGTTAAGCAGGGAGCAGCTGAAAAAATACTCGCGCCTGCTGGTAAGGAGATTCTATTTAAGGCCAAAGGTCATTTTTGCGTATATCTTAAGGGTAATCCTTAATCCTTTTGCCTGCGTAAGAGCTGTCCGCGGCCTATGGGGGTTTTTGAGGGAATGCCGGTAAAAGTCCTGTTTATAAACGCGGTGGATCCCCGCGAAGAAATAGAAAACCGTTATCCTCCGCTGGGGATAGGTTATTTAATAAGCGCCTTGAGGAACCGTTTTGGCGATGAGCTTTTCCGCTTTAAGGTGGTAAGTGCCGGGGTGAAGGGGGAGTTGAAACGCTTTAACCCTGATATCGTCGGTATCACCTGCGTGACCCAGAATTACAATATCGCCAAAGGGCACGCGAAGGCCGCTAAATCATTTGGGATACCGGTGATCATCGGAGGGATACATATATCTGCGCTCCCTTCCTCTCTTACG
>JBAZEH010000039.1:0-10710 GCA_041653955.1 Candidatus Omnitrophota bacterium | reverse complement strand
TACCGCTTTCCTGCGTTACGGCTGGCAGGACCCGAAAGTTTATAATCCCGGGATCACTGCTACGGGTGACCTTAATTACTCCCTTGAACACTCATGGAGCGCGGGGTTGCAATTTGAAGGCAAATCTTGGGGCAGGGATAAGGATATTTTTGCCTTTGCCATAGGCCAGATATTTCCTTCGGGAGACTATAAGAAAGCCGGTGAGTTTTCCGACCCGGAGCGAAGGGGGAAGGCCGAAGGGCATCTGGAGGCTTATTACAGGATATACGCTAATGACCATTTATCCATTACCCCGGACTTCCAGTATATATGGAACCCTTTTGGCAAGGATGTCCCCGGAGACACGAGCGGCATTTTTGTCGCGGGAATGAGGGCGCAGATAGATTTTTAAGCGTTTAACCTGGCAATAAACAAGAGAAAGGAGAGATATGCATATACCGGACGGATATTTAGGGCCTGCGACGAGCGGGATAATGTATGCCGTGATGCTGCCGATATGGGCAGCCGCTTCCAGGATAGTAAAAAGGACCCTTCAGGCAAGGCAGGTCCCATTACTTGCTATGGGCGCGGCATTCAGTTTTGTGGTAATGATGTTCAATGTGCCTATACCCGGCGGGACAACAGGCCACGCGGTAGGGGCTGTCCTGGCGGCTATACTTCTTGGGCCTTGGGCGGCTTGTATTGCCGTGACAGTCGCCCTGGTGGTGCAGGCATTACTTTTTGGCGACGGAGGTATCACTGCCATAGGAGCGAATTGTTTTAATATGGCATTTATACAGGTTTTTACAGGGTATTATCTGTATAAAATTATCAGCGGAAATTCTCCTATTACTTCGGGCAGAAGGGTTATTGCCGCTGGCATAGCCGGGTATATAGGGTTGAATATCGCCGCCCTATCTACGGCGATAATGTTCGGCATACAGCCGTTATTATATAAGAGCGCAGGGGGGCAGTCACTATATTGCCCATACGGTTTAAATATAGCCATACCCGCGATGCTGGGTGAACATATGCTGGTTTTTGGCTGGGTGGAAGCTGTCGTGACGTCCCTGGTCGTTAAATATTTGCAAAAGCAGGACCCGTCTCTTTTGAAAACAGCATTGGAGGTGAGGGGATGAAAACCACGGTTAAATTATGGATCGGGATAGGGCTCTTAGCGTTGCTTTCCCCTTTAGGGCTTTTTATGCCGGAGTATTTCCGGGCAGGGGATGCCTGGGGTGAGTGGGGAATGGATACACTGAAGGAATTAGCCGGGTATATACCAAGGGGTTTAGAGAGATTAGCGGATACCTGGAGCGCGCCTATGCCGGATTATGCTTTTAAGGGATGGGAAGAAAAGGGTTTGTCTTCCCTGAGTTTTGCGTATATAATATCAGCCCTAACAGGGATAATAGCGGTTGTATTGATAGTAATGTTGATAGGCAGGATCTTATTGAAGAAAAAAGGCTGAACTTATGTTCAAAAGAAGTAATTTTATAGAGCGCTCATTGATGGGCGCTCTATATTTTCTGGAGGAATCAATATTTTCCGATGAATATGCCTCAAGGAAAGGGTTTCTGCAGGCGCGCGACGCGCGGTTCAGGGTATTGATCCTGTTGTCCTGTATTTTAGCGGTTTTATTCTCGCGGAGCATAGTTTTTATTATAGGCATATACGCGCTCACCCTTTTTCTGGCGGTTATTTCTTCGATACGCATCGGTTTCTTTCTGAAACGCACCTGGGTATTCATCCCTGTTTTCGCTCTTTTCATAGCCCTCCCCGCTCTTTTGGATATATTAAGCCCGGGTGAGCCGGTATTGAGCTTTGGCGTATTCGGCATGCCGTTTGCTATTACAAGAGAAGGGATAATGAGCGCGAGTTTTTTCTTTATGCGGGTCCTGTCTTCCGTGTCGTTATGCGCGTTGATGATCCTGACCACAAGGCACCAGGTATTGTTAAGAGTGCTTCGTATTTTCGGTATACCGCAGCTGTTTGTCCTGACATTAGGCATGACTTACCGCTACATATACCTTTTTATAGGGATAATACATAATACTTACCTTGCCATAAAGAGCAGGGTAGGCTTTTTTACATCCGCGCGGGGAGGGCGGAAGATCGTAGCCTGGAATATAGCCGGCCTCTGGCATTATTCTTATCTGCTGCATCATCAGGTGTATAATGCTATGCTTTCGCGCGGGTATACGGGAGAGCCTAAAGTAATGGATAGATTCAGCGCCGGCTTCAAGGACCTCTTCTGGCTTGGCTTCTCCGTCTTAATACTGGTTTTTATATTATGGCAGAGCTATTATTTGAATTAAAGGATATCAATTATTCTTATCTTGGCAGAATACCCGCTTTATGCGGTGTGGACCTGGCGGTTGAAAAGGGCTCCAAGACCGCTATAATCGGCGCCAATGGTACGGGGAAATCCACGCTTCTTACTATGTTAGACGCGTTGATATTCCCTGACAGGGGAGTTATAAGGGCATTAGGCAAGGAATTGAGCGAGGCCCTTCTTAACGATAAATCCTTCTCGCGCTTTTTCAGGAGTAAAGTAGGTTTTGTCTTTCAGAATCCCGACGCCCAGCTGTTCTGCCCGACAGTTAAAGAGGATATTATTTTCGGGCCTTTGCAGCTGGGTGTTTCTTCCTTTGAGATCAGCAAGCGCCTTAATACGCTTACTTCCCGTTTGAAGATCTCTCATCTGCTTGAACGGGCGCCGCATCATTTAAGTATCGGAGAGAAAAGGAAGGTAGCTATCGTTTCTGTCCTTGCCATTGACCCTGAAGTTTTGCTCCTGGATGAGCCGACAGCCGGGCTGGATCCTCAGACCGCCAGGGATATCGTTGATATCCTTATGGCGGAGAATGAACGCGGCAAGAGTATCATCACCGCGACCCACGATATGCACATAGTAGAGGAGATAGCCGATACAGTGCATGTCTTCAGCGAAGAAAGAAAGATAATCCGCAGTGGTACCCCGGTTGAGGTATTATCTGACCAACCCTTTCTTCAGGCGCACAACCTTGTGCATATCCATCGCCACCGCCACAAAGACAAGGTCCACGCCCATCCGCATCAGCATATTGATAACCACCATTGATACGCTGACACTATAGGAAAATCATTGTTCTTGGCCCCTCATTATGATAATATATCATTATTATGAATAACTTTATTTGGGCTTTTGGCGCTAGTATCGCGGTCAGCCTGATATCTTTAGTCGGGATCTTCGCCCTTCTTATCAAAGAGAAATTACTGGATAAACTATTGCTGGTGCTGATAGGGTTTTCTGCCGGGGCATTGATCGGAGGGGCATTCCTGCATCTTTTGCCAGAGGCCCTGGAAGAAACAGAGGCCCAGGCAGTTTTTTTGTATCTTATAGCCGGTTTCGTGGCCTTTTTTATACTGGAGAGGTATTTTCACTGGCGCCACTGCCATAAAGGGGTGTGTTCCATACACGCCTTTACTTATCTTAACCTTGTCGGAGACGCAATACATAATTTTACGGACGGGCTGGTAATAGGGGCCAGTTTCATAGTTAATGTCCATTTCGGGGTAGTCACTACCCTGGTGATCATAATGCATGAGATTCCGCAGGAGATAGGGGATTTTGGCGTGCTTGTTTACGGAGGTTTCAGCAAACTCAAGGCGCTTTATTATAATTTCTTTACCGCCCTTACCTGTGTATTAGGGACGGTAGCCGGTTACTTTATCTGCGCGAATACCCGTAGTTTTTCTCCGGTTCTTTTGCCTTTTACCGCCGGAGGTTTCATATATATCGCCGCCTGCGACCTTGTCCCGGAGCTGCATAAACAGGAGGACCTTAGAAAAAGCGCATCTGCCATGGCCGCATTCCTGTGCGGTATATTTCTTGTCCTCTTTGCGAGAATGGCGCACGGCCATTAAATACCCGCCTATTTTTCAACGTAACGTAGAGCTATGAAAAAAAATATATCTTTGATCAAAATGAAAGAAAGGCAAAAAGGAAGGGTAACGGCCATCTTAGGAGGGAGCGGTTTTGCCAACAGGATGATGAGCCTGGGCATCTATGCGGGCAGAGAGATAACTAAACTCAGTCATTTCGCGTTAAGGGGCCCGGTGACAATTAAGGTAGGCAGGAGCGTCCTGGCTTTAGGACACGGCATGGCGGCAAAGATAACGGTAGAGGTAGAATGATAAAAAGGGTTTTTCTGATCGGTAATCCTAATGTAGGCAAGAGCGTGGTATTTTCCCGCCTCACCGGGATCCAGGTCATATCTTCGAATTACCCCGGCACTACTATTGAGATAACCAAGGGATATCTCAAGGCTGACGGAGAAAGGATAGAGGTCCTTGACCTCCCCGGGACTTATTCGTTGGAATCCTCCTCTAAAGCGGAAGAAGTGGTATCCGCGTTACTAAAAGATTCCCCTCGCGATGAATTTATGATCATAAGCATCATTGATTCCACAAACCTTGAGAGGAACCTTTATCTGACATTGCAGCTCATAGAGGACGGTTACCCGGTGGCTGTTTGCCTTAATATGTGCGATGAGGCCACGCACCACGGTATAACCATTGATACCCGGAAGCTTGAAGAACTATTGGGCGTGCCTGTGGTATCTGTCTGCGCGGTGACCGGCGTGGGGATCAAGCTATTGATACAGAGGATACAGGAGGCGAAGGAGAAGCCCATAAGGAATATCAGCCATGAAGAGCGCTGGAAGGATATAGGCAGTATAGTCGAGAGCGTGCAGCAGCTGCGGCACAGGCACCATACCTTAAGAGAGCTTCTTGAAGATGCTTCTGTCAGGCCTTTATCGGGATTGCTGATGGGGATAGGGATAATATACCTGGCGTTTAAGTTCGTGCGTTTTCTGGGGGAGTCTATAATCAGCAGAATAACAGACCCTATATTTCTGGATGTTTACCAACCCGTTCTTGAGAGATTAAGCTTATTTTTAGGGAAGGAAGGCCAAACGGGAAATTTTCTCTATCATCTCCTGATCGGCGACCTGATAAACGGAGCGATTGATTTTAAGCAATCGCTGGGATTATTGACTACAGCTCCTTATATTGAATTCGGGATGGTCCTGCCTTACGTTATAGCATTCTATTTCGTACTAAGTATATTAGAGGATACCGGTTACCTGCCGCGTTTGGCTATATTGCTGGATAACCTTTTGCACCGGCTGGGGCTGCACGGCTATACGATAATCCCCGTCCTTTTAGGCTTTGGCTGCAATGTGCCCGGGATCATGGCAACGCGTATCCTGGAATCCAGGCGCGAGAGGTTCATAGCTTCAACCCTTATATCCATAGGCGTGCCCTGCGTGCCTTTACAGGCTATGATATTCGCGATGTTGGGTGGTTTTGGAGGGTTCTATGTCTTAGGGGTATACCTGGTATTATTCTCTTTATGGTTGATATTGGGTATTATCTTGAACCGGGTTATGAAGGGCTACAGCCCGGAGCTGCTGATTGAGATCCCCCCTTACAGGTTTCCGCCTCTGCGGACATTCTGGAAGAAACTCCTTTCAAGGATAAAATGGTTTTTAATTGAAGCGGTCCCCATAGTTTTGCTGGGTGTGTTGATAATAAATATCCTGACGTTCTTTAATTTATTCGAGATCGTGAGCTCATTATTCTCTCCGGTGATCAGCGGGTTATTCGGGCTCCCCAAAGAGACCGCCGTTGCTCTCGCCATAGGTTTTATAAGGAAAGATGTCGCGGCTGGAATGCTTATGCCGCTGGGGTTGACCGCAAAACAGCTTTTTATATCCGCTACGCTCCTCGCTATCTCCTTTCCTTGCATCGCCACATTTGCCGTATTATTCAAAGAGCTTGGCTTTAAGGATTTGATAAAATCCACGCTGATTATGGTTTCCGTCGGGTTAGTAGTAGGGACAATATTGAATTTCGGGATTATGCATTGATCATGAAAGCTATTGCTTTGATCTCTGGAGGGCTTGATGGCCTGTTGGCCGCTAAATTTATAAAAGAGGAAGGCATCGAGGTTATAGGTATAAGGTTTGGGATACCTTTCAGCGCTAAGCCGGGAAAGGCCATTGCCGATATAGGGATAGAAGTAAGAGAAGCGGATATATGCGAAGATTTCCTGAAGCTCGTTGAAAAGCCCGCGCATGGCAGGGGCTCATTGATGAACCCCTGTATAGACTGTAAGATATTGATGTTGAAAAAAGCAGAAGAAATAATGTGCCGGGAGGGGGCAAAGTTTATTATTACCGGAGAAGTATTAGGGCAAAGGCCGATGTCCCAGCATAAGGAGGCATTGGGTATTATAGCGAAGGCTTCGGGCCTGGAAGGGCTTATTTTAAGGCCCCTTTCGGCTAAGCTCCTTGAAGAGAGTATCCCCGAGAAGGAGGGGTGGGTAAGGCGCGGGAACCTGCTGGGTTTCAGCGGCAGGGGGCGTAAGGCGCAGATAGATCTGGCGGGAAAGCTGGGTATTCAAAACTATGCGCAGCCTGCCGGAGGGTGTTTATTGACCGACCCGGGATTCTCCAGGAGGCTTAAGGACCTTATCGCCCATGAGGGCTTGAGCCGCGAAGGCGTAGAATTATTAAAGATAGGCAGGCATTTCCGGTTGAATGATAAGGCCAGGCTTGTTGTGGGAAGAGATGAAAAAGAGAATGAGCGGCTTTTAAATTCAGCGCGGGACAGCGATTATATGTTTATGCCCGGAGAAGATATCGCAGGGCCGACCTCTTTGGGCAGGGGGGTATTTGATGAAGGATCGATCAGCTTTTCCTGCGGCATAACCTGCGGCTATTGCGACATTAATTCCGATAGAGAAGCTGATATATTATGCAAAAGGGGGCCCGGAGGCGAAGAGCGTGTTTTCAGGGTTTCTCCGATCGCAAGGAAAGGCCTTTCGGGTATTAGGGTATGAAAGAGGCATTGCTTTATGAGAAGATCAAAGACGGGGCGGTCCGTTGCCACCTTTGCAGCCATCGTTGCCGTATAAGGGATAAAGGGTTTGGTTTTTGCGGGGTCAGGCAGAATATAGAAGGGATATTATATACGCACGCCTATGGAAAGGCGGCGGCAGCGCACGTAGACCCCATAGAGAAGAAGCCTTTTTATCATTTTTTCCCCGGTTCCCTGAGTTTTTCCATTGCCACCATAGGGTGTAATTTTCGCTGCGAATTCTGCCAGAACTGGAATATCTCGCAGGCCTCATTCATGGATGGCAGTTCAGGGCCTGCCATAGAAGAGTTTACTCCGCAAGAGATAGTAGAAGCGGCGTTAAAGAATAAATGCAGGAGTATATCCTATACTTATACCGAACCTACCATATTCTTTGAATACGCGATGGACACGGCGAGGTTAGCTAAAGAGAGAGGGCTTTATAATAATTTTGTAACCAATGGCTATATGACAAGGGAATGCATAGAGATGGCCGGGCCCTGGCTTTCCGCGGCGAATATAGACCTTAAGTTTTTCAGGGAGAGTTCGTATAAAAATATCTGCTCGGCGTCCCTTAAACCGGTATTGGAAGCTATCCGGCTGATGCGTGAGTCCGGTATATGGGTTGAAATAACTACTTTAGTGGTGCCCGGAGAGAATGATTCGGAAGAAGAGCTTGAAGGCATAGCGCGCTTTATAGCCGGAGTAGATAAGAATATCCCCTGGCATGTTTCCCGTTTTCATCCGGACTATAAGGCCACCCATAATCATCCTACTCCGGAGGCGACGCTTGAGAAGGCAAGCGCCATAGGAAAGAAATCAGGGCTTAAATTCGTATACGCGGGAAATGTATACGGCTGGGGTAATGATACGCGTTGTTCAGACTGCGGGCAACTGCTGATAAAAAGGGAGATGTTCAGCGTGTCAGAGTATAATATGGAAAAGGGCAGGTGTCCTGAATGTAATGCTAAGATACCGGGGGTATTTTGAGCATAGCTAAAACATTAAAAGATACGGAGGCATGAAGATGCGACTTGATGAGGTCAAGATCTCGCGGGCGATAATAGAGTCTTATAAAAATAAACTGCTTAAGTCATTGGATATTGATGTGGCTATAGCAGGGGCAGGCCCGGCGGGTATGGTGTGCGGTTATTACCTGGCTAAGGCAGGTAAAAAAGTGTCTATCTTTGAAAGAAAACTTTCCGTAGGCGGAGGTATGTGGGGCGGGGGGATGATGTTCAATGAGATAGTCGTGCAGGAGAAAGCGAAAGGCATATTGGATGAGCTGGGGGTAAGGACACGGCTTTATGAAAAGGATTATTATTTAGCTGATTCCGTTGAGGCAGTCGCGACCATATGTTCTAAGGCGATCAAGGCGGGGGTAAAAATATTCAATTGCGTGAGCGCCGAAGATGTTATGGTAAGGAAAGGGCGTATTTGCGGCCTGGTCTTGAATTGGACGGCGGTAGAGATGGCTAACCTGCATGTTGACCCGCTTACCATGAAGGCCGCAGTAGTGGTAGATGCGACAGGGCACGCAGCGGAGGTCGCGCGCATAGCCGAGAGAAAATCCGGGATAAGAATGAAGACAAAGAGCGGCAGGATAATGGGGGAGCAGTCTATGTGGGCAGACGCCGCGGAAGATATGATAGTCAAGAACTCTAAGGAGGTTTGCCCCGGGCTTTATGTATGCGGGATGTGCGCGAATGCCGTTTTTGGAGGGCCGCGTATGGGGCCTATTTTCGGAGGGATGCTTTTGTCGGGCAAGAGAGTCGCGTTAGACCTGCGCAAGCGGTAAAATGATAAAAGGATATTATTTTGTTACCGACAGCGCTCTTAGCCGCGCGGGAAATATCTCTGACGTAAAGAGCGCGCTCGCTTCAGGTGTTAAGGTAGTGCAATACAGGGAGAAGAGCAAGCCGGGCAATGCTATGTATAATGAGGCTTTGTTATTGAGGAAACTCTGTGAGAGAGTGATATTTCTGGTTAATGACAGAGTGGATATAGCGATCGGGTCCGGAGCTGACGGAGTGCATTTAGGCAGGGAGGATATCCCTTATGAGGCCGCCAGGAGGATGCTTGGCGAGGATAAGATCATCGGCTTAACGGCGCGCACCTTTAAAGAGGCCGTGGAAGCGCAGGGATTGGGGGCCGATTATATCGGGGTAGGGCCTGTTTTTGGCAGCCGCACAAAACCAGAAGCGGGGGAGCCGGTCGGGACGGGATTGATAAAAAAGATAAAGGAAAATCTTTCTATTCCGGTTATCGCTATCGGCGGGATAGGCCTTTTGAACGCGAAAGAGGCAGTTATGGCCGGTGCGGACGGTATATGCGCGGTATCTGCCGTGGTCACTAAACCGGACGTAAGATCAGAGATCAGGAAGTTCCAGGAATTATTTGGATTGAAGGGGCAGGCGTTATGAACCACGCGTTTATATCTTTATCCGTATTTTTCATGGCTTACCTGTTCTTTATATTTTTGCCGAAGAGGAGGTCATATGTAGCGGTTGCTTCGGCGGCGCTGCTCATCTCAAGCGGGGCGATATCATTCAGGGACGCAATCTTTGCCGTAAACTGGAATGTGATGGGGATATTTGTAGGCACCCTGATCGTGGCGGATATTTTTATGGAGAGCCGCGTGCCGGCGTATATAGCAGAGCTCATAGTAAACCGTTCCAGGAACACCGCCTGGTCCATATTATTGATATGCTTATTGACCGGTTTTATTTCGGCTTTTGTGGAGAATGTGGCTACGGTCCTGATCGTGGCGCCCATAGGTTTTGCGCTTGCCAAAAGGTTAAAGATCAACCCGATGAACATGATGATCGCCATCGCCGTATCAAGCAACCTGCAGGGCGCGGCTACCCTGATAGGGGACCCTCCCAGTATGCTTTTGGGTGGTTTTGCAAAAATGAACTTCATGGATTTTTTCTTTTATCACGGGAGGCCCAGCATATTCTTCGCAGTGGAACTGGGCGCCTTCGCTTCTTTCTTTGTGCTCTACCTGCTGTTTAAGGGCCATAAAGAAAAGAACAGCCTTATAGCCGTAGAGAGGGTAAGGTCATGGTTTCCTACGTTTATCCTGGTAGCATTGATCCTGCTTTTAGCGTTGTCTTCTTTTTATGATACGGGATTCTCTTATATGGCCGGCTTGATCTGTATGATATTCGGGGCTATTTCAATGCTTTGGGAGAAGCTTGTGAACAAGGGCTCTATTTTAGAGGGGATAAAATCCCTGGATTGGGATACCACGTTTTTTCTGGCCGGGATATTTATCCTGGTAGGCAGTATTACCGCTACCGGCTGGATAGAAAAGGTCTCTGTTTTATTATCGGGTATGATAGGCCAGAATATATTCCTGGGCTATACCCTGCTTGTTTTTGTCGCGATGGTGCTTTCCGCCTTCATAGATAATGTCCCTTTCCTGGCGGCCATGCTTCCGGTTGCGGTCTCTATGTCTGCCAAACTGGATATAAACCCGTCTTTATTCCTCTTTGGGCTACTGATCGGAGCCAGCCTCGGGGGGAATATCACGCCCATAGGGGCATCGGCAAATATAGTTGCCTGCGGGTTGCTCAAAAAAGAAGGCTACGAAGCCAGATTCAAAGATTTCTTAAAGATAGGGGTGCCTTTTACTTTAGCGGCTGTGGTTACGGCTTATCTTTTTGTATGGTTTATCTGGAGCAGGTGATGGCTAAAGATCACGCGGCATGTTGTTCTACGGCAAAGAAAAATATTTTCAAGAACCGCCTTTTCATAGTCAGCTGCCTTTCAATCCTATTGTTATTGGCTTCTTTATTTATCTCTTCCCTTGTTCCTTTC
>JBAZEH010000038.1:0-11032 GCA_041653955.1 Candidatus Omnitrophota bacterium | reverse complement strand
TTTCCCAAACCCGAAGGAGAGATTGCCATTCCTTTCGGAAGCGGGGATACCGTTGATTTTGACGGCATAGTCAAGTCCGTTATGCCCTATGCGCGCAATATTATCCGCACAGCAAAGAACCTTAAGAGGGTGATGACTGCGGAAGTAAAGGGGAATAGCGGAGCGTTGACCGCTTATGTGGGCGCGGGCGCGGGCGCTACAGCGTCTCTTATCCCCGAAAAGGATATAGATTGCGATCATTTGATAGACAGGGTAGCGGATTTTTATAACGCCAAGAGATTGAATAGCAGCGAGAAGAATGAATACGGGCTGGTATTGGTTTCTGAAAACGCGTTCATTGATGCTGCCAAGGGGAAAAATAAGGAATGGCTGGAGAAGGCCTTTAAAGCCAACCCTGTGGTTAAGGCGGCTTATGACGGATCTGCAAAGAGCCGCAAAATCAGAAAGATAGGCTCACTACTTAATGCCATACTGAAAGTTGGATTGAGCGAGAAATACGGGATAAAGGATACTACCGAGGCCGGAAAGATAGATTACGGGCATGTAGTGCTAAGCCAGAAGGACGAGAAGCTGATTGATATACCGTTTGATTACAAGGGAATACACAGAGATATATGGGAACAGGCGAATCTGGCGGAGGGGATGGCCGATACTTCAATGGATACCATAGCCCTGCTGGAGAAGGCATCTAAGTTCAGCGGTGATATATCCAGGAAGATAGCCGTAGAGCCGGATTACCTTGATAATATCAAAATGATCAACGGTTATATGCCGGCCCTGGTGATAGGGGCGAATGCCGTATTTGAGAATGGCGCAACTCTGGAGGCCATAGCGCAAATAAAAGAGCATGTTAATCTCCAGGTTACCTTTTGGTCGGATAGCGCCACCGACATAGATAAATTAAAGGCATTAGGCGCTGACAGGGTGGCTGACGGCTACAGCGCCTCCGGGCTTAAAGATGCGCTGGCAAAGGTCATGGCTCTTAGTATTCCGCAGAACAGGATCGCCGTGATCAATTCCAGCATTGACTTTGAGAAGGTACGCAAGGAATATAAGGTAGATTATATAGACGACTTCCAGTTTCAGAATCCCGATCTGGAGGCGATACTTCTTAAAATGCCTCAGCAGATCATGAGTGCCGGCATCAACGCGATGCCCCTGGTATTCTCCCGCGCGATAAGCAGTATTGTTTTTAACGACGAAGCCCTGGGTGAAGACATACAGGAAAGGGCAAGGTCGGGATACAATACGTTCGTCTCCAAATACGAGAAACAGGTAGATGAAGCCACGCTGGAAAAACTTAAAGACCTATCAGTTCAGCTTGAATATATGCCGACGTTAAAAGTCAGCGAAGAAATTGTTATGCTTGCTAATTCATACGAGCAGACAGTTAACAAGATTTAATTTAAAAGGAGGGAAGTAATGTTCGCAAAGTCTTACGACAGGCCTGTGGCATTGAAAATTGTCAGTCTGTTTTTAACGGTAACATTCATCCTTACCGGCATACCGCTCGGTTATGCCTCAACCGATACCTTAAGAACCCCGGCTGCCAAGCAGGAGAGGCTGACCGTAAAGTCACTTAGCCAGGCACTGGCAGAAGCCAGGAAGCTTGAGGCCAGAAGGATAAATGACCTGGTAAGCGTGGTCAGGGATAAGGGAATAGATTCCGGCATATGCGTTGTGGACTGGAACGTCCCGAGGAAAGGCGTGAATATAGAGAATACCCAGCGCATAGACCAGTCCGCGGACACGATCGTAAGCACGCTGAATGAGGCCGGCGTCAAGTACCTATATATTATAACCCACTCCGGCAGGCCTAAGAATATAGGTTATGAAGAAGAGTATTCGCTTAAACCTATTGTGGATGAGGCGAGAATCTTGCTTTTGGAAAAAGGGCTTAAGGATTTTGAGATCGTATTGCTCCCTTATGACCTGGCGGAGGCCGAAAAAGTAATACAGAGTTATAAAAAGAATGTAAATAACGTAAGGGTCATTTTTGTAGCCGAGAATATCAGGTTTTATCCCGAAGAGCAGTTGAAAGCAGAGAAGACCGCATCAGACAAGGAGAAAGCTGATATCGTATCCAGGAGAAAGGCGTTTGAAGAGCGTTTGATCTCCCTGACCGGAAGGCAATCCGATAAACTTGTTTATATAGTAGAGGCCTTTGATAAGGCGCACCGGGGCGAAGAAGCCTCTATGGAGATGGCCTGGCTTATACCGGAAGAAAACAGGGCCGCAGGCATTAAATTTGCAGAAGATACTCAGGCAGTCCTTGATTTTCAGGGGCAGATCTCGGGAAGCCTGAATACCATGGCCGGAGGGGCAAAATTTGATAAATACAAGCAGTTCGGGGACCTCGCGGATGCTATCGCTAAGTCAAACGGAAAGCTTATGCTGGTCGGTGCGCAGGTCAATCCTTATCTCAAGGCCCAGGGTAAAGAGACGGGAAAATCGCTTTTACCGAAGAGCTCGGAACAGAAGGACGTGGATAGCGGGCTTGAGAAGATCCGGAAATCCGGAGCGCAGGTGCTTGTGCCCAGCGATTTTGTAGTAGCGGGAAAGGAATCTTCGGTAAAGCTTGAAGAACTTACTTTGGACGACGCGCAGATAGACATAGGGGAGCAGTCCATAAAGGATATTGTCGCCTATATTGACTCTCTTAAGAAAGGTGACGGGCTTATACTTAACGGGGGGGCAGGGGTATTTGATAAAAGCAGGGAGCAGGGTGGTTCCAATAAGGGGACTATTGAGCTTATCCTGGCGGCTAATGAAGCAGCAAAAAGAGGCGTAGCCGTATTTTTTGCCGGCGGGGATATGAATAACGCCGTAAAGATGGTGCTGGATGAAGTCAAGGGGTTGAAATTAGACCCGGGTATCAGGAGTTCTACCGGCGGCGGTTCGCTATTGACCGCGTTAGCCAAAGGTGTGGCAAATCTTGCTCCTGTGCGCTCTGTGCTTAAGATGGACGTAGAGCAGTCATTGGCCCTTCTTTATAACGTAAATAAGGAAGCGTTTTCGGAAGCAATAATATTACCCACCTTCAGCACCTTTTCCGAAGATACATCGGTATCAGCCAGCGATTCCAACAGGCAGGCGGCGCTCGACCTGCTTAAAGGCAAAGGTATTTATATAGCGGTACCGGACGGTTCTTTTGCCGACAGGTCCAGCCTGTTTTATGATTACGTGATCATGCCGGTAGCCGTATTGAGCGAAAATCTTCCGGCGGAGCTCAAGGAGAAGCTTTCCGGAGCTAAAGATGAAAAGTCTGTTACTGCACTGGTCCAGGAATATATGGGCAGTTACCTTAAAGATCTGGGCGTAAATACGGCGGAGAAACAGGAGCGTTCTCATAAGCTGGATGTCGGCAGGCTTGGGGCGCTTGCGGTTGACCTGCCTTCTTTGATAGCCATTAAAACCGATAATAATGATATATTTATCCATATGCCCGTATGGGTCAAGCGCGACCACAGGGCAATAGAGGCATTTAACGGAAGGGTCCAGACAGAGCTTGAAAAACAGGCCCCGATGCTGGCTAAGGCATATATGACACCGTTAGCATGGCCGAATGAGACGCCGGATATATCTACTCCTCAAGCGGCGCTTAATACCCTGGCTAAATATGCCCCGCTATTCTTTGCTGAACTATCAAAGGGAGACCTTGCCCATGCGGGGCTCCTTGCCGCGGCGGTCAATAATATAGAGCCGCAGGCGATGGTTGACACTGAAGGCATTAAATATGATAACCTGCTTGGGATATTCACTTCCGCAAAAGACCAGGACGCGAAAGTCCCCGGATTCGGGAAGACGGTCGAACAGTTCCTCGCGGGCATCAATAACGCCCAGCAGCTCTCCTTATTGTTATACCTTTTATCAACTCCGACAGTCGACCCCGCGGAGCATTCCGCGGTTGCGGTTAATAATAAGGGATTACAGGATGCTGTGATCGGTTTCTACGGGCGCATGTACAGCTACCTTTTAAATTCTGCGCAGAAGGATTTCAATGACCCGCGTGTATTTGAGCCCTTAAGGGCGGAAATAGGCAGCTACGCGCAGAAATTGAACAGGGTATTACGTAACGGCGATGCGATTGAGATCAACGGCTCAAGCGCTGAATCCGTGTCAAGGCACCTTGCCGCTAAAGGCGTGGCCCTTTCGCAGGCTGAAAAAGATACCCTTAACAGGGTATACTCCCGTTATGCAGGTTCGGGCGGAGTGTTCGCGTATGACGTATTGCAGATGGCAGGGTTGTTAAGCGAAGATAATTTTGCGGCGGCATTCAGGAATATCAAGGTGGATGCGGCAAAGAGGGTCCTGCCTTCCGACAAGCCGTATATGGCATGCGACGGCACTGGCCGTATAGGAAGGCTGGCTATGGCGCTGCGCCTCGCAAGCGACATCAATGCCAAAGAGGCAGGGTATATAGGCAGGTATCTGGTAAGGAGCCGCGCGCTTAAGGGCGCGACCGCCGATGAAAAGTTCGCGTCTGCCCTTGCATCAACTAATGATATGTTCGCAGACCAGGTTATCAGGGATTCATGGCTTGAGGTAAAGACAAAAGATAATGCCTCAATACCTATGACCGATCTCATTGAAGCAAGGCGTATTGTCTTTGAGGCGGACGGGAATGTTTTGGCCGCGCAAATGGATTTTAAAACCACAGCGGATATCCCGAGCGTTTATCCGGTCAACATACTTTTGGATAATGAGAAGGTAGGGGTGGTGTATTTCGCGGATATCACCCAGTTTAATTCAGGGTTAAGCGAAGAGCTTAAGAAGCAGAATATCGTTCTTGATAATATGCCTCGTCCGGCTATTGTGCGCGAAGAGGACGGCAGGCAGTATTACTTCGGCATGCTGATTGACGCTACGCCAGGCGGAGTAGAGATGGGAGACCAGGCACTGGTGAAGGCCGCTTCCGAAGGGAAGTTGAAACTTGAAGGCCCGACCGTATGGGAGATGGCGGCCAAGGGTAACCTGGGGTATGCTGATGAAAAGATGGGCGATGCCGCCGAAGAGTTGGTACGCCTAAGAGAGATACTTGGAAATATCCAGGATAGCCGTCTTTCAGGCAACGAGCCATTCATATATCTGAAGGCCCAGATCGCCAAGAAACTGCTCCTGCCTATGGGCGGAGGCATACATTTTATGGGCAGGTATCTACAAAAGCTCCCATTTGTCAAGGAGAGCGGAGCGATGTATTTTACTCCCACTTCATGTTCTACGAACGGGGCCAGTTATATTACCATGGCCCTATCTACGCTTTTTGGCGGTTTCGGCAAGAATAAACTTACAGTGTTAGGGACTACCTTCCATATGTATACCGGAGGAGATAAGAAAGGGGTAATGGGGCACTTTAATCCCAAGTCAACCGGAGCGGCAAAAGGCGTTAAGCAGAACCTTGCGGTAAACGCGCTTTTTACCGCCTTGCGTACTCCCACGGCATATGTGGACGGGTCTATTGATATAGTCGGCGGTTCAATCTTTGACTTTTTAGTAGAGCTTCCCAGCGATGTGCCTCAAGACCTGGTACGCAGCTATCTTGCGAGGGTCGGCAGCGAATTTCCGGAAGTATTAAGGTTATTCAGCGAACAGGACAAGTTTGAAGACGGGCGTTACCGCTGGCAGGATACTATAACGGGGCTGCGCACAGGCTCAATAATCTATGAGGATTTCGTGAATCAGGTAGTTGGAAATATTTACAGGATGGAGGTTGGCTACGATAACGAGATGAGTTATTCGTTTAAGATGAATGAGTTTGAGAATCAACTCATGCTAGTGCGTAACCGCCAGAAGGATATAGCCGCCACGGTAGAGGCCGCCTCTTCAGATGAGGCCGTAAAGCCAAAGGTGCTTGATAGGCCTGTGAGATTCGGCGAGGCACAGGCCTTTATCAGGCCAGAGGACCAGGCTAAAGGCAAGCCCAGCGCGCAATTCAGTATGGGCGAACGTTCCTCCGGTGAGGATATGGATATCGCCGGAATAATGAGCCAGGCGGAAATGGCCAGGAGTATGCAGGCTGCGGAGGATACTGTCTATAAAGGAACGTCAGAGCGCTATAATAATTTTATTGTAACTGCCAAGAGCTTCACGGATGACGTTAATCATAATAAGGGCGCCGTGGTTGTAGGGGCCAATGCTATCCTTGAGAACGCGGGCGCGTTGACATCCCTTAAGATGCTTGCGGATGCAGGCGCATGCAAAGTAGTGCTTTGGGCGAAGGATAAGGAAGCCGCCGATGCCTTAAAGGCGATAGGCGCAGACAGATTGGCCGGCATCATCCAGGAGGGGCTGGATGAAACGATCACGCATGTTATCGTTGATCTGCACAAGGAGAATATGCTTGCTTCTTATGAGGATATCGCATTGGTAGTTGCCGAAAAGGATATGGAAGGCGCTAATTTAAATCCGTCTACGAAAAAATACCTGAAGATATCAGGATTAAAGGCGGCTAAAACGGGCAATTCGCGGTTAGTGAACAGTATGCCTCTGGTTTTCGCCAGGGCCTTTGCGAGCATAGCCGATACCGCCGAGGTAGCCGAGAGTTTCAGGCAGATGACCGCGGCTTATCACAGGAGCGGGCAGATATCAGCTGATAATGCAATGCTGTTAAATGACCTTACTTCACAGATGACGGATATACCCGCGATATTAGCTACTGAAGAAGTAGCCAGGGCGCAGGTCGCGTATGAGGAGACTATAGGCAAGATTTAATATATATAAGGACAGATCCCGTATTAACTTACAAAGGAGAAGAAAAATGAGTACGCAGTTCTTCAAGAGGAGCGTTCTGGCAAGGGTAGTGTCTTTCGCGATCATATTCAGCTTTATCTTTACCGGTATGCCGTTATTAGCTTACAGCCCGGATATAGCTGCTGTCGATAATTTGAGGCCTTCTGCCGCTAAAAACAAGGGCACAACGGCGTCGGATATAGCCAGGGACCTTAAGGGCGACCTTAACGAGAAGCTTGTTGTTATGTTCTCGGAGATCGGCAAAAACAATGTCTCCGTAGCAGGAGGCAAAGGCGCGAACTTAGGAGAATTGCTGCAATTCGTAAAAGAGGTCTCGGTACCTAACGGGATAGCCGTTACTACCAGGGCATACAGGGAACATATAAAGAACGGCCTCGTAGATATTGAAGGGGGCAAGAAGATAACCCTGCAGGAGTTTATTGACGAGAGGCTGCAAAGAGTAGAGAATGCCGAAGGGGGATATGAGAATTCTATGGAATTGTCTTTCGCTGCCCAGGATATCCGCAATGCCATAGAGAAATCAGAGATGCCCGCGGAAGTAAGGAAGGAAATAGAGGCGGCATACAATGAATTATGCCCTAACGCAGAGCCGGTAGCCGTGCGCAGCTCAGCAACAGCCGAGGATACCGCGGACGCGTCGTTTGCCGGGCAGCAGGATACCTATTTGAATATGATCGGCGTCGAGCAGGTAGTCGGAGCAGTGCGCAGGAACTGGGCGTCATTATTTACGGACCGCGCCATATATTATCGCCACCAAAATAATTTTGATCACGGCAGGACATATCTTAGCGCTGTAATACAAAGGATGGTATACAGCAAGGTGGCAGGGACTGCTTTTACCGTAGAGGTAGGGACGGGCTTTCCGGTCTATAAAATAGACGGATCATATGGGTTAGGTGAGGCGGTTGTAAGCGGTACAGCGACACCCGATACCTGGATCCTTGATAAGAAATTCCGTTTGTTACGCAAGGATTTCGGTTCCAAACTGCAGAAGTTTGTGCCTTTAAAGAAATCCGGGGTTACTGCAAAAGAGGGCATAGAGAAAGTTGATACCAGCTATGAGGAGCGCCACCAGTTCTGCCTTACCGATGCGCAGGTGAAGATGGTTGCTAAGGCGTGCGAAGCAATAGAGAAGCATTACGGGATATATATGGATATAGAGTGGGCCTTTGACGATACCGGTAAACTCTGGATATTGCAGGCAAGGCCTGAGACGGTATGGAGCAAATGGGAGGCAGACAACCACGATATCGTAAAGATGGAGAATACCGTAATTGCTGATGATGTAGCCTCTAAGGCGAGGGTATTGTTAAGCGGAGTTGTAGGGGCAAGGGCAGCCGCGGGGAAAGCGGTAATAATTGATTCATCCAAAGAAGGACCGGATCTCGCCAGGGAGCTTGAGAAAGTGCAGAAGGACGATATCATGATAGCTACCATGACTACGCCGGATATGGTGCCTGCCATGAAGAGGGCCGGGGCCATAATCACGGATGACGGCGGGCCTACATGCCATGCGGCCATAGTCGCGAGAGAATTGAAAGTCCCCTGTATCGTAGGTACACGTTTTGCAACTACGAATATCAAGGAAGGCGATCTTATTACCGTCGATGCCAATAAGGGCAGGGTTTATGATACCGCGCTTCCCGTTGTGGCAATATCCGATAATGTGCATATACCAAGCCTGCCCGTAACAAAGACCAGAGTGGGCGTTATCGTGGCAAGCCCATTCCTTGCTATGAGCGTGTATGGATTGTCCAGGTTCCCTTCGCATTACGGCTCAAGCCTGGTGCGCAAGGAGTTTGTGGATACCACCGAGATCAAGATACACCCTTTGGCCGGCATGGTTTATGACAAATATAAAGAAGGCAGCTTAAAGGATGCGGCAGAGAAAAAGTGGGTAGAAGAGAAGATAATCAACGATAAAGAGCTGAAGTTAGGCGAGACGATAGAAAACACTATAAACGGGTATAATAGTTACAGGGAGTTTTATATTGATAAGCTTGCTAACGCCGTTGCCCTGATAGCGGCAGCGCAGACCGGCGGGCAGAGGGTCAAGTTCCGTACTACTGATTTCAAGACTAATGAATACCGCGACCAGGCAGGCGGTATACTCTTTGAGCCGCATGAGAATAACCCGATGATGGGTAACCGCGGCATCTACCGCATGCTTTCTTTGGAATACACCGGGGCATTTGAGATGGAGCTTGAAGCTATCGCGAAAGCAAGGGAAATTCAGCCGAACATAGATGTAATGTTCCCGGTGGTGAGGACAGTAGAAGAGATGGAGGAGGCCGCGGCATTGATGGCAAAGCACGGCCTCTTTAAGGGTGATAATCCTTGCCAGCTCGGGATTATGGTAGAGGTCGCCGCTAACGTTATCCTGGCTGATGAGTTCTTCTCAAAACTGGCGGAATTAGCCAAAAAATATAATACCAAGGCTTTTATGTCTATAGGTTCAAATGACCTGACCCAGTTTACGCTGGCAATAGGCAGGGATAATGATAAGATGAGGATTTTCGCAAACGAAGCCAACCCGGCGGTAAAGAGGGCCATAGAAATAGTGATAAAGACCGCCAAGAAGTACGGGATTACTACCGGTTTATGCGGACAACGGCCGTCAAATGACCCGGCTTTCGCAGGGTTCCTGGTTGAATGCGGCATTGACTCTATCGGCGTCGTACCTGAAGTATATAAGAATGTTGTCATGGTGGTCGCAGAGCAGGAGAAGGAGTTGGCGCAAAAAGGCGTTAATCCCGAGGTCAGGGATTTTACCATGCCTGCTAAGTTATCTATGGGCACCCCTCAAAGAGTGGCGGCAGTTGAGGTAGATGCGGCAGATGTCATAAAAAGCACCAATATCCACCCGCGCATACTCATGGATTATGACGCAGGAGAGATAAAGGATCCGGATTTAAGGAAAGAGGTGGAGGATAAGATCGGCGAAAAGAATACGGCTAAGGATTATGTTATTAACAAGGTCGCGCTTCTTTTAACTGAATTGGCCAATAAGACACCCGATGACGTGCCTATAATATATTCAACAGATGATTCGCAGAAGTATCTTTATGTAACCCTGCTTGGAGGCAATGATTTTGAGCCGTTTGATGAGAACCCGCAGATAGGATTTAACGGTTTAGCAAGGGTAGTGGATCCTGACTATCAAGAATTCTCGTTATGGCAGTTTGAAGGAGTAAAGAAGGCAAGGGAGATAACCAAAAGGGATAATATAGGTATAAAGCTTGACCTGGTGCGTACCCTGGATGAGGTAAGCAAAGTAAAGGACCTTCTTGGCAGGATCGGGCTTGTTCCCGGCAAGGACGGGTTTAAGATAGGAATGGAGCTTGATATCCTTTCCAATACGCTTATACTCGACTATTACATCAATTCAGGTATATCGTTCCTTACGGAGAATAAGGATCGTTATCTTTCGTATGTTTTTGCCGAGGATTACGAGAGCGATTATATCCAGATACCTGCCGAGAGAAAGGAACAGGGTTGGGTAAATTCGCAGAAAGTATGGACGAATATAGCGGAGGCAAAAGGAGTACCGATGGTAAGTTTTGAAGGCGAAGTTCTAACTATGCCTGGGCCGGTGTTGGTTAAGGAGGAAGGTACGCAGGCAACAGAAGAACTTTCTGCCAGATCAGGAGCCGTTTCTAGAACGCCCGCTCTTCAGGCTGACCTTAGCCCGCAAGATGGTATAGCTTATATGGCGACTTCGGTGGGGATAGAGAATTTTGTTTACACTCTTAAACATTCCAGGATGGGCAAAGGACAAAGCAGGTCTATTATTATAGGTGCTAATGCGATAATGGAAAATGCAGGCACCATGACGACTTTAGCGATGTTCTCCGGGACTGCGAAAATAATAGCCTATGCGGATAATAAAGCCACTGCTGAGAGATTGGAAGATATGGGCGTAAGAGAAGTGGTTGATAGTATTGTTGTTAAAGGAGCGGGCGAACAGGGCCTGGTTGACTTTGTTGTTGGTTATGGCAAAGAGGGCGCGACCGCCCTTATCACGGCGCCGCAGGACCGTGAAGGGTATAATTTGAAGGGGCTTCGTGATTATGACGTGGTACTGGTGAACCTTAAGTCCCCTAAAGCAGAGGAAGGCAAGATAAACAGTATGCCTATGGCTGTTGCGCGCGCGTTTGCCGGATTGCTGCGCAATGATAATAAAGTAGCAGATGATCTTAAAGCGATGAGCCAGACACACAATACTCATGGACGGCTATCGGCTGATGAATTCAAGAGTGTAAATGAGATCGACTTCCTTACA
>JBAZEH010000037.1:0-11384 GCA_041653955.1 Candidatus Omnitrophota bacterium | reverse complement strand
GGATGCCTGATTGTTCTTTTGTCCTGGTCGGCCCCATTCAGACTGACATATCGCAGCTGGCCGGCATAAAGAATATATATTTGATGGGTAAAAGGGAGCATCGCGATATACCTGCTTTCATCAAAGAATTCGATATTTGTATTATTCCTTACCTGCTGGCAGAATATACTAACAATGTTTATCCGACAAAACTTAATGAGTACCTGGCGCTTGGGAAACCCGTGATTTCTACCGCGCTGCCGGAAGTAATATCTTTTAACAGGCAGAATGATAATTTGGTAGCTATTGCTGGGGTCTCTGAAGAGTTAACGGCGTCTATCCGCATAATTGCATCCCGTGGCAGCGAAGAAAAAGAGGCGTTTGCGGGCCGGGCTATTGCCTGCGCGAAGAGGAATAGCTGGCAGCAGAGGATAGAAGAGATGAGCGCTATTATTGATAAAACGATACAGGATAAAGAGCCGGTTTACCCCGGTTGGAATGATAAGTTCCTGATGGTCTTTAGGAAAGCCAGGAGGAATATACTCGTTTTTATTTTTATCGCCTTATCAGCCTATGCTGTATTGTTCTATACCCCTGTGGCATGGTCTACGGCCAAATGGCTTAAGATATCCGATTCCCCATCGCGTGCAGATGCTATAATTGTTTTTGCTGGCGGAGTTGGGGAGACCGGCAAGGCGACGCAGGGATACGAAGAGCGTGTTGAATATGCAGTAAAATTATACAAGGCAGGATTTGCCAAACATCTTGTTTTCTCTTCAGGGTACAGTTATTATTTTAAGGAACCGTTAATTATGCAGGCTTTGGCGGTGTCTTTGGGGGTGCCTGAAGAAAACATAATTTTAGAAGATAAAGCAAACAATACGTATAAAAATGTTCTGCTTACAAAAGAGATTATTGACAGCTATTCCTGGAAAAAGATCCTATTGGTTAGCGCACCTTACCATATGAGGCGCGTATCGCTTGTTGTCAGAAAATTTGCTCCTGATCTTGAAGTTGTCTATACCCCTGTCCCGCAAAGTATCTTTTATAGACACGGAGTTACGGAAAAGGGAGAAAAGGTCCTTAAACAGCTGAATCTTTCACAGCTTAAAGCGCTTATACACGAATACCTGGGTATTGTTTTCTATTGGCTTAAAGGCTGGATATAAATTAAGTTAATTATATTGTAATAATAATAAAGGCCTGTACAATATATAATATAATTTTATAGAGATAAGGAGAATAAATATGAAGGTGTTAATAACGGGCGGGTCAGGTTTTATCGGTTCTCATTTAAGTGAAGAATTGCTCAGCTTGGGCAATGAAGTAATTGTTTTGGATGATTTATCCACAGGTAGATATGAAAATATTGAGCACATTTTGCCTAATAAGAATTTTGAGTTTGTGGAAGGCAGCGTGCTGGACGCCATATTATTAGATAAGCTCGTTGAAAAGGTTGATATTGTTTTTCATCTGGCGGCGGCGGTCGGGGTGGAATTGATAGTCAGAGACCCGCTACAATCTTTGACTACAAATATAAAAGGGAGTGAAATGGTGCTGGAGATGGCGAACAGATACCATAAAAAGATCCTGATAACTTCTACTTCGGAGATTTATGGTAAAAATGTAAATGGGCCGTTAAAAGAAGATGACGACAGGATATTAGGTTCGCCCTTAAAGGTCAGATGGAGTTATTCTACCGCTAAGGCAGTTGATGAAATGCTCGCTTATGTATATTGGAAAGAGAAAAAAGTGCCCTCAATAATTGTACGCCTCTTTAATACGGTCGGGCCCAGGCAAACCGGGGCTTATGGTATGGTTATGCCTCGTTTTGTAACGCAGGCGCTTAAAAATGAACCAATTACTGTATACGGGAATGGAAGGCAATCAAGGTGTTTTATACATGTTAAGGATGTAGTCAGGACGCTGGCAAATCTGATAAAAGAGCCGAAGGCGGTCGGGGAAGTCTTTAATATAGGCAGCCAAGAAGAGATAACCATTGAACAATTGGCAAAAGAAATAATTAAATTAACCGGAAGTAAATCAAAGATAGAGTATATACCTTATGAAAAAGCCTACGAGGAGGGTTTTGAGGATATGCAGCGCCGCGTCCCGGATACATCCAAGATAAATAAGCTTATAGGTTTCAAACCGACTTATACCCTGCAGGAAATCATTAAGGATATAGTGAATTACCTGAAAGGGCAAGATTCAGCATAAATATCCTGCCGCAACTTTTTGCAGCGATAAATGAAGAAAATAAAAATACTTAGGATCATCGCCCGCCTGAATATAGGAGGCCCGGCAATACACACCGTTATCCTTACTGAAGGCTTAAGAAACCCCGATTTTGAATCAATACTCGCCTGCGGAAAACCGGAAAAAGATGAAGGGGATATGTCTTATTACGCGCTTAGGAAGGGTGTGAAGCCGGTCTTTATCCCTGAATTAAGGCGCGAGATCAACCTTTCAGACGACATAACGGCGCTCATTAAGATATACAAGATAATAAAAGCAAGTGCCCCTGATATACTTCATACCCATACTGCCAAGGCAGGCGCGCTGGGGAGGCTTGCCGCGGTATTATATAATTGTCCGCGGTTTTTCCGCAAGAGGGTCATACTTATCCATACATTCCACGGGCATATATTTGATGGTTATTTCAGCAAGGCGCGGACGCGCCTTTTTATTTTTATTGAAAGGCTGCTGGCATTGTTTACCGATAAGATCATAACCGTGAGCAGTTCGGTCAGGGATGAGCTTATCGGCCTGCGTATCTCAAGGAAGGATAAAATAGAGGTTATACCTTTGGGGTTGGAGCTGGAGAGGTTTTTACGCATACCGGTTAATGACAGGGCGCCTGTGAATATCGGCATAATCGGCAGGCTCGTGCCGATTAAAAATCACCTTTTATTCTTAAACGCCGCTGCCAGGATTATCTCCGGTAATCCGGATACCCCGTTGAGGTTTAAGGTTATTGGAGACGGGGAATTAAGAGGGCCCCTGGAGAGGCACGCGCAAAATACAGGTATCGGCAGGTATGTGGATTTCTTGGGCTGGCAGGAGGATTTGCCCGGGCTCTATTCCGGGCTGGATATGGTGGCCCTGGCCTCCATAAATGAAGGGACACCCGTATCATTGATTGAAGCTATGGCTTCGGCGAGGATCGTGGTAGCTACTGATGTAGGAGGTGTAAGGGACCTGATGGGCAGGGATATCGGTAAAGGTATAAAGGATGCCCCCGGGGTCAGGGTAATGGAAAGGGGAATAATTGCCCCAAGCGGCGATGCGGATAGTTTTGCCGCGGCGCTTATGTTTATAGCCCGCGATGATAGCCTGCGTAGAAATATAGAAGAAACGGCAAGGGGTTTTGTAAAGGAGAGCTTTGCCAAAGAGAGATTAATAAGCGATATAAAGAATTTATATACCCGCCTTTTATCCTCACATAAAAAACTCTAATAAGACCACTGTTTTGTGGTATAATATTTCCCCGTGGATAACAGGATAGCACAATATATCGTAATATTTCTGGTGCCGTTCACCTTAAGCCTGCTGATAACCCCCGGTGTGCGCTTATTCGCGCTTAAGAATGGTTTCGTGTCTTATCCGCGCGCCGACCGCTGGCATAAACACCCTACCGCCCTTCTTGGCGGAGCCAGTATATATATTGCTTCAGTATTTACCGCCTTTGCGGCGGGGGCCATAAACCTGAACAATATAGGATTATGTGCCGGGGCGACTTTCTTATTCATTATCGGACTGGTTGACGATAAAAACCGCATCAAACCCTATACCAAATTATTCTTTCAGATCATAGCCGCCTGTATTGCCGTATTTTCCGGGGCTATCATCAGGCTCCCGGTCAGCAATCTTATAGCCATACCTCTGACGTTAATATGGATAGTCGGGGTTACAAACTCCTTTAATCTCCTTGATAATATTGACGGATTGGCAGGAGGTGTTGCCGCCATATCCCTGATGATGATATTCTTTTCGTCGTTGATCCTTGCTAATAATACCCTGGGTATATTCAGCCTGGCATTGGCGGGCGCTGCCCTGGGGTTCCTTCCTTATAATTTTAACCCGGCTAAGATATTCATGGGTGATTCAGGGAGCATGTTCCTGGGTTATTCGCTTGCCGTTATCTCTATAAGCGGGACAGCGCGCCATATATCTAACCTGTTTGCCGTCCTCCTTATACCGGTATTTATCTTGAGTGTCCCCATATTTGATACCATATTCGTGATGATAGGCAGGAGATTAAGCGGCAAGAGGGTTTTTGAAGGAGGCACAGACCATACCTCGCACCGGTTGATCGCCCTCGGGCTTTCGCCGCGCAAGACCGTATTGCTCCTGTATGTCATAAGCGCTGTTTTCGGGTTGATCGCCTTATTCTGCTCGCGATTAGGCTTCTTTGTTGTTTCTGTTATCGGGTTCCTTGCTATTGTGATATCCCTGTTCTTCGGGGCCTTCCTCTCCGATAATGTATCATATAATAACGGGCATATGGGTTATAAGAAATTGCAGGAATTAAGGCAAAGGAAGACCATACTGGATAATATGCTGTTATATAAACGCAGGATAGTAGAGATATTGCTGGACCTGGCTTTTATCTGCATAGCTTATTATTCGGCGTATTTTCTGCGCTTTGAAGGAGCGGCGCTACAAAGCAACCTGCATTTGGCAGAGATATCTATCATCTGGCTTATACTGATAAAGATATCGGTTTTTTATATCTTCGGCCTTTACCGCGGGGTATGGAAATATATAAGCGTATCTGACCTGATAACGGTATTCAAAGCGGTTACTCTGGGCTCTGTCTTTTGCGTGGTGATCTTTACGTTCTTATTCCGCTTCCAGGATTTCTCGAGGGCGGTATTTTTCATAGACTGGCTGCTTCTGATGTTTCTGGTCGCGGGTTCAAGGATACTATTCAGGGTGCTGGGTGAATTATTCAGCCGGGTGCGCAGGGGCGGTAAGAATATATTGATATTCGGGGCAGGGGATGCCGGAGAGCTCGTTGTAAGGGAGATAAAGAGGAATAAGTCGCTTGGCTATAACCTGGTAGGATTTATTGATGATGATCCTTCTAAAGCCGGTTACAGGATACAGGGTGTCCCCGTGCTTGGCGGCAGGGATTCTTTAGAGGGGTTTATCCATGAGCATAACATAGAAGAAGTGATCATAGCCGTGTCTTCCCTTGATGAACAGGAATTAAAGGATATAGCCAGGATATGCCGCGCCTGCGGCGTATCTTACAGGAGAATAAAAGGCATACTGGATGGAGGGGGCGTAATAGATGGTTTATCAGAAGAGTAAAATAATCAATACCCTGGATAATATTATCCTGTTTTCCCTGTATGCCCTTATCTTTTTCTTTCCTGTTTCAAAGGCCCTGATTGAGGTAACCAGCACCATTGCGATAATATGTTTTATCATAAAGAAGTTATTGCGCAGGGACGGGCTTCCCTCAACAAGCCTTAATCTCCCCATTTTTATTTATTTAGCAGTATGTTTTGTGTCTGTGTTTACAAGCAGCAATTTTCAGATCAGCTCCAGGATATTCTGGGGAAAGGTCATACAGGAGATACTCTTTTTCTTCGTGGTAGCGGATATATTAAGCGACGAACGCAGGATGCGGAATTTTATCTATATATTTTTCCTCTCTGCCGCGATAGTGGGGATTGACGGAATATACCAGTATTTTACCCATAAAGATCTCCTGCGCAACCGCCCGGACCTTGGCATACCCAGGATATACGCTTCTTTTGGCACGCCCAATGATTTTGGGGCTTACCTGATAACCCTCCTGCCTTTTTTAATAGTTTCTTTCTTTGTAAAATGGCGCGCGAGGATATTCAGTTATCTTCATCCCGCGTTATTCCTGCTGGCATTTACCTGCCTTGTGCTGTCCGTATCCAGGGGGGCATGGCTTGGGTTTATCTCATCCGTATTGTTCCTTGGGGTATGGATACCCTCTGTAGCCGTATTTTTTATTATCCTTGTGCTTTTATTTTTATTTATTAAACCATTTTTTCATCCCGCGGTCAGTGAACGCCTCGGTAATCTATTCAATTTTTTTGCCCCGGAGTTCACTAATGATGCCGGCAGCATTGAAAGAAAGATATTCTGGGCAGCAGGGTGGAAGATGTTCATTGCAAGGCCCTGGATAGGGTTGGGCCTGGGGACATTTATGTTCAATTTTAAGGAGTATGTGGCTTCGGATTATCTGTATGGCCCTTCTTATGCCCATAATTGTTACCTGCAGATGTTAACGGAGAACGGGATAATAGGGCTGGTTTCATTCCTGCTTATACCGGCGGTATTTTTTTACGCGGGGATAAAATTAATGCGCGTCCGGGAAAAGGTTTTTTTCTGGTATATCCTCCTGGCAAGCCTTGCCGCGGTGCTGGGTTATTCCGTGCAGATGTTCGTAGATACGAACATTTATTCGCTGGACCTGGGGATGCTGTTTTGGGTATTGCTTGGTATTGGGGCCGCGGCAATGAATAATATCAGGCCGGAAACAGTTACGCCTAAATGAAGTTTTTTAAGATGAATAGCACTTCAAAGAGGGGCAGTCCCCTTCGGGGACAGTCCCTCTTTGTTTTTACAATCCTGGCGATAGGCATAGGCGGCATAGCTGCGCAGGTAGTGCTTCTTAGGGAGCTCCTGGTAAGTTTCTACGGTAATGAACTTTCTCTGGGTATAATTCTTGCCAATTGGATAATAGCCGAGGCCGCCGGAGTATTTATCATCGGCAGGGTTATTGACAGGGCCGGGAAGAAGGCTGATATATTTGTCTTTATACAGGCCGTATTCCTGCTATCTTTTCTTCTATCGGTTTATCTGGCGCGTTCAGCCAAATTGATATTAGGGATACCCATAGGCGAGGGGATAGGGTTATCCGCGATATTTTACGTTTCTTTATTGATAATGCTACCGTCAGGCTTCTGCCATGGGGCGCTATTTAGTTCCGCATGCAAGGTATACTCTGAATACAGGAAGGGTGCTGCTGATTCTATCGCCAGGGTATACGCCTTGGAGGTTGTCGGGACTATAATAGGCGGGGTGCTGCTCACTTATATTCTTATACCGCGTTTTGATTCCTTCCAGATAGCGTTTATCATATCAGCGATAACTATAATAGCATCTTTGTTTTTTCTGCGCCGCGTATCGGCGGGATTAAGATGCCTGGTTATATTCCTGGCGCTGCTTATGGCATTTTTACCGTTAAGCGGGGCTTTGGAGGGTATGCGCGCACTTTCTATGCGTAAGCAATGGAGGGGAGAGGGGCTGGTAGATTACCGTAATTCTATTTATGGCAATATCGCCGTAACACAGAAAGAAGGGGAGAGGACATTTTTCTATAATGGCCTGCCCGTGATCACCGCGCCTAACCCCGACCTTACATTTATAGAAGAGTATGGGAACCTGCCGTTATTATTCCACCCCGCGCCAAAGGAGGTTTTGATTATAGGCGCCGGAGCAGGGGGCCTGATAAATGAGGCGCTTGCCCATCCTGTCAGCAGTATTGATTACGCTGAACTTGATCCGCTCCTGATAAGTATGGTTAAGGAGTATTCTTCTGAATTGACCGAAAGGGAGCTTGGCGATAGCAGGGTTAGGGTAATAAATAAGGATGGCAGGTTTTTCCTTAAGCGCGCGCAGAAAAGGTATGACATTATAATAATCGGCATATCCAGGCCTTCGGATCTTTCCAGTAACCGCCTGTTTACTAAGGAGTTTTTTGAGCTTGCCGGGAAGAGGATGCGGGCAGGGGGTATCCTTGCTCTTTATATGCCGGGTTCTTTGACTTATATGGATAGCAGGCTGCGCGACCTTAATGCCTGCGTATTGAACGGCCTTAAGGAGGTATATGGTAGTGTGCGTGTTATACCCGGAGATAACAATATATTCCTTGCCTCTGATTCCGCGGCCCTGATGAAAGTTGATCCGGGATTATTAGTTGAACGGATGGAGAATGGGGGCATAAATTCCTCTATTCTTATACCCGCGTACCTGGAATACAGGTTAAATGAGGGGCATCTGGAGTGGTTTACGCGCTCTATTGCCGGGGCTACGCGCAAGATAAACCGGGATTTTGCTCCTGTAGCTGTTTATGAAATGCTCGCGCTCTGGAATGAGCAGTTCTCACGCGCTTTCTCCGGCGCGATGGGAATAGCGGAGAAGATAGATACGCGCATGGTTGCGGGAGCTATACTTGCATTGACAGCGATTTTAGCGATGGCCTTATCGTTTAGGCGCGGCCTTTTTGCGTTGAGCGTGCCTTACGCGGTCGCCACTACAGGGTTCTTCGGGATGATGATGAACCTTATGCTGATATTCAGTTTTCAGGTGGTATATGGTTATCTCTACCATATAATAGGCCTGCTTATCAGTATATTTATGGCAGGCAGCGCCGCGGGTAGTATGCTGATGGCCCGCTACGCCAGGAAGGTAAAGGGCGGCGTGGGCCTGTTGATAATATTTGAGGTTATGATGGTAATATTTTCATATCTTACGGCAGCAGCAGTGTCCGGGCTTTCTGCCCCTGCCGCTCCTTTATTCATAATTCTGTTTTTTATATCCGGATTATTTATCGGGCTTGAATTCCCCCTGGCCACCGGCATATACCTTAAGGATGAGGGGAGGGTAGGCTTTGCTTCAGGTTTATTTTACTTCTCTGACCTGATGGGAGGGTGGCTGGCCGGCATGGCGGGCGCTGCTATATTCATCCCGTTATTGGGGCTATTTAATACCTGCATAGTAGTTATCTGCGTGAAATTAAGCAGCCTTTTTCTTTTGGTTATTTTTCGGAAAAGGTTGACAAAACAAATGATTTAATATATATTATTGATTCTAATAAATGGTGATAGCCGCTATTTTTTTAGAAAGTAATAGCTGTCCCTAATAAAGGAGATATAGGATAATGGCAAAGTTGACATTGAAGGATATGGAGCTTAAAGGGTTGACAGTGCTTGTGCGCGCTGATTTTAATGTGCCGCAGGATGATAACCTGGAGATTACTGATGATACGCGTATCAGGGCGACAATACCTACCCTGAAATATATATTGCAGAATGAGCCTAAAAGGATAGTTTTGATGAGCCATCTGGGCAGGCCCAAGGGGAAGCCGGTTGAAAAATACACCCTTAAGCCGGTAGCAGTGAGGCTTTCGGAGCTTTTGGGTATGCCGGTGAAGTTCCTTAATGAATGCGTAGGCGATAATGTAAAGAAGCGCATAGATACGGCAAAAGAGAAAGTGGTTTTGCTTGAGAATCTAAGGTTTCATGCCGAAGAGGAAGCTAATGATCCGGAGTTTGCCAAGGGGCTGGCGTCCTTGGCTGATATTTATGTCAATGATGCTTTTGGCACTGCCCACCGCGCGCACGCGTCAACGGAGGGAGTTACGCACTACCTTAAATCGGGCGCGGGTTTCCTTCTGGAAAAGGAGATACAATATTTAGGGAGCGCCATAGAGAACCCCAAGAGGCCTTTTATAGTGATACTCGGGGGCGCTAAGGTTTCAGATAAGATAACGGTCATTGAGAACCTTTTGCCTAAGTCCGATGCCATCATCATAGGCGGAGGTATGGCTTATACATTTCTGAAGGCGCAGGGTAAGAGTATAGGTAACTCCAAGTTAGAGGCGGATAAGCTGGAGCTTGCCGGGAGTATCCTGGATAAGGCAGCATCCCTTAAAAAGAAGATACTGCTTCCTGTAGATAATGTGGTTGTAGATAAGATAGAACCTGATGCTAAGGCCGAGGTTGTGGGTGAGGATATCCCGGATGGTAAGATAGCGGTTGATGTGGGGCCTAAGACAGTCGCGCTATTTGAAGATGAACTTAAGTCCGCGCAAACCATAGTATGGAACGGGCCTTTGGGTATATTTGAGATGGACGCGTTCAGCAAGGGCACGGAGGGTATCGCGAAATTCCTTAGCACACTCGGGGTTACCACTATAATAGGGGGCGGGGATACTGCCGCTGCCATAGCTAAATTCAAACTGGAAGATAAGATGACTCATATCTCAACAGGAGGAGGCGCGAGCCTGGAATTCCTGGAGGGTAAGGCCCTCCCGGGCATTGTGGCATTAAGCGAGAAATAATATGCGTAAGACTATTATCGCGGGAAACTGGAAGATGTACAAGAGTATCGGCGAGGCGATAGAGCTCGCCAACGGATTAAAGAGAGAGCTTTATAAGCTGGATAGCCAGGATGTAGATATAGTGTTATGCCCGCCCTTTACAGCCTTAAGCGAGGTATTTGAGGTGATTTCTGATTCTAATATTGACCTTGGGGCGCAGAATATTTATTTTCAGGAGGAGGGGGCATTTACGGGAGAGATATCCCCGCTTATGCTTAAGGATGCCGGGTGCAAATATGTCATCATTGGCCATTCGGAGCGCAGGCAATATTTCGGAGAGACCAATGAATCGGTTAACAGCAAGCTGAAGGCAGCCCTGAAGCATGGGCTTACCCCTATTGTTTGCGTCGGCGAGACGCTAAAGCAGAGGGAGGCGGAAGAAACATTCAAGGTTTTGGAAGACCATATAAGTAACGGCCTGAAAGATATACCTGAAACCGATATAAGTAGGGTAGTGATAGCATATGAACCGGTTTGGGCTATAGGGACGGGTAAGACGGCGACCTCTGCGCAGGCAGAGGAGGCGCATAAATATATTCGCGGTTTGCTGAAAAAGATGTATAATGATGATGCCGCCGAAGCAATGAGGATACAATACGGCGGAAGCGTGAAACCGGATAATATCACCGAGTTGATGAACCAGCCGGATGTGGACGGCGCGCTGGTAGGCGGAGCGAGCCTTAAAGTAGATACATTCGCGGATATCGTAAAAAAGGGAGCGGCAGTTAAGAAATGATGTCATTTATAATCGCGATACATGTTGTTGTGTGCGCTTTATTAATCGTGCTCATACTTATACAAAGAGGAAGGGGCGGAGGCTTGACCGAGAGTTTTTCGGATGTAGAGTCAATGCTGGGCACTAAGACAAACGCTTTTCTTACGCGCACCACCGCCATTTTATCAGCGCTGTTTTTTATTACCTGCCTTAGCCTGGCAGTGCTTTCGGTGAGGCAGAGCAGGTCTTTGATGAGGAATTCCGCTACGGAAAATATCCCGGCACCAGCCGCCACAGAGGAAGCGCAAGGAGCAGCCGCCAAGACTGAATAATTAGAGTGTTTAAGGGCTCTAAATTAAATATAATATTAAAGCTACCGGTCCTATTGGTAGCTTTTTTATTTTGTTCTTTTGAGCCGGCCCCTGCCCAGGATTACGGCGATGCTATCGTGATAGGCGCCATAGGGGACGCCAGGACCCTGGTGCCGATATTGGCGTCGGATTCGGCTTCGGCCGAGATATCGGCGATGGTTTTTAA
>JBAZEH010000036.1:0-11637 GCA_041653955.1 Candidatus Omnitrophota bacterium | reverse complement strand
ATATTGCCTGTAATATAGCGGCTTATCCTCTTCTTCCCCGGGCTTGATGGAAACCATCTTGACCCCGGAAGATTTAGCGGTATCTCCTACAGCGCCCATGACCAGAAATACATCCCTGGGCCTGAATGCGTCCCTGTATAATTCTATGGTCTTCCCTGACAGGTTGATCTGGTTCAACAGCGCGCTCTTTTTCACTTCCCCTTCCTTGCGGGTAAGGAGCAGCCGGACCTTTTTATTCTGGATATTATGGATAACCAGGCTGCATATTAAGGTAAATAAGACCACACCTATAATAATATATCCCCTTCTTTTGTCTCTAAGGAATACCATCATCAATTGCTGCCTGGTATATTCTATATTCATCGACCTGGCCCTTCTTTCTGGTGGCCCTGGAGAGATAACACGAAATTAGTACGGCTCACTTTTTCGGTTTGGACGTACCTCAAAGAAAGAACAGACACATCCTTGAAATATTTAGCCACTGCCGCGCTCTCCTTCAGCCTGGAACGGAACGCGTTAACCAATTCGCTCTCAGTTGAACTATTGCCCAAATACGCCCTGCCGTCAAGAAGGCATTCGGCTGTCCCGTCACCCTTAAAATACATCCTTACCAGCCACATACCTTTGGGTATCAAACGCGGTATCGCGTCCAATAATGGCGTTAATTTGAGGCGCTTTTTAGCTATCGCCTCCATAGCGTCCGCCCTGGATTTATAATCGGCGTTTATATTAGCGAGCTGCTGGCTGCCGGAATCAAGCGATACTCCCTTAGGAAGCGAACGTATCCTCACTATATTATTTAACTCATTTTCCAGCGGCAGGGCCCGTAATACACCCGCCACAAATACCATAAGTATTATCAATATAGAAGCTGCGGCTGCCGTAAGCTCCGCTTTAAATCTGGCTATCAAAGGAAAGGAAGAAGGTGTCTGTGGACCCAGCTTCTTTAACAGCCTTTCTTTTGCAGAAAACAGGTTTATCTTTACGGTTGTGTTGACCTTGGATAAAGAACTGCTGTATCCTTTAGCGAAAGCCAGGGAAAAGGGAACAGGCTTATCTATATGTTTGCCTATATCTATAAAATTTACTCCCAGGTTCAGCTCTTTTATAAAACCGTTGAACTTATCCTTATCCCTGGGGTCCGTAATAAAGAATATCCTGCCTATGCCCTTACCTATAAATTTACGTTCGTAGTAATCAAGGGATATCTGTATCTCTCTCTTCAGCTTCTCCAGGACCGCTATATGGTTATTTTCCCCGCCGCCCATACTCTCCTCGGAACCGGAGATAAGGCTTATATCGCGGCTGAACAACGGGAACCCGTCCTCCAGTACGACGAAATTAGCTTCGTCTTCCCTGGCGAGCTCTATATTGATAACTCCTATAATGCCTTTCTCCTTGACATTCGCCAGTTTAAGCAGCCTCAATATGCTGAAAGCTGAATATTCTATGGACTTTACCCTCAAACCCAGCTGGTCCAGGATATGAAGGTAACTATTCAGGGTATCTTTTTTTATCCCTACGAATAATATACGGTTCTTTTTAATATTTTTATCTACCTTAAATTGGAAATCAGAGATAAGCTCTTCGATCTTGAACGGTATATACTTCTTTGCCTCAAAGTTTACGGCGGCATCCAGTTCGTGGCGGGGCAAGATAGGCATCTCAAAGGTACGCACGATAAGATCCTTGCCGGAGATACTTATAGATGCCTCCTTCGGCCCTATCTCATTCTTCACCAGCTCATCGCGGAGTAAAACACTCAACTTCTCTGAAACCGGGACCTTCTCCTCCAATGGCTCGCCTGGTGAAGCCGCCATCCGGGAAACGTGAGTATAATTTACAGGCTTATTGCCTTTAGTTTCAACTATACTCACCAGCTGCGGACCAAAATATATACCTAAATTATTCATTGGTTTCTCCGGGGCCCCTGCTTTGGCGCCTCCTGCTCCTTAACCAGGAATCTATATCGCGCCGGTCAAACCTCCATACCCCTCCGACCTTTATGCCCGAGATCTTCCTTTGATGCAGCCAATTGTATATGGTCTGCTTCTTCAATTTCAGGTAATCCGCCAATTCATCAATATCTATAAGGCGTGTCATGTCGGGTTGCTCCCTTTTAAACAAAATTCATCTGAATCAAGTTACTTACTCTAACATATATAAACAATAAGGAACTTAATTAGAACATAAAATACTTAACTTGTCAAGTATTTTTTTATATAGACTTACTTAAACTTACTCGTAATAGCTAAAAGGGACCATAGCTAAAAGATGCAATATTATACCGGGCTTGCTTAGATTATGATATATCCTTAGGGAAGTTATTAATGTGGCAGGGTATTTGCCTAATAATAGGCAGTAACTTCTATTTTGCGTAAGTTATTGGTATAAGGTTCCCATATGACTATCGTAACATTATCAACCGCTGCGCCTATATCCCAATCCGTTATGTCGCATCCTGGGCTGCATATTGTCTTAGTTACGTTTCCTGAAACAGGAACCCAGCCCGTAGTATTGGTCCTTATCATATCTCTGGCGATATTCATCCCTGATAAGGCCGCGTAGTAAGCTTTTACGCTTTTTATATTATGTTCGGTGAGTTGGGAGTGGCTTAGAATAAAGCTGAGGATCGCTATCGCAAGGCTTGCGACTATCAATACCGCAGTTAATACGAGTATCAATGCTACCCCTCTTCTATTAAGAGCGGTAATTAACGGCTTCATTTTTTCAGGCTTATCTTATAGTTTGCCCCGGCCCGGCTCATCACCACATGGCCTTCGCGCGCAAGCCAGCCCAGGCTCATAAGGATATTATCCCTGGGCCTGTCTAATCCATTGAGAAGAGCGGAAAGCTCCACTTCCCCGTGTTCATCAAGGAAATGCCATATATCCCCGGCCGTGATGCCTATCTCAGTGATCATCTCTATTCCTCCTTTTTGGTGCTACTGACCCTGCTTCTATTTTAAATCAACTGCGGTTTATGTCAACTGCTTTTTTATTATAGCTGCCGCACCTGGGGCATACTGAAAAGGAATCTTCTTTTGTGTTTATATAGGTATAAGCGCATACCGAGCAGAACCAGATATATTTGTCATCCAGGGTCAGGTCCTTATCTTTCTGCTTTCTGCCTAAGATCCACACAACCAGAATGGCGTTAAGAACGATGAGGATATACAGCGATACCGCCAAAGAGAAATCTACGTTAATCATCAAAGGTAGATAGGTCTATCTTTACTACCTGCCATTTGTCCGGGGTAAACCCGCTTTGCCTCATAAAAAGATAGCGGCTTATATAGCGCATGCTTAAAAGGTCTGCCTCCAGGTTGCCTGAAGATACCTTTCGCCTGACCAGGACAAAGTTCCTTTTATCCGCGGACTTAACCTGATATTCAAGCTCTATATGGGCGGCCTGTCTGTCCTTAAAATACAGCGCGAAGCGATAAGGCAGCGCGGGGTAAAAAGTGATCGCTGCCCTCTTTCGCGCGGCAGGAGGTACCGGTTCCGGTTCAGCGGTAAATTCCATCTTATGCTCGCTGAACGCAAAAGAAAACTGCGGTTTTGAATGGCTCCCATAAGCAAAGGGGTCTTCCTGCCTGGCTTTACTCAAGGCGAATATACCTGTTTTCCCGGTAAAAGCACCCTTATGATAACCGGCATCAGGAGGGCGCCCGCTTATAAGGTCCGGGGCGCGGAATACCGCTCCCCAGAAATAAACCCTGCTAAAATCAGCTGCGGGTATTCTCCTGCCGAAAGAAAAGCCGAACATGCCGAACAATGTCAAATGCCCCAAAAGCGATATAACTACAGCCTGCCTGAATATATGGCCCGTCATTCCTGGTTCGTCGCTATATTTATCTGGGTCACGCCCAGGTCCCTGCACATATCCCATACTTCAACTATCCTGCCTAAAGATGCGCGTTTATCCGCCTTTATCAGGATCGAACCTTTGGCCCTTGCCGTCTGCTTAAGCAGCACCTTTAACTCCTGGATAGTTATGACTTTACCATCCGTATATATCACATTCTCGCTTGAGATTACGATCTCAACGTTCTCCTGCCTGACCACTTCGCTGGTCACCGCTTTGGGCAGATTCACTTTTATGCCTGGCTGCATAATAAAACTGGATGTGAGCATGAAAAATATAAGAAGCTGAAAGATCATATCTATCAAAGGCGCGATATCTATCTGCCTCAAGCCATGCTCTAACTCCATATGTCTTTTGAACTGCATAGCTGCCTCCCCGTTTTATTCCGTAAGGAAATTCACTAATTCCGTAGCCGCCTTTTCCATCTCTAAAATAAAACCGTTTATACGGCTGACAAGGTAATTGTAAGCGATAAATGTCGGTATGGCGACTATCAACCCGGCTACGGTAGTAAGCAGCGCCTCCCATATGCCTCCGGCAAGGTCCCCCGGAGAAACAGGATGGAAAGAAGTGGCTTTGGCCTGTATGGTCTGAAAACACCTGACCATGCCGGTAACAGTCCCGAGGAGCCCGAGCAAAGGAGAAATATGCGCGATGGTAGCAAGCATGGAAAGATTTTTCTCCAGCCTCGGCACTTCATACAAAGAAGCGTCTTCTATCGCTTCTTTGATCTGCGGGCGCGAACGGTCATATTTAAGTATACCCGCTTTCAATATATGCGAGATCGGGCTCTTGGTCTTTTCGCATATTTCAAGGGCCTCCTTCACCTGATGGCGCTTCATCTTCTCAATAATGCTGCCCAGAAACTGCTGGGTATCTATCTTTATCTTATGCAGGTGCCATGACTTTTCTATGATTATAGCCAAGGCAAAGATAGAACATAAAAGTATCGGCCACATCACCGGGCCGCCTGCCGTGAATACCTGCATCAAGCTCATCTTATACAGATCCATCTTCCTTCTCCTTTTTTACAGGGTTACCTGACGTGCTCCCTGATCCAGTCCATGCGCTCTTTCGCGTATTTTGCTTCCTGCGCGTTCATGGCGCTTATCTTTTTATAAATATTGACTGCTTCCTTAAAGTTCTCTTTATTTTCGCATATCGCGGCGGCCCTTAAGAGCGCCTTTACCGTGAGTTCATTATCCTGCGTATACAGATAAGTGACTTTAAGATATTCCTCCATGGCATCATCTTCCTTTCCCTGCGCCTCAACGGTCTCCGCTATCTTAAACTGTATCTGCGCCATCTCCCTGGGAGGGGCCATATCCAGGCCCTTGCCATAGAAATTTATCGCCTGTTCGTGGTCTCCGGTTTTTCGGTATATATCCGCGATCTTAGGGTAAACCATGCCGGCAAGATTAGGATAACCATTCAACACATATTTATAAACCTCTAGTGCCTGTTCAAGCTTATCCTGCCTCGCGTATATATCCGCTATCGCGATATTTGCCGTGCCCGCTATATCCGAACTGCCCACTTCAACTACCTTGCCGAAATTATTTACAGCCTCTTCATATTTTCCTTCCTCGGCGTAAGTGAGCCCTATAACGTAATAAGCGTCAGGGACAAGATTGTTCCGCGGAAAATCCCTTATTAGAGAAGAAAAATATCTTCGCGCCATATTAAAATCATTATGCCGGTAATAATATTCCCCGAGCCACCATATCACTTCGGGGGTAAGGTCGGA
This sequence comes from Candidatus Omnitrophota bacterium, assembly GCA_041653955.1. Taxonomy (GTDB): domain Bacteria; phylum Omnitrophota; class Gorgyraeia; order Gygaellales; family Profunditerraquicolaceae; genus UBA1562. Next base: position 6,023 of record JBAZEH010000036.1, on the reverse strand, counting down.
ATCAGGGTATTTAGAACGCAATACCCGAAACCTCTCCATGGCCTCTTTTTCATTTCCCATCTGGTAATAACAATCCGCTATCTCGTATTCCGCTTTCTGGACTAACTCCGTATTCTGGCTATACGACCTGATTATATCCTTGAAGACCTCAATGGCCCTGGCGAAATCCCCGAGATTATAAAGGCTTGTGCCTAAAAGATACACGCTTTCCGGCTTCAGGCTGCTGTCTTTGAATTCATCCTTGAACTTCCCGAATATCTCGGAGCTTGACTTGTAATCCTGCCTTTGAAAATATACCAGCCCCAGGGCGTATGAGGCGTCATCCACCAGCTTTGAATCCGGGAAATTATTCTTTACCCCCTGAAACGCCATAATAGCTCCGTCGTAATTGGAAACTTTCAGGAGCGTAACGCCTAACTGATACTGTATATAATCACTGTACAAGCTATCCGGATAATTCTTCAGTATATTGTCGTATGTTTCAACCGCCTTGCCATATTCACCTGAATCCTGGTATGTATCCCCTATCTGGCAGAGTGCCGCCACTTTGAATATTTTATCTCCGGTATTCTGCGCTATCTTCTGGAATGCGTCTATGGCTTTCCGGAATTCCCCTTCCTTCAGGAAAGCCCATGCCAGCCCGTAATGCAATTTATCGGTATTCTCCTGCGTAGACGCCGCGGCAGGCTTATCCAGCGCTTCCTGGTATACGGCTATAGCCTCCTTATATTCCGCCAGATTATAAAGCGCGTCAGCCCTGCCCAGATATGCCTGTATCAGGATATCAGGGTCGGAGGTTGTGCCTGCCAGTTCAGAATAAAACCCCGCGGCTTCGCGAAACTCTTTTGTTTCCAAACTCAACGAGGCCTTCCCGAGTAACAGGATATCGCGGTTCTTGATATCCAATGTATCAGGTTTTATCTGGCGCAAGGTCTCCCCTGCCTCCTTATAGTTTTTTAATTTAAGGTAAGCCCACCCCATACCCAGCCTGGATAAAGCCTGTATCCTGGCGTCGGCGGTACTACCGATGGCCTTCGCATACCCGTTAATGGCATCCTGAAAATTAGAGAGATAATAATCCGCTTCGGCAAGGTAAAAATACAGGTAGGGGGCGCGCTGGGAATCTTTAGAATGCAGCTTAAGGTATGACGCCAGGTTATCTTTAAGGCCCGGATAATCCTTCAAATTATAAAAACATTCTATTATTTTAAATGATGAATCCTGCGCCTGAGGCTCCCTGGGGAATTTATCTTCCACTATCCTGAAATATTCGACAGCCTCATTAAACTTTCCCTCCTGAAAAAGGCACCATCCCAGTGAATAATAAGCGTGCACAGCGTAAGCGGAATTGGGGAACTCCTCTATTATCGCCCTGTAATACTGGCCGGCCTTTGAGAAATTGTTCCCCTTAAAGTGCACTTCAGCGATCCAATAAAGGACCGCGTCCTTTATTGGCCTGGCTGCAGCCTGGCCTTTAAGCTCTTCAAATTTAGCCAGCGCGTCCAGGAACCTGTTTTGGCGGTAATAAGATTGTCCGATCAAAAGATTGGCTTCCGGAGCGCTGTCAGAATCCGGATAGTTTTTCAAGAACCGCTCAAAGAGGCCCCTGGCCACATCATAGAACCCATCCTCAAAGGCCTTCTTGCCCACAAATAACGCCTCCTCCTCTTTTGACTGCCCTTCCTGGGCGGTCAGGCAGCCGTGAGGGGTCAATATCAGCGAAAGGAGTAATAACGTAAATAATTTCGTTTTTAAATTCTTCATAATAATAGAACTATATCACTAGTTCATCCGCTCTTCAATATCTTTCTTAGGAAATGGGCCGTATGCGAGCCCGCGTTAGCGATCAATTCTTCGGGGCTCCCCTTGCCGACTACCCTGCCCCCCTTTTCTCCGCCTTCCGGGCCAAGGTCAATGATATGATCCGCGCATTTTATCACTTCCAGGTTATGCTCTATCACGCACACTGTATTGCCCTTATCCACAAGTTTCTGAAGCACCGCCAGGAGCCTCCCGACATCCGCGAAATGCAGCCCTGTTGTAGGCTCATCAAGAAGATAAAGGGTCCTGCCGGTAGAGCGCTTGCTTAACTCCGATGAAAGTTTCAGGCGCTGCGCCTCCCCTCCCGAAAGGGTAGTCGCGGACTGGCCTAACTGAATATAACCTAACCCTACTTCATAAAGGTAAATAAGTATATTCTTTATCTTCGGTATGTTCGAAAAAAGGGCCAGCGCTTCCTCAACGGTCATATCCAGCACGTCGGCGATAGATTTCCCCTTGTATCTCACCTCAAGGGTCGCCTCATTGAAACGCCTCCCCTTGCATACATCGCATTTAACGTATATATCCGGGAGAAAATGCATTTCGATCTTCTTTATCCCGTCTCCGGAACACGCCTCGCAGCGCCCCCCCTTGACGTTAAAAGAGAACCTTCCCGGCTTATACCCCCGCATGCGGGCTTCCGGCAGCTTATTAAATATATCCCTGATATGGCTGAATACCCCGGTATAGGTCGCGGGGTTTGAGCGCGGAGTCCTGCCTATAGGAGACTGGTCTACGACTATAACTTTATCTATATGCTCTATCCCCGCAATCCCGTCATGCAGCCCCGGTTTTAAACGGGATTTATATAATTTCCTGGCAAGGCCCCGGTAAAGTATCTCGTCAATAAGCGTGGATTTTCCTGAGCCGGAGACGCCGGTGACGCATATAAAGAGCCCCAAAGGGAACTTTACGTCTATATTCTTAAGGTTATGCTCCCTTGCGCCTTTTATCTCCAGGAACTTATCCTTGCGGCTACCCCTTCTTTTCTCCGGTATATCTATCTTCACTTCCTTCCTTAAGTATTTCGCGGTAAGGCAGGCGCTATCTTTCAACAGATCTTCTTTCCTTCCGGAGAAAACCACCCTTCCCCCGTGCCTGCCGGCTCCCGGGCCAAGGTCTACGATATGATCAGCCGCCAATATAGTAGATTCGTCATGCTCTACTACGATCAACGTATTCCCCAGGTCCCTTAATGCCTTTAAGGTAGAGATCAATTTCGCGTTATCCCTCTGATGCAGGCCTATGCTTGGCTCATCCAGTATATATAACACACCCACCAGCCCTGAACCTACCTGTGTGGCCAGCCGGATACGCTGCGCTTCTCCTCCGGAAAGGGTTGAGCTTTTCCTGTCCAACGTAATATATTCTAAGCCGACATCAATGCAAAAACGCAATCTCTGCGTTATCTCCTTAAGCGCCTCCCTGGCGATCATCCTGTCTTTTTCTGATAGTTCCAGATTTGTAAAAAAATCATGGGAATCCTTTATGGTCATCCGGGTCACTTCATCAATATTCCTGCCGTTGATCTTCACGGCCAGGCTCTCTTTCTTAAGCCTGGCCCCAAGACACGCAGGGCACGGGAGGGTGGACATAAAACGCGAGATCTCTTCTTTAAGATAATCGCTATCCGTCTGACGGAACAGCCTTTCAAGGTGCGGTATGACCCCTTCAAAACGCTTGCCCCACACATACTGATCAGTTCCGTATAGTATTGCCTTCTGCGTATTCTTACCCAACCTGTTAAAAGGGGCATCCAGGTCAAAACGCATAAGGGAAGCGAGTTCTCGTATGAGCGCGCGGTAATAAAGTATATAGCCCTTGCCTCCCCTCTTCCACGCCTCTATTGCCCCCCCATTTATTGATTTGTTTTTATCCGGTATTACCAGGTCAGGGTCAACCTCAAGCTTAGTCCCCAGGCCGTTACAATCCGGGCATGCGCCAAAAGGAGAATTAAAAGAGAACATGCGCGGCTCTATTTCGGAATAATTTATCGCGCACCTGGCGCATGCGTATTGCTCGCTGAATATATGGTCCGCGGAATCCTGCGAATTGACAATGATCATCCCTTTACCGATCTTAAGCGCGGTCTCTACGGAATCAGTGAGCCTCGTCTTTATCTGTGGGCCGGCCTTCAGCCTGTCCACGACTACTTCAATATTGTGGGCGCTATATTTCTTAAGTTTTATCTCCTGCGGCAGTTCATATATCTTCCCGTCAACGCGCGCGCGTATAAAGCCTGATTTCTGGATATTCTTTAATATATCCCTGTATTCTCCCTTTCTCCCGCGCACCAGCGGTGCCAATATCCTTATATCCGCTCCGGGGGGGAACTTCATGACTTTTTCCACTATCTCCTGCGCGCTCTGCTTTTCTACCGGCTGGCCGCATTGATAACATAATATCTTGCCTATGCGCGCGAACAGTATCCTTAAATAGTCGTATATCTCGGTCTGCGTGCCCACCGTGGAACGCGGATTCCCCCCGGCGCTCCTCTGCTCTATCGCTATCGCGGGGGACAAGCCTTCTATATATTCTACATCCGGCTTCTGAAGCTGTTCCAAGAACTGGCGGGCGTAGCTGGAAAGGCTCTCCACATATCGCCTCTGCCCTTCGGCATATATGGTATCAAAGGCAAGGCTTGATTTACCAGAACCGGATAATCCCGTTATAACTATCAGCTTATTGCGCGGCAGCTTAAGGCTTATATCCTTAAGATTATGCTCTTTTGCCCCGCGTATGACTATAGCGTCTTTATCTCTATGCATATTATAACCCCTGCCTCCATGCCTGCCCTTTTCCCGTGTTATCCGATAACGACTTGATTATCGCAACCTCCTGCGTCAGGTTCTTGACCTGGTCTGTCAAAGTGGATATCTTTATAGAAAAATGTAATACTATGAAGAATACGAACGCGATAAGAAAAAACAATATTGTGCCTACGGGAGTCATTATACCCATAAGGTTCGCGAATTTTATAAGGATAAAATCCCATATGGACAGGCATATTATAAAGAAACCAGCGCTAAGCCACAGCCAGGAGAATTCCTCTCTCAGTTTCTTGCGCCTTACAAGCTCAATTATTATAACCATAAGTATAGCGCTTATCAGTATCGCGAATATCTTCTGCCTGTATGTCATGCCTCCTCCTTTTCACGCTCTACCCTGCGTAAATTAGTTACTGCTATTGAAAGTATCATCTTAAAAATATAGTAGGCCGGCTTTAGGCCCGAATGCATAGACTTGCCGTTCCTGGCAGGATGCATCAATACGGGTATCTCTTTTATCTTAAGCCCTGCCCGCTTTGACATTATTATAAGGTCCACATCGGGAAAATCCGAAGGAAAAAGATCCGTGCAAAAAAGCCTGATCGCTTTCTTATTAAACGCCCTGAATCCGGAAACAGGGTCGGTAAGCCCCTGCCTGGTCATGAAACTCCCTATTTTAGCGAATAATACCATCCCTATCCTTCTGGCCAAAGGAGGGTTGTATGTATATTTTATGAATCTTGAGCCTATAATTATATCGTGGGCGCCTTTTTTTATCTCATCGCAAAGCGCGGGTAAACTACAGGGGTCATGCTGGCCGTCGGCATCCAGCTGGATAAGATAATCGTATCCTTTTTTCAGCGCGTATTTATAACCTGTCTGCAGGGCGTTGCCATAACCAAGCCTGTAAGGCAGGTCTATCACCGCGGAACCCGCCATACTCGCGAATAAAGATGTGGCGTCTTTAGAACCGTCGTTCACGGTAAGGATATCGGCGCCTTTCAGGGCAGAGCGTATGCCATGGATAACCCCCCTTATATTATCCTCTTCGTTAAACGCGGGCATGACTATCAATACTCTCTTATCCATCTCTTATCGTAAAGTATTTCCGTTCAATCCAAAAACAGGTCATTGACCTTAAGTCCGTATTTTTTAAACCAACTATAAATATCGCTATCGGGTATCCTTTTATTTTGCCTCAATATCTTCCTTTTTTCTAAAACTCCCCGCAGGGAAAAAAGCACAAGAAAATGCGCTTTAAAAATAGCGGCGGATAAGCGCAGGATAGGAAGCCTTTCTCCTTTATTGTTTCCCTTTTTAGACAAATATCCGAATAAACTTAAAACCTGCATGGCTAATCTGTATACCGTAAAGAAAGGAAGCAGCAATAAGAGCGGGGCGGGGAATATCTTCAAAGCCACCCAAAAATGGTTC
>JBAZEH010000035.1:0-11980 GCA_041653955.1 Candidatus Omnitrophota bacterium | reverse complement strand
TCCCGGAAACCACAAGATTCATATTTAAAGGTAAGCTGAAAAAGTGGGTAGGCGGGAAAGACCTGATACTTTACACTATAGGCCAGATAGGAGTTGACGGGGCAACAGGAAAGGTTATGGAGTTTTACGGGCCCGTTATCGATAAATTAAGTATGGATGACAGGTTCACCATGTCTAATATGGCTATAGAGGCAGGGGGGGTAAGCGGTATAATAGAGCCTGACAATATAACTTTGGATTTCATGAAAAAGGTTTCCGGAAAGAAATTCGCGGCTATCGCCAAAAAGATAGGTTTTTTAAAAGGCGACCCCGGGGCTCGTTATGAGAAGGTATATGAATATGATGTTTCCGGTTTAGAGCCGGTCGTAGCGTGCCCGCATTTGCCCAGCAACGTCAGGCCGGCTTCGGAATTGGGGGATATAAAATTAGACCAGGTGGTTATCGGTTCCTGCACTAACGGGAGGATATCCGACCTGAAGACCGCCGCAAAGATATTGAAAGGCAGAAAGGTAAAAGCAGGATTACGGCTTATAGTTATACCTGCTACGCAAAAGATATACCTTGAAGCGGTCAAGGAGGGGTTTGCCGGTATATTTGTTGAGGCTGGGGGTGTGTTTTCAACGCCTACATGCGGCCCATGCCTGGGCGGACATGTAGGTATACTTACCGAAGGGGAAAGATGCCTGGCGACCACGAACAGGAATTTTATCGGCAGGATGGGCAGCCCCAAGTCGGAATTATATTTAACCAGCCCGGCTGTAGCAGCTGCTTCGGCGATAAAGGGGAGGATCACGCATCCTGGCAGATTATGATCTTAAAAGGCAGGGCACATAAATTCGGCGACAATATAAATACCGATGATATCATAGCGGCAAAATACCTGGTGACTACCGATGAAAAGGAACTGGGTAAGAATTGCATGGAGAATATCGCTCCCGGTTTCTCCGGAAAGGTAAGCAAGGGGGATATAATAGTAGCCGATAAGAATTTCGGATGCGGTTCATCGCGCGAACACGCCCCGCGTGCGCTAAAGGGATGCGGCATATCTGCGGTTATCGCGCGTAGCTTTGCCGGCATATTCTTCCGTAACTCTATAAATGTCGGGCTTCCTATAATGGAACTTGGGGATACCGGCAAGATAAACGAAGGCGATTCCCTTGAAATAGACCTTGATGGTGGTATAATAAATGACCTGACTACAGGCAAGACATATAAAATAGAGCCTTTCCCCGGTTTTCTGCAAGATATAGTAAAGCGGGGAGGGTTGATGAATTACGTAAAGACGCGTTGACCAGGAGATGAGCAAAATGTATAAGATAGCGGTTATACCCGGAGATGGGACAGGACCTGAAGTGGTCCGGGAAGGGCTTAAGGTTTTAGAGGCGGCCGGCAGGAAATACGGGTTTCAATATGAGACCAGGTCTTTTGACTTCGGAGGGGAGCGGTATATAAAAACAGGAAAGACCCTGGAAGACAATGATATAGAGGAGTTGAAGAAATATTCCGCCATTTATCTTGGGGCGATAGGGCACCCTGACGTAAAACCGGGTATCCTGGAGACGGGCATACTGCTTAAGGCCAGGTTTTCCCTGGACCAGTATATAAACTTACGCCCGGTGAAACTTTATAATGCCGATTTCTGCCCTTTGAAAGACAAGAAGCCGCAGGATATTGATTTTGTGGTGGTCCGCGAGAACTCCGAAGGCCTATATAAAGGTATGGGTGAATTTAAAAATAAGGGCACTAAGGATGAGGTTGCCCTCCAGGTATCCTATAATACCCGCAAGGGAGTTGAGCGCTGCATACGTTATGCCTTTGATTACTGCCGTAAACGCGATAAAAGAAAGAAGCTTACGCTTTGCGGCAAGACGAATGTCCTGACCTTTGCCTGGGATCTATGGGAGAGGACATTTAATGAAGTAGCGCGCGAATATCCGGATATCACCACTGATTACGCACATGTCGATGCCACTACTATGTGGTTCGTGAAGAACCCGGAGTGGTTTGATGTGATTGTTACGGATAATATATTCGGCGATATCATTACCGACCTGGGGGCAATGATCCAGGGGGGTATGGGTATAGCCGCGGGCGGGAATATCAACCCCGGCGGCGTATCCATGTTTGAGCCTATTGGAGGGAGCGCGCCTAAATATACAGGCAAAAATGTTATTAACCCGCTGGCTGCTATATGCGCGGTGGGAATGTTGCTTGATGATATCGGAGAAAAAGAGGCGGGCGAGGCGGTAGAACAGGCAGTGATAAAGGTAGTGAACGATAAATTAAAATCTCTTGGCGCCGGCAGGATGGGTTATTCTACCGGTGAGGTAGGAGACCTGGTAGTGGCGAACATAGCTTAGAGTATGAAAAAATATAATGTTGCGGTAGTAGGGGTAGGAGCAGTAGGGATAGAAATGTTGCGTTGCCTTAAACAGCGCGATTTCCCTGTCGCTAATTTGAAAATCTTTGCCCGTTCAAGCAGAGAGATTGAGGTTGACGGCCAAAAATACCCCGTAATGGCGGTTTCTCCCGAGGGTTTTGACGGAATAGATATAGCTTTATTCGCCGGGACCGAAGGTGAAAAGGGTGCTGCCGTAACCTACGCGCGCGAAGCCGTAAAAAGAGGCGCGGTAGTTATTGATAACGGAGCCGATTTCAGGATGGACCCGAAAGTCCCTCTGGTGGTCCCTGAAGTCAACCCCAAGGATATAAAAAGGCATAAAGGCATAATCTCCAATCCTAATTGTTCTACTATTCAACTGGTCGTGGCTTTATCTCCCATATATAAAAAAGCCGGTATTAAAAGGATGATAGTGACTACTTTGCAGGCTTCTTCCGGGGCAGGCAGGTCCGCGGTTGAGCAGTTAAAAGAAGAGGTTACTTATATCGCTTCTTCGGGATACAACAACTTGCAGGCGGACGTTAAAAATAAGGCTATGCCCAAACAATTGGGTTTTAATGTATTCCCTCAAATAGGGGGTTTTGCCGAATCGGATTATACCAGCGAAGAATGGAAACTTGTGCGCGAGACACACAAGATAATGCATGATAATAAGATCAAGGTCTCTGCTACTTGCGTAAGGGTCCCCGTAAGGACAGGGCATTCTGAATCGGTATACCTGGAGACCAGAAAACCGCTTACCGCGGATAAGGCCAGGGGTATGCTTTCTAACGCCCCGGGGATAATAGTAATTGATGACCCAAAAAAAGGGCTTTACCCTATGCCTAAAGACGCGGAAGGAAAAGGTGAAGTATTCGTTGGCCGGCTAAGGCCGGATCCTTTCGTGAAGAACGGCCTGTGGCTATGGGTTGTTTCAGATAATCTGCTTAAAGGCGCCGCGCTTAATGCCATCCAGATAGCCGAGTTACTGATAAAATAAATTCTTATTAGGGACAGCGATTATTTTTTTGGAAAAGTATCCACTGCCCTTATTTAACGGAATGAGAAATATAAAACTGACCATAGAGTATGACGGCAGAAGGTATGCCGGATGGCAGGTACAGGGAAAAGGCGCGAAAACTATCCAGGGCGCCTTAGAGAAAGCCCTGTATGAGATATTACATAAGAAGTTAAAGGTTATTGGATCGGGGAGGACTGACGCGGGGGTCCACGCTAAAGGGCAGGTAGCTAACTTTAAAACTGATTCCTTGATTGCTCCTGATAGATTGCGTATGGCCTTAAACGCGGTCCTGCCGGCTGATATAAGTATATTGCGCGCGGAAGAAGTTTCTCCGGATTTTCACAGCAGGTTCTCAGCGAAATCCAAGGTTTACCGCTATACGATATTGAACCGCCCTTCCAGGCCCGCAATCCTAAGGGGCATGGTTTATTTTTATCCCTATTCTTTGGACTTAGCCCTGATGCGCAGGGAAGCCAGGTGCCTTCTTGGAAGGCATGATTTCAGGTCATTCCAGGCTACGGATAAAAAAGAGAGGGGTTCGGTCAGGAAAGTGAAAAAGGTCGCTATCCTGCGCGATAAAGAACTTATACATATTGGAATAGAAGCAAATGGGTTCTTGTATAATATGATAAGGAATATAGCGGGGACGCTTATCGAGATAGGCAGGGGTAAGTTCCCGGAAGGCAGCATAAAAAGGATATTGGGCCTTAAAAACAGGCGCTTTGCCGGTCCTAACCTGCCAGCGAAGGGGCTTTGCCTCTTAAAGGTAAACTATTAAAAATTATTTGACTTAAAGCAAAAATATGTTATACTTTATATCTTATGAATAAAACATACACACCCAAAAAAGAAGAGATAAAAAGAAAATGGTATATAGTGGATGCCAAGGATAAGATCCTCGGCAGGCTGGCCGCTAAGGTAGCTGTTATACTCAGAGGCAAACACAAGGCCATATTCACTCCCCATTTAGATACGGGAGACGGCGTTATCGTGATCAACGCGGCAAAGATCAAGGTTACGGGACGCAAGCTTAAACAGAAAGTTTACCGTCGTTATTCCGGGTACCAGGGCGGCTTAAGGGAGGTCCCTCTTGAGAGGATGCTTAAGAATAAGCCCGAAATGGTGATAATGCTGGCCGTAAAACGAATGTTACCCATATCTCCCTTAGGGAGGGATATCATAAAGAAATTAAAGGTATATCCGGATGACAAGCATCCTCATAAATCCCAGAATCCGGTCATTTTGGAGGTATAACAGGTCATGGAACAGGTTACAAAATACAGGACAGTAGGCAGGCGCAAAGAAGCGATAGCAAGGGTCGCGATGGCATCAGGCAAAGGCGATATTACCGTGAACGCGCAGCCTTATGATAAATATTTTATAAGGGAAACAGACAGGATCATTATAAAACAGCCATTACAGATAACCAATAATATGGATAAGTATGATATCATAGCTAATATCAGAGGAGGGGGCCTTACCGGACAGGCAGGGGCTTTACGGCTGGGTATCTCCCGCGCGTTGATATTATCACAGCCCGAACTTAAGGATACGCTGCGTAAGAACGGATTCCTTACGCGTGACCCGCGCATGAAAGAGCGCAAGAAATATGGGCAGAAGGGCGCGCGCAAACGCTTCCAGTGGACCAAGAGGTAGTGTATGTAGAGCAATGATATATAAATGGTATTTAAAAGATCCCGCTGGAAACAGCGGGATTTTTTTGTTTAGCAGGATACGCCGGATGGGCAGATGCTTTTGGGTGTTACCCCATCCGGGTAACCCCGTCGGGTATCCGACGAGAAATATCTTGACTACGCGCGATTTTTACATTACTATAAATGGGTAAATAACTTAGGAGCTTAAGATGATTAATGCGGGTATTATAGGGGCAACAGGTTACGCGGGCGAAGAGCTGATTGATATTCTTTTAAGGCATCCCGATGTAAGGATCAAGAGCGTCTCAGCTAAGATCGATAAGCCCCAGGATATATCGCGGATATTCCCAAGGTTTAAAGGAAGGATATCGCTCATCTGCGCTGAACCGCAGATCAAAGAAATAGTAAGTAAATGTGATCTGGTATTCCTTGCCTTGCCGCATACGGTATCCATAAAGATAGCCCCAAAATTACTTAGGGCGGGCAGGAAGGTAATAGACCTTAGCGCTGATTACAGGCTAAGAAACATTAAAACCTACACTAAGTTCTATAAGGCCGCGCATACGGATAAGAAAAACTTAGGCAGTTCAATATATGGCCTCCCTGAATTGTACAGGGCCGCTATAAAAGGCGCCAGACTTATAGCTAACCCGGGTTGTTACCCTACTGCTGCCATACTGGGTTTAGCGCCGCTGGTAGCATTTGATATGATCGCGAACGATTCAATAATCATCGACGCTAAGTCCGGGGTCACGGGAGCGGGAAAAAAGGCCTCTGAAAGCCTCCTTTTTTCGGAGATCAACGAAGATTTCAAGGCATATAAGATATGCGCCCATCAGCATACCCCGGAGATCGACCAGGAACTATCAAAGCTGTCCGGCAGAAAACTCGGCGTTACCTTTGTGCCGCACCTGCTGCCGTTAAACAGGGGGATACTGGAGACGATATATGTCAGGAAGATAAAAGGCAAGAAGCGCAGCCTCACGGAGTTGTATAAGAGATTTTATAAGAAGGAGCCTTTTGTCAGGGTTTTGGATGACGGGGCTTTTCCTAAAATAAAAGATGTCGCCCACACCAACTTTTGCGATATAGGTATAAAGGATAACGGCGACACCGCGGTCATAATCGCGGCGATAGATAACCTGCTCAAGGGGGCTTCGGGCCAGGCCGTCCAGAATATGAATATTATGTATAAGTTTCCCGAGCATACCGCGTTAATATGAAGCTATATAAGAAGGCGATCCTGCCCCTTGGTTTTCAGGCAAACGGGATAAGCGCGGGTATTAAAAGATCAGGCAAACCAGACCTTGCCCTTTTTTATTCAGGCCTCCCGGCTAATGCCGCGTGCCTATTCACCTCCAATAAAATACAGGCCGCCCCCATAATAATAACCAAGAGGCATTTAAAGCAGAGCCGGTACCACCGGGCTATAATAGCGAACAGCGGCAACGCCAATTGTTTTACCGGGGAGCAGGGGTTAAAGGACGCTGAAGGTATCTCCGCAGTATTGTCCAGGGCAATGCATTTAAAAAAAGAATCTATATTGGTCGCTTCTACCGGTATTATCGCAAGGCCTATGCCTTTTGCCATGATAAAGGGGTCAATCACCCGTCTGGTAGCCGGTTTATCCGCTGAGGGGATAGATAAGGCAAAGAGGGCTATTTTGACTACTGATACCTTTGCCAAAGAGGTAAGCGTAAGATTTAATTACGGATGCAGGAGGGTTACGGTTTGCGGGGTTGCTAAGGGGGCTGGTATGATCGCCCCGGATATGGCAACGATGCTTTCTTTTATATTGACCGACGCGATGGTTTCGCAGGGCGCCCTTAAGAAGGCGCTGGCAGGCGCGGCGGGAGGCTCTTTTAATTGCATAACCGTAGACGGATGCATGAGCACCAATGATACCGTTATAGCGCTGGCAAATGGCGCGGCAGGAAACACTCTGATAGGCCCTGGCAGCAGGTATTTCGCGCAATTTGCTAAGGCATTGAATATAGTTTGTCTTGAGCTGGCAAAGATGATAATAAGAGATGCCGAAGGAGCTACTAAATTTATCCGGATCAATGTCAGGCAGGCAAAGAGCGTTGCCCAGGCAAAGAAAGCGGCACTTAATATCGCCAATTCAAATCTTTTCAAGACAGCCATATACGGAGAAAATAATAATTTCGGCAGGGTCATAGCTGCCGTGGGTGCGAGCGGAGCGGAAGTGAGCCAGAAGAAGATGAAAGTAAAAATCAGCAATTTGAGCAAGAAAGATATAGATGTTGATCTGTCTTTGGGGCGCGGTAGAGCTTCGGCAACGGTTTATACATCCGACCTGACCCCGGAATATATAAAGATAAATGCCGGATACAATTAAGAGAGGATGCGATGGAAGAAGCTATCAGAAAGGCCGATGTCCTTATAGAGGCCCTGCCTTATATTAAGAGGTTCCACAGGAAGACTATAGTGATAAAATACGGCGGGAGTATCCTCGCCGAGGAAAAGATCAGGAAGGGCGTTCTGGAAGATATCGTCTTTTTAAATTTTATGGGTTTAAGGCCGGTGCTCGTGCACGGAGGAGGGCCTAATATAAGCAGCCGCATACGTTCTGAAGGAAAAAAGGCCGAGTTCGTAGACGGGATACGCGTAACCGACGAAGATACCCTTGAGGTGGTAGAAGAAGAGTTGGAGAAATTAAACGAACTTATAGTAAGCGAGATAAAGGAATTAGGAGCTGAAGCTATCGGTTTAAACGGCGAGAAGAAAAAAATAATCCAGGTTGAGAAGAAGGAGGCCAGGGTAGACCTGGGCCTGGTGGGCCATATTACAGGTATAAACTCCGAGCCGATAGCCGAGGGGCTTAGATCCGATACTGTCGTAGTAGTCCTGCCTATGGGCAAGGGCCCCGACAGAAAGGCTTATAACGTGAATGCCGATGAGGCTGCATCGAGCATAGCCTCAGAGATGAGAGCGGAAAAACTCGTTCTGCTGACTAATGTAAAAGGTATTATGCGCGATGCCGATGACCAGAATTCTTTTTTATCTACCTTGACTATAGAGGAAGCCAGGGGTCTTATTGATAGCAATATCATTCAGCATGGTATGATACCCAAGGTAAAGGCCTGCATAGACGCCCTGGAAAGGGGAGTTAAAAAGACGCACATCGTAGATGCCCGCACACCGCACGGGTTATTGCTTGAGATATTCACCGATATGGGTATCGGCACGGAGATAATAAAATGAAGATGCAAGAGGTATTTGACACCTATAAAGAAGATATTATGCCGACTTATACCAAGACCCCCCTGATATTCGTGAAAGGGAAAGGGAGCCGGCTTTGGGATATTAATAGTAAGGTTTACCTGGATTTTTTCCCGGGCTGGGGCGTGGGCAGCCTCGGGCACTGCCATCCGAAGGTGATGCAGGCGGTGCGGGAGCAGGTATCCAAGCTGATATTCATACCTAATAACTATTATCATATCCCTCAGGCAAAATTAGCCGGGGATATAGTTTACAGGTCATACCCGGCAAAGGTTTTTTTCTGTAATTCCGGAGCCGAAGCGAATGAAGGGGCTATAAAGTTCAGCCGTAAATACGGTAAAGGCAGGTTTGAGGTCATTACATTTGCCGATTCATTCCATGGCAGGACGCTTGCCGCGCTCGCGGCTACCGGCCAGAAGAAATATCAGGACGGTTTTTTCCCTCTGCCTGAAGGATTCAAGACGGTAGCATTCAATGATATAGAAGCGGTCAGGTCCGCGATAACTGATAAGACAGTTGCCGTAATGATTGAATTGATACAGGGTGAAGGCGGGGTCAATGTGGCAGGCAAGGATTTTGTGCTTGCGTTAAGGAAGATATGCGACGATAAGGACCTGCTTCTTATAGTGGATGAGGTACAGACCGGTATAGGCAGGACAGGGAAAGATTTTTGTTATCAGCATTACGGTATCACGCCTGATATAATGACCCTGGCAAAGGCCCTGGGAGGCGGTTTGCCTATAGGGATGATGGTCGTAAAGAACGGGATCTCCGATACCCTGGGCCCGGGGATGCATGCCTCAACTTTTGGAGGCGGGCCCGTGGTCTGCAAAGCAGCGCTTGCCGTATTAAAAGCTATACACGATGAGAAGCTTCTGGCTAATACTAAAAAGATGGGTGAATATCTATTCTCTAAGCTCGCGTTGTTAAAAGATAAATATTCGGTGATAAAAGAAATAAGAGGCATGGGGTTAATGGCGGGAGTAGAATTGGGTATCGAGGGTAAGGATATCGTAGAAAGATGCATTGAAAAAGGATTATTGATAAATTGCACTCACCAGAGAGTGCTCAGGCTTATGCCTGCGTTGAACGTAACCGCCAAAGAGATCGATAAGGCGATAAGCATATTGGACCTTATACTGGGGGATCTGTAATGAAAAAAGATCTTATTTCTATACATGGCCTTAGCCTGTCGGAAATAGAGGAGCTTTTGGGCCTCACCGCCAGGCTTAAGAAAGATAAAACCGCTTTTTCCGCGGCATTATCATGCAAGACACTCGCCCTGATATTCCAGAAGCCCTCTAACCGGACCAGGGTCTCTTTTGAGGTCGGTATGTATCAGCTGGGGGGATATTCCGTATATTTGGGCCCGGATGAGATAAACCTTGGCGTGAGGGAGTCCATAGAAGATGTGGCTAAAACCCTTTCCAGGTATGTAGACGGTATTGTCCTGCGCACCTTTGAGCATAAGAATGTAGTGGATCTGGCCAGATTTTCTTCGGTCCCGGTAATAAACGGTCTTTCTGACCTTTTGCATCCCTGCCAGGCGATGGCGGATATTTATACCGTAAAAGAGAGGCTGGGGAGGCTCAAAGGGGTAAGGTTCGCGTATATCGGCGACGGGAACAATGTTTGTAATTCCCTTCTTTACGCCTGTTCAGCCGCGGGGGTAAATCTTAATATTGCCGCCCCGAAAGGTTACGAACCTGATAAAACAGTCCTGAAAGAAGCGGAGGCGGCAGCCCTGGAAAGAGGAGGTATTGTAAAGTTATTTTCCGACCCGCAGGAAGCGGCTAAAGGCGCGGATGTCATCTATACCGACGTCTGGACCAGCATGGGGCAGGAGAAGGAAGACGAGAAGAGGAAAAGCATATTCAGTGATTTCCAGGTTAATAAGAGATTAATGAGCCTGGCGAATAAAGAAGTTATTATTATGCATTGCCTGCCGGCGCACAGGGGCCAGGAGATAACCGGTGAAGTTATGGATAGCGAGAATTCCGTTATTTTCGACCAGGCGGAGAACAGGATGCATATGCAGAAAGCCGTATTAATAAAACTTATAGGCAGCCAGAATGTCAAATAAAATAAGCTTTACCTTGCTTGAGGTATTGATCGTTTTAGTCATGGTCAGTATTTTGGCCAGCTTAGGCATGGTTGGTTATACTAAGGCGAAGGAGAACACCTACGATAAAGAGGCTGTTACCAATTTAAAAATAATGCAGGCCGGGCAGCAAAGTTATAGAATGACAATGAGCACATATTATCCGCCGTCAGGCAGCGTTTCAGATATAACCGCTATTAATAATAATCTCGGGGTTTTTATCGTTGGCAATGAACTGCAGAAGGCATGGAACTATACGGTTTCTTCTACCGGTTGCATGCAGGCGAAGCGTAACGGTTATGATAACCGGACATGGTATTTGCTTGCAAACAATACGGGTGCGGACCCAAGTTCCGGAACGTGCCCGTAATATATGCGTATTTTCAAGAAAGGGGTTAGATGAAAAAAGTAGTTTTGGCTTATTCCGGCGGCCTTGATACTTCATGCGCCGTAAGGTGGTTAAAAGAACAGGGATATGAGGTCATCTGTTTTATGGCCGATTTAGGGCAGGGCCTCGGAGAAGGGGAAGATTTTGACGCCATAGAAGAGAGGGCGCTTGCGGCCGGAGCGTTAAAGCTGTATATCAAAGACCTGCAGGATGAATTTGTCGCTGATTTTATTCTTCCGGCGTTAAAGGCCAACGCGATCTATGAAGGTAAATATCTGCTTGCTACCGCCTTGGGCAGGCCGTTGATCGCCAAGTATCTGGTTGAGATAGCCCATAAGGAGAAAGCCGCCAGCATAGCCCATGGATGTACCGGCAAAGGCAATGACCAGGTGAGGCTTGAGGTTACAGCGGGGATACTTGACCCCAAACTTGAGATAATCGCTCCCGTAAGAGTATGGGGTTTTAAATCAAGAGAAGAAGAGATAGAATACGCCCAGGCGTACAATATCCCTATTGATGTAAGCAAAAAGAAGCCGTATAGCATAGACAGGAATATATGGGGGATAAGCATAGAGGCCGGGATCCTGGAAGACCTTAAGCAGGAGCCGCCGGAAGACGCTTATATGATAACCAAGAGCCCTAACCAGATGTCAACTTATCCGAAGTATATTGAGATCTATTTTGAAAAGGGCGTGCCCAGGAAGATAGACGGCAAGACATACCAACCTAAGGCCCTGATCAGCCATTTAAATGAGGTCGGAGGTTTATACGGGGTGGGGAGGACTGATGTCGTGGAGAACAGGCTGGTAGGAATAAAGTCCAGGGAGATCTACGAGGCGCCCGCGGCAACCATATTATATACGGCGCACAAAGAACTTGAAAGCCTGGTCCTTGACAGGGAATTAGCTCATTTTAAGGAGATAGCCGCGCTTAAGTATTCTGAACTTGTCTATTACGGGTTATGGTATTGCGCCCTTAAAGAGGCGCTGGATAGTTTTGTGAATTCCACGCAGAAACACGTGACCGGCTCCATCAAATTGAAATTATTCAAAGGAAGCTGCACGCCCGTTGCCAGGGGGTCCAGGTATTCATTATATAAGAAAGAGCTTAGCACGTACGGCAAGGGCGATAAGTTTGACCAGAGACTTGCGGAAGGTTTTATCAAGATCTGGGGAATGCCGTATAAGAGGTA
>JBAZEH010000034.1:0-12093 GCA_041653955.1 Candidatus Omnitrophota bacterium | reverse complement strand
AGATGGCATGGATACAGCATTTCTCCATGGATGACAAAGCCAAGTTCAGCGACGAGCAAGTAGAAGGTTTTATTAACAAACACTCCCAGGAGAACCTGAAGATCTTCAAGAAGGTCATCGAAAAAGAAGCGGGGAAGTGAAGAAAACCGTCTTTTTTATACTTTGTTTAGAGGGCGCGATACTTTCGTTCAATGTCGCGGCTTCCGCTGCGTTAATTCCTTCTATATCGCAGGAATTCTCGGAGCCGGCTTTTATCGCGGGCAGGATCATTTGGCTATATATGCTTCCTTACGGGGCCGCCGCTCTTTTTTACGGGCCGCTGGTCAGGATATTAGATTCAAGAAAGATAGAATTGTTCTGTATGGCCTTATTTTCTATCGCTAACCTTGCCTCCGGGCTCTCAAGGAGCATCCAGGCCTTGTTTGTAGCGAGGTTTTTCACCGGGTTATTCGGCGCTTCGGTCATACCGCTTGCTTTGATATTAATCGCCAGAGAAGCAGGCAGCGCTAACCGCGGGAGGCTCGTGGGTTTATTTTTCAGCGCCACATTTACCGCTTCCCTTGCCGGATTATTCTTAAGCGGCATGCTCCCGTGGAGGATGATATTTTTAATACCCGCCATAGCGGGTTTCATTGCCTGCGTCTTCATATATATGTATCTGCCCGGGCTTAAGATAGACCCGGCAGGAGTAAAGGTAAATTATCTTGCAACTTTCAGGAACAAGGCGATACTGCGCCTGTTTACCTATATATTGCTTATCAGCATCTTTTATCATGGGGTACAGCAATGGTTAGGGGTGTATTTTTTTGAGCAATACGGCTTTAATCAGTTCATAATCAGTATGCTGGTAACCCTTTCCGCTTTAAGCGGGATATTCGGGGAGGCCTTGGGCGGTTGGTTTTCTGATATTATCGGGCGCGTAAATACCGTGAATATAGGTATTACCCTGATGATCGCGAGTGTATTTGCGTTATTTTTTAAAATGCCGGTTTTACTATTGGTAATTATAATGCTTGCCTGGGGCGCGGGATGGGCATTCAACCACGCGGGTATATCCACGATAATCACGGACCTGCCGGATGAGTTTTTGAATGAAGCGGCAAGCCTGAACAGCGGAGTGCGTTTTATAGCCGGAGGGCTGGGAGTGGCCGTAAGCGGGCTGTTGATGCAGAAGAGTTTTATAATGGGTTTTTCTATTTTTGGTATATGCCTTTTATCGTTATTATTTTTTACGAGGCGTCTGCTCGTAAGAGTATAATCCAAGGGAGGGGCTATGAGCGCGGATTTAAAGGGTAAAACAGCTATCATCACGGGCGCAAGCAGGGGGATAGGAAAAGCTATCGCCAGGAGATGCGCGGGATTGGGGATAAATCTGGCTATCGCCGCCCGCGGGGAAGGGCCGTTAAAGGAAGCGGCCGATGAGATAGCCGGAGAGTATAATGTGCGGGTCCTCGCCGTTCCCACGGATGTAACTAAACAGGGTGATCTTGAGAACCTGGTCAATAAAACAAAAGATGAATTCGGGGCAGTAGATATACTTATTAATAACGCCGGAGTTTCAAGCCAGTACCCTTTTGAAAAACAGCCTTTCGAAGATTTTGAAAGGCTGGTGCACACCAATTATCTGGGTTATGTGCGGCTTATACGCCTGGTTATCAATGATATGATCGCTAAGAAGAGCGGAGCGATCATCAACCTGGTTTCAGGTTCTACTCTTTGCGACCCGCTTCCTCGTAACTTCCTGGTGTATAGTTCCCTTAAGGTCGGTTTACGCGCTTTTTCGAAAGGGTTATTCTGGGAGATGCGCGACCGCGGGATCAAGATAACTTCCATACTTCCCGGGGTAACGGATACGGACCTGACGGGAAAACTCCAGGAGATAACCGCGGATACCTCCAGGCTGATGTCTACCGAGGCGATAGAGAACGCGGTAATGTTCGCCCTCACCGTCCCGGCGAATGTATGTCCGCTTGAGATAGCGGTAATAAACCAGCAGACCCCCTGGACAGCCCCGGTAATACCTTTTAAACAGGAGCATCCGGATAAATAGATGAAAATGAATAAGAAGGATATCAGAAACCTTAAAAAGCGCTATCTGGTGTGGTGTTACAAAACCACTAAAGATGCGCTGGATAAGATAGAGCGCAAGTTCACGCAGAGTGCGATAGACAGGTTTATCTTAAAAGAGCTTAAGAAGGACCAAAAGGTCAAGGGCATAGGCAGGTTCATCAGCAATTTTGAAGCATATATAGATAATAAGGAAAAGGACGGCTTTAAACTTAAATTCGAAGGAAGGAAATTAAAGCCGGATTATCTTTTTTGGGCCCTAAAGCTGGAAGCCGTTGAAAAGGCGATAATAAAAGAGCTCGGTAAAGCCGGATTGGATGAGATAAAATCTCTCTACGAAGAAGAGATGACCGAGAGGATACTAAAGAGCACGGAGCATTAAATGGTTATTGACGCGCATTCACACTGGCTGCCCGGAGAGATAATCGCCAATGCCCACTTTTTCTCCAAGGCCTGGGGCGATATTGAATCGCAGATAAAGATGATGGGTGAGGCCGGTATAGATAAAGCGGTATTAAGCTACCCTACCTCCGATGCCCATCTTAAGTTAGGCAGCATCAGCCAGGTTGCAAGGATTTACAACGATAATATCGCCGAAATAATCAAACGCTATCCGGATAAATTCATCGCAGCCGCTATCCTTCCGGTTGATAATGCGCAGGGTATGCAGGATGAGTTAAAGAGGCTTACCGAAGAAAGCGGCTTTGAGGCAGTTTCATTAGCATCAAGCTATAACGGCAGATACCTGGATGACGCTATGTTTATGCCTATATATAAATACTGCCAGGACAAGAATATCCCCATATTCGTGCACTCCCAGATCATAAACCCGATAGGTTATGAACGGCTGCAGGACCCCTTGCTTACTCCGGTCATAGAATATGTATTTGATACTACCGCCTGTATTGGAAAACTTCTAATGGCGGGGATATTGCGGGATTAC
The DNA here is from genome assembly GCA_041653955.1 of Candidatus Omnitrophota bacterium. GTDB lineage: Bacteria > Omnitrophota > Gorgyraeia > Gygaellales > Profunditerraquicolaceae > UBA1562. The sequence continues at coordinate 9,083 of JBAZEH010000034.1, read as the reverse complement.
CCCGGTCTTAAGTTCGTCTTCGCGTATTTCGGAGGGGTGGTTACCCATCTGGAGAACCGTTTTGACACGACCTACAGGATGTTAAGAGGGATAAATTTTGTCAAAGACTTAGGCGCTGACCCTACAGAGCATTTAAAGAATATTTATGTGGATACAAGCGGAGATATTAAAAAGACAAACTTTCTTTCGGCACTTGAATTGTTAGGCCCAAGGCATATATTATGGGGGAGCGACTGGCCGGCGAAAAAGGATATCAAAGGCGGCATAGATGCTGTGAAGAACCTGGATATATCCGCGCAGGATAAGGAAGGTATCTTAGGCGGTAATTTAGCCAGTATGCTTGCCCTAAAACACTGTTAGATCTTTTCTTTTTGCGCATCTATCAACAGTAACAGAGGAGGAAGTGCTTTGCTTGCCTTGGGTATTTATTCGCTCGTAGCACGCTCGCTCAAAAATATCCGAGTCACCCACTAAATGCGTGAGTTGAGATTATGGCGAAATTCTTAGATCTGGTTATCGGAGGCACGGCAGGAACCATAGCAAGGTATATTCTGTCTGGGGTGGTATACCGGATTATGGGAACAGCTTTCCCTTATGGAACGCTGGTCGTGAATATCAGCGGGTGTTTCATCTTGGGCGTGCTTGCCTCCTTATTGGATAATAAGTTCATGTTTAGCCCGGACGCACGGCTTTTACTTATGATAGGTTTCTGCGGTGCGTTTACCACATTTTCTACCTTGATATTTGAGAGCGATACCCTGATTAGAAGCGGGCAGCCAATCCGCGCCTTCGGCAATATCTTCTTCACTATAATTTTAGGTTATATTTTATTCAGGGTAGGCAGCTTATTAGGAGAGATAATATGAAGATACCCACAGAAGGCAAGCTATTAAGGATTTTTATCGGTGAGGCGGATAAGTGGAACGGTAAGCCGCTATATGAAGAGATAGTATTTTTGGCCAAAAAGAGCGGGATGGCCGGAGCTACTGCAATCAAAGGTTTCCTGGGTTTTGGCCGCAAGAGCCATATGCATACCGCCAAGTTATTGAGGATGTCCGAGGACCTGCCGATTATCATTGAAATCGTGGATAGCGAAGAAAAGATCAATCAATTTATACCGCAGCTGGATAATATGGTCAAGGAAGGACTGATAACCCTTGAGAAGGCAAAAGTAATAATGTACCGCGCTTAACGCTATAAGGAGAGTATATGATGCAGATGCAGAAGGATGTTCATTTGACCGGTAAGGACCTTACCGGCATGGTTCAGTTAAGGCCGCAGGATGTGGGTAAATACGCGATCGTCCCCGGGCCGAGGGACAGGCTGGATACGCTGATAAAGAAATTAGAATCCCCGGTCAGGAATTTTTCTTTTATGGAGTATACTATGTATACCGGGGCCTTTCAGGGGATAAAAATAACGGCGATAAACGGGGGGAGGTTTTCAACCGATACCTCCATTACTACCGAGGTTATGTGCAATGCCGGGATAGAGAATATAATCCGTATCGGCACCTGCGGGGCGCTGGATGAGAATATCAAGGTAGGCGACCTGATAGTGGTTGATTCGGTGATCCGCGGTGACGGTGTTACCCCTTATTATGTTGGTAAGGATTTTAAGACTGTTGCCGACAAGAAACTGACGGATACCTTATATGAGAGCGCCAGGGGGATGGGCGTGAATATTCATCGCGGGGTTACATGGACTACGGATGCGCTATTACGAGAGACAAGGCAGATAGTAGAGGCAAAACGCAAGGAGGGGGCCATAGCGGTGGATATGGTATCATCCGCGATGTTGACTATCGCCCAGACCTATAATATAAAGGCTGCTTCCATATTGGCGGTAAGCGATAATGTCATTACAGGCGAGATGGGTTTTATGAACCCTCTTTATTATATGGCGGAAAGCAAGCTGATTGAGATCGCGCTTGAAACCGTTAAAAAGCTGGAAGGTAAATAAATGAAGTTTTCTCCTCTTTTCTGGCCGGTTCGATTAAAGGGAGATAGTATTTATATCCTTGATGAGACCGCGCTGCCTGATAAATTAAGTTATATTAAGGTAAAGGGATATAAAGGGGCCTGCCGCGCGATAAAGGAGATGAAGACGCGGGCAGTAGGCCAGGTGCTGTTAGTGATGTATGCCCTCCTTCTTGAGGCGAAGAATAATAAGGAGAATCTTTTGCCTGCTTTGTCCAGGGCAGCCAAGGCGATCAATTCCAGCCGTCCGACATTGCCTTTTAAGATGCTTACCGATATGGCCCTGGATTGGGCCGCGGAAAGCAAGCCTTTAGAAAGAAGTATTACCGGTTTCCTGGAGGTGTTGAAATATAAACGCATAGGGCAGGCAGAGGCAGCCAGTAAACTGATAAAGAATAATGATGTCATACTTACGCATTGCAATATAAGCGGGCTTATGCCTTTGATAGGGGAGTTTTGCCGTAAACAGGGTAAACGTGTAAGTTTTTTCGTCACCGAGACCAGGCCATACCTGCAGGGGGCGCGGTTGACCGCCTGGGAGTTAAAAAAAGCCAGCCTGCCGGTGACCCTGATCACCGACGGGATGGCCGCTTACGTAATGTCTCTGGGCAAGATTACTAATGTTATAGTAGGGGCTGACCATCTGGCGCGTAACGGCGATATCGCCAATAAGGTAGGGACATATCAGCTGGCTGTGCTGGCGCGCCATTTCAATATACCGTTTTACGTGATTTGCCCCCCGGTGTCGCGCGCCAGGAGCGGCAAAGAGATCAATATAGAGATGCGCCCGGACAAGGAGATGCTGGAGTATAAGGGCGTAAGATTAGCGCCTAAGGGGGTAAAGGGATATTATCCCGCTTTTGATATTACCCCGGATAAACTGATCACAAAACATATCTATTTAGAGGTCTGACCATGCCGGAAAGAGAAGATATACTAAGGGATGAGATCATAAGTGTAGGGAGCCGGATATACGAAAGGCACCTGTCGGTAGCCAAATCCGGAAACTTGAGCGCGAGGATAGACGGGGATAGTATCCTCATTACCGCGACAGGGACTTTTTTGGGGGGGCTTCAGGCAGGGGATATCATCAGGGTTGACCTCACAAAAGATAAAAGCGCTTACGCCGGTAAATTAAGCACCGAATTTCCCATGCATAGCCTGATATATAAGAGTTTTCCCGAGGCAAAAACTATTATCCACTGCCATCCTCCCTTGAGTAATGGCTATTTTTCGGTTTACTCCGACCTGAAAATATTGACATTTGAATCAAGGCTTTATCTCGGCGAAGTCCCTGTTATAGCGCAGGATACCCCAAGCATCACAAAACTTGAACCCGTAATAGATGCCTTGAAGATGAGCAACCTGGTGGCAATAAAGAACCACGGGGTAGTGGCAGTTACCGGAAACTTCGCGGATGGCTTTGATCTGGTGGAAAGCCTGGAAGACGCGGTAAAGGTGGCAGGGGTAGCCAGGCTCTTTAAGAAGGATATGCTTGATGGCCTGGATAAGGGGCTTGAGGGTACTTTTGGCGCCGGTAATAAGGCTTTTGATATGTTCTCCCGCGGGCATATACAGGAGATAGTGGACCTGGTGAATAAAGATGAATTTATCCTGGCAAAAGGCAATGAACTGGATATGACGCTTAAACTTGCCATCAAGCTTGATGGGAGTGGCGCTGTCTATAAATTCAACTTTGATAAAGGCAAGATCGTAAAATTAGAGTTTGATGAAGATGCGTCTTTTGTAATTTCAGCCCCTAATGATATATGGGTGGCGATATTCCTGGGAAAGCTAGACCCTTTTGTGGCTACTACTCAAGGGAAGATGAAGTTAAAAGGGGACCTGGGGAAGCTCTCGCGATGGTATGTGCCTTTTAGCCGCCTATTTCAGATCTTTAAAGAGGTCAAGATAAAATGATAACGCGTTACCAGCTGTTCATTAACGGTGAGTTTCAAGATAGCCGGGACAGGCAGAAGGTGGTTAATCCATCAACAGGAGAGGTTATTGCTGATGCCGCAATCGCGGATAACAATGACCTTGATTACGCGATAAAAAGCGCGCGGGCAGCTTTTGATTCAGGCCCCTGGCCAGGGATCCCCTTGCTTGAGCGCAAAGATTTTATTTTAAAGATATCCAAAGGTATCCTGGATAAAGCCGGTGAGCTGGCGAAAGTTGAATCCTTGAATACGGGTAAACCGATCAAAGAATCAACCTTTATGGATATACCTTCGGCAGCAAAAACCTTTGAACATTTTGCCAATAATCTGGAATATTACCTCGGAAGCGAGAGTATAAAATTAGAGAATGCCGAAAGCCGCCTTGTCCGCGAGCCGCGGGGTGTCGTAGCTTTGATCGTGCCCTGGAACTATCCGCTCTTGATCGCCTCCTGGAAGATGGCAGCCGCTCTTGCGGCCGGCAACACGGTAATCCTTAAGCCATCCAGTTTAACCCCGTTGACCGCGTTAGAATTAGCCAAGATCATAAATGACGCAGGTTTGCCGAAAGGGGTAGTGAATATTATAAACGGGAGCGGAGCTAAAATAGGAGAAGCGCTTTGCGCGGATAGGCGCGTGGATATGGTATCTTTTACCGGGAGCAACCCCGTCGGAAAGGATATCCTGGGTTATACCCGCGGGAACATAAAAAAACTTATTATGGAATTAGGGGGTAAATCCGCCGGCATTATCCTTAAGGACGCGGATTTAGAAGCGGCGGTAAATGGTTCGCTTTGTTCCATATTCCTGAATCAGGGCCAGATGTGCACGGCTATGTCGCGTATATTCGTAGAGGACAGCATATACGATAAATTTATTTCAGATTTTACCGCTAAAGCAAAACGGATAAAATTGGGTTTGGCTATTGATTATGAGACGCAGATGGGCCCGCTGATATCAGATGAGCAGCGCGAAAAGGTAATTGAATATGTGAATAAGGCGAAAGCCGAAGGCGCTAGGGTCCTTTGCGGAGGGAAGATACCCGATGGGCCAGCGTTAAAGAACGGATTTTTCTTCGAGCCGACAATACTTTCTAATGTTACCCCTGAAATGGCTATATTTAAAGAGGAGGTTTTTGGCCCGGTCGCCTGCGTAATCAGGTTTTCCGATACGGAGGAGGCGGAGAGATTAGCCAATATGAGCGATTTCGGCCTCGCGGCTTCTATTTGGGGTAAAAATGAAAGTGTTTTAGCAAGGCTGGCTTCCCGGATCAACGCCGGGATAATATGGGTCAATACCTACGGGATGTTTTATAATGAAGTTCCCTATGGAGGGTTTAAACAGAGCGGGTTTGGTAAAGACCTGGGTAGGGAAGGTTTTTTTGAATATACCCGCCTTAAGAATGTAGTCATAGATAAGACGGATAATTCCAAGCCGATAGTCAACTACTGGTACGGGTTTTAATCCCCTTTATGTTTATTAATAAGGAAAGGGATAAATTCGCCCAAACAACTTACTCACACTAACGTGTTCGTAAGTTGCGGGCTCATTTAATGAATGTCGCCGCGCTGTTAGAGAAGAACGCTAAAGAATATCCTGAACGCCCCGCGTTTATATTCAAGGAGCGCGAAATAACCTTTGGGGAGTTAAGGGGCGCGGCGTTTTCTCTCGCTGATAGCCTGCGCGGGTTATCTTTGAAGAAACAGGATAAGATAGCCATATACCTTCCGAATTCACCGGAATACGTTCTCGGCTATTTAGCCTCCTGGTGCCTGGGCGCGGTCTGCGTGCCCCTTGATTTTATGCTCACGCAGGATGAGCTTATATCATGTATTTCACACTCTGAGGCGCGCATACTTATAGCCAGGGGAAAGCCGAACATATCATTTGCCGTTATCAAAGAGAGGTGCCCCGCGCTAGAGAAGGTCATTATATGCGGCGAGGGCATAGAGCCGCTGCTATCATTTGATAATCTGCTCAAGGAAGGCAGGGATATTCCCCCGCAGGCGGATATAAATGATAAGGATTACGCGGTCATCTTTTATACTTCAGGGACGACCGGAAAACCCAAGGGTGTCCTGGCGAACTATCTGCAGCTTTGCGCCCCGCCTAAGGCGATAAAATATTTTGTCAATAACGATATATACGATAAGGATACCGTTATATGCCCTTTACCGCTTTCGCATATAGGCGGGCTTATATCCGTTCAGGCTAACCTCGCGTTCTCTGTAAGCGTGGTCCTTATGGGCCGTTTTATACCTTTAGAGTTCTTAAGGAATATAGAGAAATATAAAATAAACTGGTTTTGGCTCGTCCCTTCAATGTATTACGCTCTCCTGCAGTCAAAGGAGTTTGATGCCTTTGACCTCTCAAGCCTGCGCTGGATAAACCTGTTCGGAGCCCCCAGTTCGATAGAGACTATCCGCAGGTTCCATCAGCGTTGTCCCAGCACCATCTTTTATCACGGATGGGGGCTTACTGAAACAAATGCCCCGACCACAGTAATACCTACCGGATCGGACAAGCTGGAAAGTGTAGGAAAACCCGCCCCATGGATACAGATAAAAATATTTGATGAACGGGATAACGAGCTTTCCTGCGGCCAGACAGGCGAGATCGCGGTGCGCGGATGGGTAGTTACCGACGGTTATTATAAGGATGCCGAACTTACAAAGGATACTATGCGTAACGGCTGGTTTCACACCGGCGACCTGGGCCGCTTTGATGAAGAAGGGGACCTTTATATATCAGGCAGGAAGAAAGAGATGATCAAGGTGGCCGGCGAGATCGTATTTGAGCCGGAGGTTGAAACGGCAATACATAAACATCCTGATATAACCGAGGTTGCCGTGATAGGCGTAGCCGATAAATTGCGCGGGGAGGTGCCCAAGGCGTTCGTAGCGTTGAAGGAGGGGGCCGCGCTTGATGAGGAGGCATTACGTTATTTTTGCCGCCAGCACCTGGCGCATTTCAAGGTCCCGCATTATTTTGAATTTGTGGATTCCCTGCCTAAGAACAGGGCAGGAAAGATAGATAAAAATAAAATAAGGGAAGGGCGTTGATACCTCCTTCTATGCGCGATATCAAGGGGTTAAGTTTAAAGGAGCTATCGGAGTCATTAACGCGGTGGGGAGAACGCCCTTTTCACGCCCGCCAGATCTTTGATTGGATATATAAAAAAGGGATTATGGATTTTTCCCTTATGAGCGACCTCTCTTCCGGACTGAGGGCGCGCCTGAAAAATGATTTTTATGTAGTTGGGCTTGACCTGGCCAAGAAGGTTAAGTCTAAAGACGGAACAGAGAAATTCCTCCTTCAGCTAAAAGACGGAGATCTTATTGAGTCTGTTATCATACCCGCGGCAAAAAGGGTTACTGGATGCGTATCTACGCAGGCGGGATGTAAATTTGCGTGCGCGTTCTGCGCGAGCGGAGTCTCGGGGTTTAAGAGGGATTTGAGCCACCTTGAGATAATAGATGAAGCGCTCTATTTAAAAAACGGCTCATCCGGCAATAAACTTACGCACCTGGTATTCATGGGCGTGGGAGAACCTTTAGATAATTATGATAACGTATTAAAGGCTATACGGCAGATCAATCTTCCCGAAACCATGAATATCGGCGCGCGCAGGATAACGATCTCTACCTGCGGTATCATACCGGGGATAAAAAGGCTGGCGGGGGAAGGCATGCAGATAGAATTGTCCGTATCTTTACATGCGTCCGACGATGAAACAAGGTCGCGCCTCATGCCCGTGAATAAAAAATATCCCTTAAGGGAGCTTATTAAGGCCTGCGGGGATTATGCCGGCAAGACCAACCGCCAGGTGACATTTGAGTATATCCTTATAGAAGGAGTGAATTCCGGTTTGCGGGATGCCCGAAACCTAATCAAGATATTAAAAGGGCTGAATTGTAAGGTTAACCTTATACCTTGTAATCCGGTAAAGGAATCTGGTATAATGCCTCCGAGCCAGACAAGCACATGGTTATTCAGGGGCGCGCTTATGAATGGCGGGCTGAACGTGACTTTACGCGGGAAACGCGGAGATGATATTGAAGCGGCCTGCGGACAACTCAGGTTAAGATATGGCAAAAAATAAGATATTTATCGCCTGCTTATTCGTCTTTTGCTCCGGGGTTTTATGCGGATGCGCTAAAAGAGAAATAGCCAATATAGCTTCTCAAGGCAAGAATGTAATCTGTTTCGGGGATAGTATTACCTATGGATACGGGGCAGAGCCGGGAGGGGATTATCCTTCAGCTCTCGCTAAAATGATAGATACGCCTGTTATTAATTCCGGTATAGACGGAGATACTTCCACGGAAGCGGTCAGGAGGCTTAAATCGGATGTGTTGGAAAGGGACCCCCTCCTGGTGATAGTTGAGTTTGGAGGCAATGATTTCTTAAGGAAGATACCGCGGGAGGAGACCCTGAAGAATATGAGCGCGATAATAGACGGAGCCATTAAGCAGGGGGCGATGGTAGCCGTGGCCGATATCAGCACAGGGTTGATCATGCGTGAATACCGTTCCGCTTTTTGTAAGCTCGCGAAAGAGAAGGGCGCGATATTTATCTCCGGCACATTGAGCGGGATCATTACCAATCCGCGCCTTAAAAGCGATTTTATACACCCTAATGCCGACGGGTATAATGTGATCGCACAGCGAGTTTACCGCGCGATAATACCTTACCTTAACCGCAACTTTTTCTTAAAAGAATCCCTGGATAAAAAAGATTGAAGATCCGGATGGCGTAAATAACCTGAAGTAAGACGGAGAAATTTATGCCTAACTCCTTACGTAGTCGGCACAGGCAGGAAAAGCAATGGTGCCGAGGGAGGGAGTCGAACCCTCAAGGAGTTGCCCCCACCAGTTTTTGAGACTGGCGTGTATGCCATTCCACCACCTCGGCAATATTTAGTTGACGCCAGTTATTTTATATTCTAAAATAGGAAAGGTCAATAGAATAATTCTGGGGCTGTAGCTCAGCTGGGAGAGCACTTGCATGGCATGCAAGGGGTCGAGGGTTCAAATCCCTCCAGCTCCACCAAGAGTGATAGGGGGCTGCTTCAAGGACAGGACGGAAGGTACCTTCCGTCGAAAAATTGAGGCGGCGCTCTTTTAAAATACAGTTCGAACCAATCTTTTTCAGAAATTCTTTCTGG
>JBAZEH010000033.1:0-12641 GCA_041653955.1 Candidatus Omnitrophota bacterium | reverse complement strand
AAGGGCTCCGAAATAAAAATAAATGAAGGCATAGCCGTTGACAGCGCGATGCGCACAAGCATACCCAATATCTATGCTGCCGGTGATGTCTCTGAAAGCTATGACGTATCTTTAGGCAGGAATGCGGTAAACGCGCTCTGGCCGGTCGCAGTCGAAGGGGGGAGGGCAGCGGGTGCGAATATGGCGGGTATTGCCGTTAGCTATGACGGTTCTGTCGGCATGAACTCCATAGAATTCTTCGGCCTGCCGGTTGTATCCCTCGGGCTATATAAGGTAAAGGAACAGGATGGAAGTTTCGAAGAACTTAAGATATGCGACACCCGGGAGAATATCTATAAGAAGGTGATTCTCAAGGATGGCCTTATGGTAGGAGCCGTGCTTGTCGGCAATATCAACAATAGCGGGGTATTCTTAAGGGCCATCAGGGAAAAGATAGATATATCTTCTTTTAAAGACAGGTTATTGGATAATAATTTTGGTTATCCGGATATTATGGATCTAGTAAAAGATAAGGAGAAGCTGTATGTCTAAGATCGTAGCCACTTCGGCAATCAGGGGAGCTCACGATATCTTCAAACAGGCTTCAGAGTTCCTGGATAAGGCAATCAATGAGAAAGGCAAGGACCAGAAGATAGGTTTCCCCGAGACGGCGTTCTACCTGCCGATGGCTAACGCGCTGTTAGGCGCTAAAGTTGAAACTTTGAATGAAACATTGCCTATACTTGAACATGCAAAATCACTCTTGCCTGAAATACCTTCTGATAAGGTATGGCTTCCGTATCTTGGCGATGCCCTTAATGCCGGTATGTCCGCGTTGTTCTCGGAAGAGATAATCGTGGCGCTGCGTTATCTTTATGCCCAGGAGCCGCAGAATGATTGTAACGGTTTCTTTACGGATACGATAATGCGTTCTCTCGGCATACAGTTGGTGGACGGCCGTATGCCCGGTTTTGCCGCCATACTCGGGGCTGCCCCCGACAATAAGACGGCGGTTCAGATAGTAAGGGAGCTGCAGCAGAGGAATATCCTGATCTTTGTCGGTTCACAGGTAAAAGGCCGCTCGATAATCGACCAGCTGCTTGAAGAGAACGTGCAGATGGGTTGGGACAATTATATCGTGCCTTACGGCCGCGATACCATATCCGCGATATACCCTTTGAACTGGGCTATACGTTCGGCATTGACCTTCGGAGGCATCAAGCCGGGCCAGGCAGAGAAGTGCCTTTTATACACCAAGGAGCGCGTATTCGCCTTCGGATTGGTCCTGGGCGAACTTGACGATATAAAATACGCGACAGGTGCCGGAGCTATAAGTATGGGTTTTCCCATAATTGCCGATACCGATATACCGGAGATCAAGCCTTCCGGAATAACAGTTTATGAGGCGCTGGTAAAGGAGCTTGACTATAAGAAGATAGTCCCGCGTTGCATAGAAGTAAGGGGAGTAAAAGTCAAAGTCGCATCCATCCCCATCCCCGTGCCTTACGCGGCCGCATTCGAGGGTGAACGCGTAAGGAAAGAGCAGTTATGCGTGGAGTTCGGCGGAAAAGGCAGCGCCGCGTTCGAATACCTGGTGACCAGAAAGACTGATGAAGTCGAAGACGGCAAGGTAGAACTTATCGGCCCGGATATAGATGATCCGGTAAGAGAAAAGAAGAGTATGCCTTTAGCTATAATTATTGAAGTAGCCGGGCGCAAGATGCAGAAGGATTTTGAGCCTATACTGGAACGGCAGGTGCACCGTTTTGTAAATTACGCTATGGGGTTAATGCATATCGGCCAGCGCGATATGAACTGGATACGGATATCCAATGACGCGTTTGCCAAAGGTTTCCGTTTAAAGCATATAGGCGTGATATTGCACGCCATGCTCCACCAGGAATATAACGCCATAGTGGATAAGGTGCAGGTAAAAATATATACTAAGGCAGAAGACGTGGAGAAGCTTTTACCCGAGGCCAAAAAGGCATTTGATGAACGCGATGAGCGTATCAGCGGTATGACCGATGAGAGCGTAGATACATTTTACAGCTGCACGCTCTGCCAGAGTTTCGCGCCTAACCATGTCTGCATCATTACCCCGGAGCGCCTGGGGTTATGCGGGGCATATTCTTGGCTTGACGGTAAGGCCTCTTATGAGATCACCCCTACCGGGCCGAACCAGCCTGTCTTAAAAGGCGAGGTCCTGGATGAGAAGTTCGGCCAGTGGAAGAATATAAATGATTTCTTTTATCAAAAGTCCAATAAGGCGATAGAAAAGGTGAGCATGTATTCGCTTATGGATTCTCCGCAGTCATCCTGCGGATGCTTTGAATGCATTTTAGCGATAATCCCGGAGGCGAACGGGGTGATGGTCGTGCACCGCGATTTTTCAGGAATGACCCCAAGCGGGATGAGCTTTACTACCCTGGCAGGTTCAGTAGGCGGAGGGGTACAGACTCCGGGTTTCCTAGGCGTAGGTAAGTTGTACCTGGCAAGCAAGAAGTTTATCTCTGCGGATGGTGGCCTTAAACGGCTGGTCTGGATGCCCAAGGAATTGAAAGAGCTTATGGGGGATAAGCTTAAGAAGCGCGCCCAGGAGGAAGGGGAACCTGACCTGTTGGATAAGATCGCTGATGAAACTACCGCTACCACCCAGGAAGAGTTATTGGCCTTCCTGGCAAAAGCAAAACATCCGGCACTGGAGATGCCGCCGATGCTATAAAAAAATCTTGCTTTTTTGCGTTTTTTACTATATCTTATATAGTGAACATCAAGATACTAACCTTCAAATATATACATCACGCCTCATCAATTTCCATGACCGGTTAATGGCAGTATATAATGTCTGAGCCCAGACTCTTTTTGATTGATGCTACGGCTTTTTGCTATAGGGCATTCTATGCTGTCAGGGGGCTTTCCACTTCTTTCGGCCAGCCCACAAACGCCATATACGGCTTTATAAATATGCTGAATAAGGTGCTCAAAGAGCATAGGCCGGAGTTTCTGGCGGTGTGTTTTGATGTTTCAAGAGATACTTTCAGGACAAAGAAGTTCGCGGAATACAAGATACAGCGCCCGCCGATGCCTGATGAACTGGGCAGTCAGATACCTTTGATAAAAGAGATAGTGGCATCTTACGGCATAGCTATAGTGGAGCGGGAGGGTTATGAAGCTGACGATATTATTGCCACGCTTTCCTCAAAGTCCAAGAAGAAGGGTATCCCCGTTACTATAGTCAGTTCGGACAAGGATATGCTGCAGTTAGTGGATGAGGATATCATAGTGTTCAGCCCCTACAAAGATGAGGGTACGTTTTACGATAGAGAGAAGGTCATTGAGCGTTTCGGGGTAGGCCCTGAAAGGATAACCGATATTATTGCCCTTATGGGAGATAGTGTGGATAATATCCCCGGAGTCCCCGGCATAGGAGAGAAGACTGCCCTGGGCTTGATAAAGGAGTTTGGTTCGCTGGAATCACTGCTTGGGGGTATTGAGAAGATAAAGTCCGAGAAGATAAAGTCAGCGGTCAACGGTAATATTGAGCAGATAAAATTGAATAAAGAGCTGGCAGTATTGGATAACGGGATAGGGCTTGAGTTCGAACCGGAGAAGCTGAAGATAAAAGATCCTGATAACAGGGAACTGGTCAGGTTATTCAAGCGCCTGGAGTTTAAAAAATTTCTTAAAGAGCTGGGCGCGGAGGAAGATGAAAGGGCCCCATCCATAGAAGCCGTTGAGCTGGAAGATAAAGATTTAAAAGATATACTGAAGCCGCAGGATGAGCTTATCTTATACGGAGATAATATAGATAATCTTGTATTTTATGCCAAAGATAAGGTGCGCAGGGTAAAAAGCCCGGGAGCGAATTTCAAAAGGATATTGGCAGACCCCGGTATCAGGAAGACAGGCTATGACCTTAAACTGCTGAAAGTATCATTGGAGAGCAGCGGCATCGGGTTTGAAGGGTTATATTTTGATATTATGGTAGCAGCTTACTTGGTCAACCCTTCCAGGCCCGGATACGCCTTAAATGACCTTGCGCTTGAGTATTCAGGGGTTTTATCCGGCCCCGCCGGGATAGGCGCAGCTGACGCGCTATCAGTGATCAGGGAGCTTAGGCCAAGGCTTGAGGATGAACTTGGCAAAAGGTCGCTCCTGCGGCTCTTTGAAGATACAGAGATGCCCCTGGTGAGTGTGTTAGCCAGGATGGAGGCAACAGGCATAAAGATAGACCTTAAGATGCTGGACGGGTTATCCAAAGACCTTGAGAAACGGCTTATAAAGCTGATAGAAGAAATATATGAGATAAGCGGCTGCCAGTTTAATATTAATTCTCCGAAGCAGTTACGCGACATATTATTTGAAAGGCTGAAACTGCCCGTAGTCAAAAGGTCAAAGACCGGGCCTTCTACCGATGAAGAGGTGCTAAGGAAGCTCGCCGATAGGCATGAATTGCCGGCAATGCTTTTAGAGTACCGCCAGTTGATGAAACTTAAATCTACATATATAGACGCGCTCCCCCAGCTGGTAGATAAAAAAACAGGCAGGATACATACCTCTTTTAACCAGACTGTCACCGAAACAGGCAGGCTAAGTTCAAGTAACCCTAACCTGCAGAATCTTCCTGTAAAGACGGAATTGGGAAGGAATATCAGAAAAGCGGTGGTCGCGTTTGATAAAGATAGCCTTCTTCTTTCATGCGATTATTCGCAGGTGGAGCTAAGGGTACTGGCGCACCTTTCAAAAGACAGCAACCTTATTTCAGCTTTTATGGAAGGCAAAGATATACACAGGATCACTGCTTCATTGATATACGGGTTAAATGAAGATGATATAAGCGAGCCGATGCGGGAGAGCGCCAAAAGGGTCAACTTCGGTATTATTTACGGGCTTACTTCTTACGGGCTTTCTAGGGATTTGAAAATAGGCATTGATGAAGCGCAGGTTTTTATTGAAGCCTATTTCTCAAGGTATCCCCAGGTTAAGGATTACCTTGAAGGCCAGATACATTTTGCCAGGGAAGAAGGATTTGTCTCTACTATGCTGGGCAGGAGGCGTTATCTTCCCGAGATAAATAATAAAAACCAGGGGATAAGGCAGTTTGCCGAGAGGCAGGCGGTAAATACGCCGATACAGGGTTCCGCCAGCGACCTGATAAAACTGGCAATGATAAGGATAGATAAACAGATAAGGCGAGAGAAGATGAAGAGCGTTATGATCATCCAGGTGCACGATGAACTTGTATTCAACATGGTAAAAGGAGAAGAGAAGGAGTTCATAGGGCTGGTAAGGCGCGGGATGGAGGAGGCCATTGAGCTGGATATCCCGCTTAAGGTGGATATAAAAAGGGGCAGGAACTGGTCAGAAATGGAGGAGGTAAAATGAGGATAGCAATATGTGCTTCTGAAGTAGTGCCGTTCGCTAAAACAGGAGGGTTGGCCGATGTCGCCGGAGCATTACCCTTGCAGTTAGAGTCTTTGGGGCAGGAGGCGATAATTGTCATGCCTAAATATAAGGCGATCCAGGACTCCAAGTTCAATATCCAAAGGTTAAAGGCGGATATATCTTACACGTCCTTAGGTAAAAACACGAAAGTCTATTTTATAGAGAACGACGGATATTACAACCGCGACGGTTTATATGGCGATAAGAACGGAGACCATAAGGATAACTTAGACAGGTTCTCTTATTACAGCAGGAGGGCCCTTGAGCTTTTAAAAGAGATAGGTTTTAAGGCGGATATCATACATTGCCACGATTGGCAGAGCGCGCTCATACCGGCCTATCTTAAGACTATCTATAAAGAGGACAGTTTTTTTAAGGGCACAAAGAGCGTCTTTACTATCCATAATATAGGATACCAGGGTATATTTCCAAAGGAGGAGTACCCGAAGCTTGGAATTGGCTGGGAGTATTTTAATATGGAGATGTTTGAGTATTACGATAAGATAAACCTGCTTAAGGCAGGGATAGTGTTTTCTGACCTTATCAATACGGTAAGCCCCACATACAGCAAAGAGATACAGACCGGGGAGTTCGGCTACGGCATGGAAGGCATACTTACTAAACGTAAATCCGACCTGTTTGGTATATTGAACGGGCTTGATTACTCTATCTGGAACCCCCGGGACGATAAATATATAGCAAAGAATTATTCTTTGGATACGGTTAAGGATAAGGGCAAGAACAAGGAGGACCTGCAAAACATATGCAAACTTCCGGCAAAGAAGGATATACCGCTTTTCGGTATAGTCTCGCGCCTCGCCGAGCAGAAGGGTTTTGATATACTCGCGGGGGCAATAGAGAAGATATGCAAGATGGAACTGCAGCTGGCCATATTGGGGACAGGTGAATTAAAATACCACAATATCCTGGAGAATATCGTGAAGAAATACCCCAAGATAGTATCCCTGCATTTAAAATTTGACGACGCGCTCGCGCATAAGATATACGCAGGTTCCGATATATTCCTTATGCCTTCAAAATATGAACCCTGCGGCCTGGGGCAGCTTATCAGTATGAGCTACGGGACTATACCGCTTGTTTTTAAGACCGGGGGATTGGCGGATACAGTAACTGCTGATGACGGGTTTATTTTTGATAAATACAGAAAGGAAGACCTGATCAAAACAGTAGAGAAAGCAGTAAAGGCGTTTAAGGACAAGAAAAAGTGGCCCAAGCTTATCGGCAACGCCATGCAGAACAATTTCTCCTGGAAGGAATCCGCTAAGAAATATATCAAGTTGTATGAAAAAGCTAAAGCGCGCTGACAGGAAAATCGTCATAGGGATTACCGGAGGATACGGCAGCGGAAAAAGCACCGTAGCCGCGTTCTTCAGGATGCGCGGGGTAAGGGTGATTGACGCAGACAGGATCGCCCGTTCCCTGCTTAAGCCCGGCTCCGGGATATATAAGAGCGTTATCCATTCTTTCGGCAGGGGCATAACAGGGAAAGGGGGCGCCATAGACCGCAGGCGCCTCGCGGGTATCGCGTTCAGCAGCAGGCCCCTAATCAAAAAATTGAATAATATAATGCACCCCGAGGTGCTGCGCATTATTAAAAAAGAAATAGCAGGCTCGCGCGGGAGGATCGTAGTTGTGGATGCCCCGCTGCTTATTGAGACGGGGCTTAAGAGTTCGGTAGATAAATTGATAGTGGTAAAGGTGAACAGGGAAGAACAGATAAGGAGGGTACATAAAAAAACAGGATTTAACAGGAATGATATATTAAAGAGGATCAGGGCGCAGGTACCCTTGCGCGAGAAACTCCGCCTTGCGGATTTTGTAATAGATAATAACTCAACTATAAGGAAAACAAAGGAGCAAACGAAACAGATAATAAGGAGGATGTTGTGGAAAAGTTAGATATCGGAAGTTTGAAAGATATGAAGATAACGGAGCTGACCAAGTTATCCAAGGGTTTGAACGTCAACGGCGTCAGCGGCCTGAAGAAGCAGGACCTGATCTTTAAGATACTGCAGGCCCAGGCAGAGAAGGAAGGCCTTATGTTCGGGGAAGGGGTACTTGAAATACTCTCCGAAGGGTTCGGATTTTTAAGGTCTCCGAACTATAATTACCTGCCTTGTCCGGACGATATCTATGTATCGCCGTCCCAGATAAGGAAGTTTGACTTAAGGACCGGAGACACGGTAAGCGGTGAGATACGGCCCCCCAAAGAGGGAGAGAAATATTTCGCGCTCCTTAAGGTGCACGCGGTGAACTTTGAGAATCCGGAAGACGCCAAAGATAAGGTTTTGTTTGATAACCTTACCCCGGTATATCCTCATGAAGGATTTAACCTGGAGACCAAACCCGATGAGATATCCATGCGCGTAATAGACCTCCTTGCGCCTATCGGCAAAGGCCAGCGCGCGCTTATTGTCGCTCAGCCTTATAGCGGCAAGACAGTATTATTGCAGAAGATAGCTAACTCCATAACCAGCAATAATCCCGATGTTATCCTCATCGTCCTTTTGATAGACGAAAGGCCCGAAGAGGTCACTGATATGCAGAGGCATGTGAAGGGCGAGGTAATATCATCTACCTTTGATGAGCCTCCGGAGAGGCATGTCCAGGTCGCCGAGATAGTCCTTGAGAAGGCAAAAAGGCTGGTTGAACATAAGAAAGATGTGGTGGTGCTTTTGGACAGCATAACCCGCCTTGCCCGCGCGTATAACTCCGTGATCCCGCATAGCGGCAAAGTATTATCGGGAGGTATAGATTCCAATGCCCTGCAGAAGCCCAAAAGGTTTTTCGGAGCAGCCCGCGCTATTGACGAGGGGGGCAGCCTTAGCATTATCGCGACTGCCCTGGTAGATACCGGCAGCCGTATGGATGAGGTCATCTTTGAAGAATTCAAGGGAACGGGCAACATGGAACTGCAGCTGGACCGTAACCTATTCCAGCGCAGGATATATCCCGCTATTGATATAAAGCGTTCCAATACCCGTCACGAAGAGCTGCTCCTTAAGCAGGATAAGCTGCAAAAGGTGTGGATATTGAGGAAGGTATTAAACGAGCTCAATAACGTAGAGGCGATGGAGCTTCTGATAGAGAAATTGGCCAAGACAAAGAATAACGAAGAGTTTTTAAACAGTATGAACCAATAACGCCGTCTATAGTTATTAATAAGGAGGAAAAATGAAAGATAAGATACATCCGAAATACCAGGAAAGTGTAATTGTATGCGCGTGCGGGAATACTATACATACCCGTTCTACCAAGACCAATATCAGGGTTGAAATATGTTCAAAGTGCCACCCGTTCTTTACGGGTAAGCAGAAGTTCGTGGATTCAGCCGGCAGGGTAGACAAATTCATCAGGAAGTACGGCAAGAAGAAGACGGATACGGGCGCGCAGGCAGCCTAATATATGTTAGAGCAGCTGGACAAGATAGAAAAACGCTACGAGGAACTGGAACAGCTCCTCGCTTCTTACGAGAGTGTTTCCGATAAGGACCAGTATAACAGGTATGCCAAGGAACTATCTGGCCTGAAAGAAGTAGTTTCCCTGTTCCGCGAATATAAGAAGATAGGTAGCGAGATAGAAGGGCTTGAAAAGGCCCTTGTTGAGAAGCACGACGATGATTTCCTGGCGCTGGCAAGAACTGAACTCGATGACCTTAGGAATAAAAAAGCGGGCATGGAGGATAACTTCAAGGCCCTCCTGGCGGGGGAAGATAAGACTGCGGGCCGTGATGCGATAGTTGAAATACGCCAGGGTACGGGAGGAATGGAGGCGGCGTTATTTGCCGCCGATCTTTACCGTATGTATACAAAATATGCCGCGGTCAAAGGGTGGTCTGTAGAGGAGATGTCGGCGCACCCCACGGAGTTAGGGGGCTTTAAGGAAGTAGTATTCAGCGTAAAAGGCACTGATGCCTACAGGCGCCTGAGATTTGAAAGCGGGGTGCATCGCGTGCAGCGCGTCCCGACCACGGAGGCGCAGGGCAGGATCCATACCTCAACGGCTACGGTAGCTGTATTGATGGAGCCTGAAGATGTAGACCTTTCCATTGAACCAAAGGACTTGAAGATAGATACTTACAGGTCATCCGGGCCCGGAGGCCAGCATATGCAGAAGACTGACTCCGCGGTAAGGATCACGCATGTGCCTACAGGCACGGTAGTGGCGTGCCAGGATGAGCGTTCGCAGTTAAAGAATAAGATTAAGGCGATGAGGATACTGCGCGCGAGGATCATGGATGTAAGGCAGCAGGAGGATATAAAGAAGATATCGCAGGAGAGGCGTTCCCAGATAGGCACTGGCGACCGCAGCGAGAAGATACGCACTTACAATTTTCCCGACAGGCGCGTGACAGACCACAGGATAAACCTCACCTTGCATAGATTAGAGGCGATATTGGAAGGGGATATGGATGAGATATCCGAGGCATTGATAAAGGCATCGGAGAGCAAGGCTTAGTATCCTTTTGTAGTTTTTAATATGGTAGGGTATAAATTCGCGCAAAATAACTTACCTCGCACTTTCGTGCTCCGTAAGTTATGCGCTCATTTAACACCGCTTATGTTTGTTAATATGGTAGGGTATAAATTCGCGCAAAATAACTTACCTCGCACTTTCGTGCTCCGTAAGTTATGCGCTCATTTATGAACGAGACGGAGTTATTATTTACTGACATATTAAATTGCAGCCGGGCCTCTTTATACCTTAATAGCGGCGAACTTTTAACTAAAGATAAAGCCAGCTTTGTGTCGGCCGTATTAAAAAGAAGGATAAAGGGGGAGCCCATACAATATATACTGGGGAAAACCGAGTTTATGGGGTTTAATTTCCTGGTCAACAAGGATGTATTGATACCCCGCCCGGAAACCGAGATATTAGTTGAAACAGCGGTAAAGCAATTATCTTGCGTCGCTGCCGATATTTTAGATATGGGGACCGGTTCAGGTTGTATAGCCGTAAGCCTGGCAAAGCTGCTGCCCGGTTCCAGGATAACCGCCGTAGATATTTCTGAAAAGGCGGTTAAGACAGCGCAGAAGAATGCGGTTTTAAATAGCGTGAAGATAGATTTTTTAGTAAGCGACCTTTTCTCCGGCCGAAAGCTGCGGGATAAGAAGTTTGACCTTATAGTTTCTAACCCCCCGTATATTCCCTCTTCAGATATAGAAAGATTACATTCCGAAGTCAGGCATGAACCGCGCATTGCTTTGCATGCCGGGGATGACGGCCTCTATTTTTATCGCCGCCTGGCCAGAGAAGCCCCGCGTTATTTAAAGGAGGCAGGATCACTGGTTATGGAGATAGGCTTTGATCAGGAGGGCGCCATAAAAAATATTCTTCAAAAATCAGGATATTTTGAGATAATGGAGTTGGTCAGGGATTATAGCGGGATAAACAGGGTTGTTATAGCGAAGAAAAGAGTGAATTAATGGATAAGCTGGTTATTGAAGGGGGAGTAAGGTTAAAAGGCGAGGCGGTTGTATCCGGCTCTAAGAATGCGGTCCTGCCGATAATCGCGGCTACCCTGCTTACGGATGAGCCTTGCGTTATCAGGAGTGTCCCGAGCCTGCGCGATACCCATACTATGCTTAAGATCATGCGCTCGCTCGGTAAGAATTCGGAGCTTAACAAAGGCGTAGTCCATATAGGGCCTACCAGGAACCCAAGTTTTATCGCCGATTATAAGTTAGTTTCCACAATGCGCGCCTCTTTTTGCGTATTAGGGCCCATACTCGCAAAACTCAAGAAAGCAAAGGTCTCCCTCCCCGGCGGATGTGTTATCGGAGTAAGGCCGGTGGACCTGCATCTTAAAGGTATCAGGTCATTAGGCGCTGATATAAGTGTTGAAGCCGGATATATCCACGCGAAGGCGAGCCGCCTTAAGGGCAGCCGCGTATATTTGGGGGGTGTTTACGGTTCATCTGTCCTTGCTACGGATAATGTGATGATGGCAGCTACCCTGGCTAAAGGGAAGACTGTGATAGAGTCCGCGGCCTGTGAGCCTGAAGTCGCTGACCTTGCAGAGTTCCTGATAAAGATGGGCGCTAAGATAAAAGGGCATGGCACGCCAATTATAGAAATAGAAGGGGTGAAGGAACTGCGTGGCGCAAACCATACCATAATCCCCGACAGGATAGAGGCAGGGACCCTGATGGCAGCGGCATTGATCACCAAAGGGGATATAACTATAAAGAATATTTGTTATCAGCACCTCGGAGCGTTGGTAGATAAATTGGAAGAGGCGGGGGCTTATATAAATAAGAATGACGGCGCTGTGCGCGTGCGCCTTAAAAAGAGGTTAAGCCCGGTGAATATAACTACATTGCCTTATCCGGGTTTTCCTACGGATATGCAGGCGCAGATAATGAGCCTGATGGCTGTTACTCCCGGGATAAGCGTGATCACAGAGAAGATATACCCTGACAGGTTTATGCATGTGGCAGAGCTGAACCGTATGGGGGCGCGTATCCAGCGCGAGGGGCCGCATGCTATAGTAGAGGGAGTAAGAGGGCTTTCAGGGGCTCCGGTGATGGCTTCTGACTTGCGCGCGTCAGCATCGCTGGTATTAGCGGGATTAGTAGCTTCGGGCAGGACATCAATATCCAGGATATACCATCTTGAACGCGGATATGAGGATATAGAAGCGAAATTAGAGGGATTGGGCGCGAAGATATGGAGAGAAAAAGAATGATATTGATGATAGACAATTATGATTCCTTTACCTACAACCTTGTCCAGTATTTGGGTGAGTTGGGGGCTGATATAAAGGTGTTCAGGAATGATAAGATAACTATTAACCGGATAAAGAAGCTGAAGCCAAAGAAGATAGTTATCTCCCCCGGGCCGGGAAGGCCTGAGGACGCGGGCATATCCTGCGAGGTGATCAGGGAGTTTTCCGGAAAGATACCTATATTGGGGGTTTGCCTCGGCCATCAGGCTATCGGTTATGTATACGGAGGCCGCATTATAGGCGCCAGGAAATTGATGCACGGTAAAACATCTTTTATATACCATAACCGTAAAGATATATTCCGCGGCCTGCCGAATCCATTTGAAGCCACGCGATATCATTCTTTGCTGGTAGAGAAAAAAAGTTTCCCTTCATCCCTTGAGATAACCGCCTGGACAAAAGAGAATGAGATAATGGGGTTGAAACATAAACAATACCCGGTCTGGGGCGTCCAGTTTCATCCGGA
>JBAZEH010000032.1:0-13253 GCA_041653955.1 Candidatus Omnitrophota bacterium | reverse complement strand
AAACTATAACTCTTTTTTAATTTTAGCTATTACCTGCCTTCGGATATTGTCAATCTTCCCGTGTACAGTCGCCCCGCTGGCAGTCTTATGCCCTCCGCCTCCGAAGGCCTTGGCGACCTTGTTCACGTCCACATTACCCTGCGAACGGAAATTTATCCTGATCTCATTCCTGGCGCCCAGGTTCTCCTTGAAAAGGACGACAACTTCTGCCCCTTTTATAGCCCTGCCAAAGGTAAGGATATGTTCGCTTAAATCAAAGGATAACTTTTTGTTCCTTAGCATATTATGCTTTATCTGGAACCAGATTATCTTTCCTCCTGCATCCCTCCTTGCTCCAGGGAGTATCCTAGCAAGAAGCTTCATATCCTGGAAGGGGACATTCTCATACGCGCATTTATAGATATAAGGTATATCCAGGCCGAATTTAAGGAGACGCGATATTACCGAGTGGGTAAAAGAAGTAGTATTCTTATAACGGAATGAACCGGTATCCGTCATTATGCCTGTATAAAGGAGTATGGCGGTATCCCTATCCATAGCAAGGCCCAGCGCCTTATAAAGTTTATAGACCATCTCAGAACAAGATGAGGCATTAGGCTCTATCCAATTAATATCCCCGAACTTAGTATTGCTGATATGGTGGTCTATATTTATGACCGGCTTTTTCCCTTTGTTCAGGCGGTATACCTCCCCTGTGCGGCTTAAATCCGAACAATCCAGGGTGACAAAACAATCAAATTTTATATTTTTAAGGTTGTCCTTATATTTGATTATATCTCCGGAACCAGGCATGAATTCATACCCGTAAGGAAGCTCATCCTCATTTACGAGCGTCGCCTTCCTGCCTAACCTCTTAAGGATGCGGTAAAAAGCAAGCTGCGAACCCAGGGCATCCCCTTCGCTGTTAGTATGGGTAGTGACCAGGAAGCTTTTATTTTTTCTTAGGCTTGCGATTACTTTTTTTAGGCTCACGTTTAACTGCCTTTCTTTTTCTTAAGGCTTTCTTCGCGGGAATGAGAGGAGGTTCATCCAGCCCCTTTATCTCATTTAAAGCCTCTTCTATCTTTATGGAATACTCTATTGACCTGTCCTCTTTAAAACTTATCTCAGGGACAAAACGCAGCCTTATCCTTTCCCCTACCAGTTTGCGGATAAAACCTAAAGCGGAATCAAGCGCCTCTTTGGTCTTTTTATGTTCATCCTCTTTACCCAGGACGCTGAAAAAGACTTTAGCATACCTTAAGTCCGGGGTTATCTCAACGCCGGTTACGGTAATAAACCCCAGGCGCGGGTCCTTTAATTCAAACTGTATGATATTACCTATCTCTCTCTTTAACGCTTCAGCAACCCTGTCATATCTTGGCATCTGACTCAGCTCCATTCCATAGTTTATTGGATCAGTTATTTTATCTTCCTCTTTTTAATTATCCTCCCGATCAATTCCAGCTCTTCCTGCTTTGTTGTTACCAGCCCGTCCAGTTTAGCGCCTAACACCTGACGGAAGATCTTCTGGTAATACGGCCCCGGCGTCAAGCCCAATTTATGCAGGTCCGCGCCCGTTATATGGACGCGCATACCGTTATATACCCCGAAAAAATTATTTATATTCTTTCTCAGATATTTGTTTTTGAACTTTGCCCTGATAAAAATAATGGTTTCATAACTTAACGGCTCAAGAAGCTTGTGCACCTGCGAAGGCCTTGTCGTTTTGCTGCTTAACTTGCGGATAAATACACCTCCGGTCTTCTTGCAGGCCACCAGCCTTTTTTCTTCACCCTTACGCATAGCGAACCTGCTGCAGATAGATTGGATACTCCTTATATTCAAAGGATCAAGCAACGCCATCAGATATATAAGCCAGCTGTCCAGCTTGCGGCGCTTGGGAAAATTGCTCCTAAACCACCTTATCTGGCTTGCCGCTGATTCCAATAATCCCTGGGCACCTTTAGAGAGCGATAAACCATCATTGATAAAACCCAATCCGGTCAGGCCCTTGATACGGATAAGCGGCAGGAGCGGCCGTTCTTCTTTTAATATCAGGATCAGTTCATCGCGCACCCTGTGCGGCTGCACCTTTTGCAGCATCTTCAAAGCGTTTGCCTCCTTTAAAAGCCCCAGGGTTACGGGTTCTATCTTAAAACCATACCTCTGCTCAAACCTCACAGCCCTTAATATGCGCGTGGGGTCATCAATAAAACTTACAGGATGCAATATACGTATCTTTTCCCCGATAAGGTCGTCCTTACCTCTGAAACAATCTATCAGCCTGCCGAAATCTCCGCGGTTTATACTTATTGCCATTGCGTTTATGGTAAAATCGCGCCTTAAGAGGTCATCTTTTAATACGCCACAGGTTACCTCCGGAAGGTGCGCTGGAGCGGGATAGCGTTCGAGGCGGGAACTGGCAATATCTATCTTAAGATGGCCCCCGGCATTGATAGACGCCGTGCCGAACCTCCTGTGGAGAGTAACACCGGCATCAAGTTTACCGGCCAATAACTCCGCGAACTTTATACCGTCGCCCTCCACTACTATATCCAGATCCAGGTTTCTGACTCCCAGGATAAGATCGCGCACAAATCCACCGACCAGATAAACCGGGGCATTATTAGCTTCAGCCAACCTGCTTATAAGAAGTACCAACCCGCGCATCTCTTTCGGTAATTTATCTAAATATTTTTTCATCTATCCTACGGCCTCGGGTGAAACATCTTATGTATCGCCTTTAGCCGCTCCTTGCTTATATGGGTATATATCTGCGTAGTAGAAATATTGGCGTGCCCCAGCATCTCCTGCACCGAACGCAGGTCAGCCCCTCTTTCCAGTAAATGCGTCGCGAAAGAATGCCTTAATATGTGCGGCCTTATCGGTTTCTTTATCCGCGCTTCCCTGGCATAACGCTTAATTATCTTCCAAAGCGACTGCCGCGATATATTCCTGCCAAACTTGTTCAAAAATAAAAACTCACTCTCCTTGCCCTTTAACTGGCGCGGGCGGCTCGCTTCAAGATACCTCTTTATGCTGCTTATCGCCTTGCTCCCCAAAGGTATGACACGCTCTTTATTGCCTTTTCCTATGCAGCGCAGGAAACCTACCTCTAAGTTTACGTTATCTTTCTTAAGGTTCGCGGCTTCAGAAACGCGCATCCCTGTGGCATAAAGGGTCTCAAGGATCGCCCTGTCCCTTATCCCCTGGGTCTGCCTGATATTCGGCTTACTCAGGAGGGTGTCCACCTCATTGGCGGAGAGGGTCTCGGGTATCTTCTTCCATAACTTGGGTGAATCTACCAGGTTGCTGGGATCATTCTTCAATATACGCTCCCTTATCATAAACCTGTAAAATGATTTTATCGCCGCTAACCTGCGGGCGACCGAATTGGAAGATAAGCCCTTATCTTTCTGGAAGAGCATAAAATCCGTTATATCATCCCTCTTAGTCAGGGAAAAACTTTCTATATGAACGCCCTTAAGGAAGTTTATATAGGCGTTGATATCTTCCTGGTAAGAGATTATCGTATTGCGCGAAAGGCCGCGCTCAACGGATAAATAGTTCAAAAAGGTATCTACTAATTCATCCATCTCTTAAATCAAAGAAAGGGATTATTGTCTCTTTCTTCCCCTATGGTAGAAGACGGGCCGTGCCCGGGATAAATAACCGTATCACCGCTTAATTTAAAAAGCTTCTCTTTTATAGAGCCTACCAGCGAGCTTTCGCTTGCGCCCGGAAAATCCGTCCTGCCTATGCCGTGGTAAAATAATGAATCCCCGGTAAAGAGTATCCTGTCTTTAGGTTTATTCATGAGCAAAGATATCCCCCCGGTCGTATGCCCGGGTGTATGGATCACCTCTAAACTTATATCTCCAGCCTCTATAATATCCTTGTCTTCTACGGCCTTTATATCGGAGTTTACTGAAAATGGCGCCCCGAATAAAACCGATAGATTAAGCAAGGGGTCCTTCAATAAAGGCATATCCGACCGGTGTATATAGACGCTCACTCCGAATTTATCGTCACAGCCTATATGGTCAATATGGCCGTGGGTATTAACAATAAACGCTGTCTTAAGGGAATGCTCCTTTAACACGGCGTCTATCTTATTTTTTTGGTCTCCCGGATCGATGATTATCGCGTCTGTCCCGGGGGCAGAAGCTATAATATAGCAATTCACCTGCATCTGGCCGACGCAAACGGTCTCTATTATCATATCAGACGGTCCTTTATTTTATTATAAGAGAAATCCCTCATAATACCCCTGCGTATGCTTTCGGCGGCCACGCGGTTCCTTGAGGAGTTCCCGCCGTAGGTATCCCGTGATATCTCCTGGCCCAACTCTTTCATTTGGCCGATATAGACATCTAATTTCTTTTGCGCCTCCGGCTGCAAGGCCTCCCTTAATCCATTCAGGTTTTTAAGAGCTTCATCGGTACAGCTCATCTGCTTTTTGCGGCTCGCGCCCGTTGTAAGAGAGCTTATAAGCTCATCTTGCCAGCTCTTCCAGAAAAGAAAATACTGCCGATATGCCTCTTCTTTTGTCATTACCGGAGGTTTATATATTTCCGGTTCAAGGACCATCTGCTCTGTGGACATATCGCCTGTCTTGCTTTTGCGCGTAAACTTGCGCACAAAAGCGTCGCAGCCGATTAAACTGCTTATTAAAAACAGGACTAACATATAGCGTATAGCGGGTAACGCGTAAGGTCTCATTTAGCCATCTCCCTGAATTGATATTCGTTAATAATTTTTATCCCCAGTTTCTTCGCCTTATCGTATTTTGAACCGGGATTGTCCCCGGCTACGACCAGATCGGTTTTGCTGCTTACGCTTGAAGAAGGGTTGCCTCCGAGTTTACGCACAAGGCTCTCCCCTTCGCTTCTTGTAATATCATTCAGCTCTCCGGTAAACACCACTGTCTTCCCTGAAAGAGGCGTCTTCTTTACGGGAGCCGCCTTCTCCCGCAGATTCAATCCTGCCTGCTTCAGTCTTTTTATAAGATCGCGGGTGCTCTCCTGCCTGAAAAAATCAACGATAGAATCAGCTACAACCGGGCCTACTTCATATATGGCGTCTAACTCTTCATGCCTTGCCTTCATCAGATCATCCATACCCAGGAACTTCTGCGCCAATACATATGCCGCCTTTTCGCCTACGTGCCTGATACCTAAACCATATATCAGCCTGGATAAAGGCTGCTTCTTGCTCTTCTCTATTGCCTCCAGCAGGTTATCCGCCTTTTTATCCTTGAATAATTCCAATTTAAGCAGCTTATCCTTATTAATATAATAGATATCTGCGAAATCCTTTACCCACCCCTTGTTGACCAGCTGCTCTACGGCTGCTTCCCCCATCCCTTCTATATCCATTGCCTGTCTTGAGGAAAAATGCATAAGGCCGCGCTCTAACTGCGCGGGACAGGAAGGATTGATGCAACGGTACGCTACATCCTCATCCTTCTCTTTAATAACCTTTCCCTTGCATACCGGGCATAGCTTTGGTATGGCAAAGGTATGGGAACCCTTGCTTTGCACGACCTTGACTATCTTTGGTATCACTTCTCCGGCGCGCTCTATCAATACCCGGTCCCCCTTCTTAACGCCGAGACGCTCTATCTCGTCAAAATTATGCAAAGTGGCATGTTTAATGGTCACCCCCGCGCATTCAACGGGTTTTAACTCTGCTACAGGAGTAATCACGCCTGTCCTTCCTACCTGAAGTTTAATATCAATGACTTCAGTAGTTGCCTGGCGAGCAGGAAACTTATATGCCACTGCCCAGCGGGGGCTCTTCATGGTAAAACCCAGCCTCTCCTGCATAGCGAAGCTGTTGACCTTAAGCACTATACCGTCTATATCATAGGTAAGCTCATCTCTTTTATCCTGCCAAATTTTACAGCAATCTATCGCCTCATCAAGCCCTTTGCAAAGCCTGGAGCTCGGGTTGACCCTCATTCCCCAACCTTTCAGGGAAGCAAGGAACTCCCATTGCGTGAGTATCCTGCGGCCTTTATAACTTCCCAATGAATGCGCGAAAAAGTTAAGCCTTCTTTTAGCTGACAAACCCCTGTCCAGAAGCTTCAAGGAACCACTGGTAGCGTTTCGCGGATTGGCGAACAGCAGTTCCCCTTCATCTTCCCTCTCTTTATTTAACATATTAAAATCGCCTCGTTCCATATATACCTCTCCGCGTATCTCGATCAGATCTGGGATATCCTCGCCCATCAAAAGCAGGGGTATGGCGCGGATAGTCTTTATATTCTGCGTAACATCCTCCCCTGTCTGGCCGTCTCCGCGCGTGGCGCCTACAGACAAGGCGCCATTCTCATAAGTAAGATTAGCGCTTACTCCGTCGATCTTAAGCTCTACCACATATTCAGGCTTCTGCCCCGGGGCAATACCTTTACGCACGCGCTCATCCCAATCGCGCAACTCATCATAAGAGTATGTATTATCCAGGGAGAACATCCTCGCTTTATGTTTTATGGTCTTAAACCCCTCTATTATGCCGCCGCTTATCCTTACGGTCGGGGAATCGTCGCTCCTGAACTGCGGGTATTTTTCTTCAAGCTCCTTAAGATGCCTCAACAGATCATCATACTCTTTATCGGAGACCTCCGGATGGGAAAGGGCGTAATATAAATAATCGTGGCGCCTGATATCCGCCCTTAACTTTTCTATCTTATTTTTTATCTCCGCGCTCATGCCCTGCCTATCTTCCTTTCAGCAGCCTTTCGCCCAGAAAACCGGGCAACCCCGCCGAGATGATACTCTCCCTGGCGCCCTGAATATCATAGCTTGTCCTTTTGATCTCTACGCTCTTCTTATCGGTGTCATATATACAATAAGCCGCCCTGGGGTCTTCGTCCCGAGGCTGGCCGACACTACCCGTGTTTATAATATACTTATTACCCTTTTCAATAACAGTGTTCCCGCCTTCCTTGCAAAGTATGCCTTCCTTTGACTCAATAAATACTCCCGGCACATGCGTATGCCCGACAAAACAGATAACCGTCTCTAATAGAGCGAAGGTCAGGCTGGCAGCGTAAGGATCCAACATATAGTTAAAATCCCCGGGGTCATCCAGCGTCCCATGCGCGAGGGTCAATCCATCGCCTTTATATACCAAAGGTATCTCTTTCAGGAAATTCCTGCTGTCTTCATCAAGCATGTTCCCTGTCCATACGGCCGCTTCCCTGGCAAATTGGTTAAAATAATCTACGGACAATAATCCGACGCTCGCCCAATCATGGTTGCCGGCAACAATTACCGCCCCAAGCTCCCGGACCCTGCGTATACATTCAACTGGATTAGCGGCATACCCTACTATGTCGCCTACGCACAGGTATTTATCTATCCCCTCCCCCTGATAGGCCCTGGTAACCGCGTCCAAAGCCTCAAGGTTAGAATGTATATCGGAAAAAATACCGTAACGCATTTAGAATTCAACCCCGAAATCCCTGAATTCACCAGTAGCCGCGAGCCACTCTATATCCGCATCACGGATATATCCGGAAAAAGAATCATTTATCTTCTCTAGAAAACCCCTCAACTCTTCTTCTTCGGCTTCAGCCCTTATCTCAACCCTGCCGTCCCTTAGATTCCTTACCCAGCCGGTAATTCTTTTCTCGCGGGCAGCTTCTTCCGCGGTAAAACGAAAACCCACTCCCTGGACCCTGCCGCTATAATAAACGTGGATCTGTTTTTTCATAGATATTGAATATCCCCAGCTCTTTTGTCTTTACGAAATTATCCGTTATATAAGCCTTCAAGGCAGGGAAATCATTCAACATATAGTGGTTGTAGTCCGGCTTATCTTCTATTATTATC
Source organism: Candidatus Omnitrophota bacterium (assembly GCA_041653955.1). GTDB lineage: Bacteria > Omnitrophota > Gorgyraeia > Gygaellales > Profunditerraquicolaceae > UBA1562. The sequence continues at coordinate 5,433 of JBAZEH010000032.1, read as the reverse complement.
GCCCTAACCTCATTTTTCCCCAGGCTATCCACTATCCATTTATCCAGGGCAGCGTCATAGATCACATGATAAGTTAACCCCTTATGGAACCACAGGAGCGGCTGCGGGGAAGGCGCGTCCAGAAGCCCATAGAAAAATGTAAAATTGGGAAAAATAAAGAAATTGCTGTTCTTCGCCTTCAGGTAATTAAAAAGGTCTGTGATATCGCTCTCCTTAACAGCGGCCTCACCTGCCATTGTAGGAAGCGCCCATCTCAATCCTCTCAATCTATCCAAAGTAAAGCTCTCCCCGAATCCGGCTCCAGAGAACCCATGCACCTTGCGGCTCAATGATACATTTATGCCGGCTATAGATAGATAAACTGTCAGCAGGGATATAACTGTAACCGGCATTATCCCTGGATACGCAAATTTAACCTTTAGCCGCAGCGGTTCATACAGGCGCGTCAATAAGGCGATGGCTATAGCCAAGATGATACCGATAAAAGGTATGCTATTTTCCGCCTCATTCATTGTAGTGTGTATGAACACGTACTGGAATATAATAACGTATAAACAAAGTATGGAAGCAAGCAGGCCTTTTTTATCCTGAAGCCCTCTCTCCCCCTTCCCCCTGATAGAGGCAATAAACGTAAAAACAGATATTATAAAAGAAGATGCTAATATAAATATTATTGAAGCGGGCAAATAATAAAGTTGCGCGTATTTAGAGCCGACTCCGGAAAATATCCCAAATAACTCCTCTTTGGCCTGAAGGATGCGGTCTACCCCCAGTAATGAAGGTATATATACGGCATATTGCAGGAATATATTTACATCCGATCTTACCCACAGCCAGACAATAAATAGCAATAGGCCGGATATGAAACCGCAGGAAAATATAAACCAGTTATAAAGAACGGTTTTTAACCCTGGGAGGCGTGCCGCCAGAAGCAGAATAAAATAGAGCGGCAGGATATAAAGCCCGGCGTTCTGCTTGGCTAAGATTGAGAATAACGCCAGAAAACCCGATATCGCCAAAGAGAAACTACTTATAGCACGGGATCCCGCGCGATAGAAACAGGAGAATAAAAGGGCCGCTATGGCCAGGAAAGAAAGAAAAAAAGATACCTGGTCTACCCATAATGTCCCAAACGGAGGCAAAAACCATGCCGCGGTAATGAACCCGCAGGCGTACGATAAAAGCCTGTGGTACGGAAAAAGCATCCTGATTATGAGCATGCCGCATATAGCGGCAAGGGTATTGATGACAGCGGATGTGAATATGTAGGATGAGTAACTGACCCCGAATAGCCTGAAAAATGCCGCCTGTATCCAGAATGCTGCCGGGCCCAGCGGTATTACAAAATCCTTATACGGTACCTGGCCAGAGAGTATCCTGTATCCACCATCAAACACTATAGACTGGTCAAACGCGAAAAAACCCCTCTCGCCCGCTTTAAGAGCCGACAAGAACGCGAATATGGAAACAAAGAGAAATATAACGGCGGGTAATATCTTCTTCCGGGAATCTATTAAAATGCTCCCCATAATTGAAGAAATTCTGGGTTAAATCGGGGCGAGTGGACTTGAACCACCGACCTCAGCGTCCCGAACGCTGCGCTCTAGCCAAACTGAGCCACGCCCCGTTTTTCTGTCATTTACCCTCGGAAAAACGGCTCCGCCTTCTCTTTACTGCTATAGCGGAGTTAGTCCCCGCGATCATTTACTGTCGGAAAAGCAGTACTGTCTGCTATTTACTGCTGTAGCAGTATCAATCTAACTTACCCTAGTATAACAAAAATCAACGGAATTATCAACAATTTCAAGTTAACATAATGTTAGGCGGGCCGGATATCAGCAACTAACCACCGGCCTCTTGGCGAGGATATCAAATTCGATATTGACCTTATCCGAAGGACCCTTGAAACCAAGCGTAGTATTCTTCAGCGTATGCGGGATTATATATACGAAGAAAGTGGCCGATCTTTTATCCATAACCGTCAGGCTGATACCATCCACTGCTATAGACCCTTTAGGCAGAATATAAGCGGTGAATTTAGGCGGGATAGCTATCTCAAAACAAAGGTTGCCTTCCAGGTATCTTTTCTGGCGTATCACTCCGGTTGTATCTATATGGCCTGTGACAAAATGCCCCGAGACCCTTTCTCCTATCTTTAAGGCACGCTCCAGGTTAACCTTATCCCCTATCCTTAAACTTCCGAGGTTAGTCATCTTGACTGTCTCGGGCATAGCCTCAAAAAATAAAGCATCTTTTTCTTTTTCAACTACAGTAAGGCAGGCCCCGTTTACGGAGATACTATCGCCTTCATTTGTATCCTGGGCCGCGGCAAGCGCGCGTATCTTGAACAAAGTAAGGTTCCCGCGCCTGGATATCTTTAATATTTCCCCTAATTCCTCTACTATCCCGCTAAACATATCCTTCTATCAGAAGATCCTCGCCTATCTTTTTTATCCCGGTTCCCTTGAGTTTAAACGCTTTATCTACCCGCGCGATACCCCTGCCCATCACCGAACTCACCGCCTCTTTGCCTCCGATTATCTTGGGGCTCAAGAAAAACGATACCTTATCCACAAGCCCTTCATCAAATAACCCTCCGATCAATGTCCCGCCGCCTTCTACCAGGATACTGGTTATTCCAAGGCGGGCCAGCTTCTTCATCATATCTCTAAGGTTTATCTGCCCCGACTCCTCTTTAACCTCAAGTATCGTAGCTTTCGCGGATAATATCTTCCTGTTTTCGGTCTCCTGGCCTGATCTCACGGGGAGCGTAACTATTATAACGGGCCCCTTGCGGGAAAATATATTCGCGCCCTGGGGCGTGCTTAACTGGCTGTCTACCACTATCCTCGCCGGATATTTTCCGGAAAGCGGGGCGTCAAGTTTCGGGTTATCCCTGAGTATCGTATTCACTCCTACCATTACCGCGTCATAGCGGGCGCGCAGCCGGTGGGCGTACGTGCGCGATCTATCAGATGTTATCCATTTTGATTCTCCGGTGCGCGTGGCAATCTTACCGTCAAGAGACTGGCCCACTTTAACCGTAATAAAGGGAATTTTACGGGTGATATACTTTATGAACACCTCGTTGGCTTTTCTTAACTTATCTTCAATAAATCCCGCGCTTACCCTGATATTCTGGGTCTTGAGTATTTTTATACCCTTGCCGTTATTTTTCGGATTCGGGTCCACCATCCCTATAATGACTTCCTTTACCCCGCTCTTTATTATCTTGTCTACGCACGGAGGGGTCCTGCCGAAATGCGCGCACGGCTCAAGGGTCACATATAATGTGGAGCCTTTTGCTTTCATGCCGGCATCATCAAGGGCTATGGCTTCAGCGTGAGGAGAACCGGCTTTTTCATGATAACCCCGGCCTATTATACGGCCGTTCTTTACTACCAGGGCGCCCACGACAGGATTAGGAGAAGTTTTTCCTGCTCCTTTAAGCGCAAGCCCAAGAGCCAGATTCATGAAATATTCGTGGTTTTTAGGCATATGATCTAAACCCTGTTTTTAGCTTCTTTTAATAGAGTAACTAATTCATAAGGTATGCTGACCGAGCCTATCCTGACTTCGGGCTTGGCATTACCATGGCAATCAGAACCCCCGGTAACCAACAGGTGATATTTCTCGGCTAATTCCAGATAAGACTTGGTCATAGCACGTGTATGCTCCGGATAATATACTTCCAGCCCCATTAGCCCGTATTCCACAAATTTAGGGATCAATTCGTCATTACCGAGCGTATAGGGATGCGCGAGTACCGGTATGCCTCCTGCGCCCCTAATCAGACGGATCGCTTCAACCGGAGGCAATCTGAAACCGCATACATACGCAGGCCCCCTATCACCGATATACCTGTAAAAAGCTTCGCCGGTAAACCCTATAAGCCCCTCCTTCACCATTGCCCTGGCAAGATGAAGCCTGCCTACCGTACCATTGCCAGCGATATCAAATACTATTTTAGGGTCAAGCTCAAGGCCCAACCCTTCAAGCTTCTTCACCATCTTGTAAATACGCGCGACGCGGTATTCTTTAAGGACCTCCAGCTTGTTTATCAGCTCTTTATTTTTATGATCCAGGAGATACCCTAATAGGTGCACTTCCCTGCCGCCATCTTCTACGGTAAGTTCTATGCCGGGCAGGACCTCCATATCTTTCTTCTTACCTGCTTCAAGGGCCGGCTCTATACCGTAAACAGTATCATGGTCGGTAACAGCTACCGCCGACAACCCGGTCTTTAACCCTTCCGAAACAAGCTCTTCGGGAGTATATGTGCCGTCTGAAAAAGCGGTATGCAGGTGCAGGTCGGCGTATTTCATTTATCCTTCTTTGACTTTATCTTATCCAATATCCCGTTCACAAACTTGCTCGCCTCAAGGCTGGAATACCTTTTAGCTAATTCTACCGCTTCATTAATAGATACCTTATAAGGTATATCGTCGCGGAAGATAAGCTCAAAACACCCTATCCGCAAAATATTCCTGTCCACTACCGCCATGCGTTTAAGCTGCCAGTTGGTCGCGTGATGCGAGATATCCTCATCTATCTTATCCTTATTTTCTATCACGCCTTTCACCAGCTCACAGGTGAAAACTTTTATCTCTTCGCCTATCTCTTCATCCTTGCGCGCCTGCCAGAAATTATTCAGCGAATCAGCGCAATCATCATGCGTGATATCAGTCTGATAAAGGACCTGCAGCGCCAGTTCTCTTGCCAGTGTACGTTTACGCATAGCCGGTTATTTAACCTGTGTTAACAGATTTACCATTTCAATCGCGGATAAAGCCGCATCCCTGCCCTTATTCCCTTCCTTGGTGCCCGCGCGCTCTATTGCCTGTTCAATGGTATCCGCGGTGATGATACCGAATATAACAGGCAGGCCGCTATCCAGCGATACTTTAGAAACCCCTTTTGCTACTTCAGAAGCTATATAATCAAAATGCGGGGTCGAACCGCGTATGACCGTGCCCAGGCATACCAATGCATCATATGACTTTGACTTCGCCAGTTTTTGCGCTACAAGCGGGACCTCAAAGGCGCCCGGGACCCATGCCACAGACAAATCGTTATCCTGCGCGCCATGCCTTATGAGCGTGTCCAGGCAGCCGCTGACCAGCTCCTTGGTGATGAAATCATTGAAACGTGAAGCAATAACACCGAATTTCTTTCCCTTGGCAATCAGGTTGCCTTCCTTCGTCTTTACCATCTTCCCCTCCCTTTAAATGAGCACATAACTTACGAATGCGACAGCATGAGTAAGTTATAAGTGCGAATTTACACCCTACCTTACTAACAACCACAAGCGGTGTTAAATGAGCACATAACTTACGAATGCGACAGCATGAGTAAGTTATAAGTGCGAATTTACACCCTTCCTTATTAAGAACTGTAAGCGGTGTTAAATGAGCACATAACTTACGAATGCGA
>JBAZEH010000031.1:0-14953 GCA_041653955.1 Candidatus Omnitrophota bacterium | reverse complement strand
CGAATATTTTATTTTAACGACTGTCGTAGTGGCAGTCGTTTTATTTTTTGCGTCTACTGATTATTTCAAGAACATAAAAGGATCATGCGAAAAAGCATTTAACAAAGCGGCAGGGGAGATATTAGAATGAGAAGGGGCCAGAGCACAATAGAATACGCGTTGTTGATCGCCGTAGTGGCAGCGGCATTCCTGGCGATGCATCTTTACGCGCAAAGGGCGGTGCAGGCTAATTTTAAGCTTATTGAGGACCAAATTAACGCTGAGGCCAAATAACAAATAGGGGGTGAAAGATGTGCAGAAGAAAGGGCCAGAGTATTCTTGAATACGTGATTGTTCTTACGGTTGTTATAGCGGCGATCGCGTTCGCGGCAAAGACATTTATCGGCAAAGGAGTTAAGACAGCGCTTGAGGATTCGGGTTCGGCCATTGAGACCGCAACAGGCAAGATCACGGAATCATTGGAATAAAAAATCAGTGAATGAAGGAGGTAAAAAATGTTTAATCGCAAAGGTCAGAATATAGCGGAGTACTCAATACTTATCGCCCTGGTTATTGCCGCGGCAGTGGCAATGCAGGTATATGTTAAAAGAGGCCTGCAGGGAAGGGTTGCTGATGCGGTTGACCATGCCCCGGATGTTAATCTGGCAGGCGAGGAGATCGACGCAGGGACCATACAATTTACCACTAAACAATATGAGCCATATTATGTGGATACCGATTTAACCAGGGGAACCGAGCGCGAAGTTGCTGAAACCGGAAGCGCAAGGGGAGGAGTTGCTAAAACCATTACCAAGGATGAGCAGACCAGGACAGGGAAAGAAGTTACAACTGCCGTACAACAGGAGCGTTAGACAGAAGGGGGTGACAAGAATGTTAAATCGCAAGGGTCAGAGCACATTGGAATACGCGTTGATCATCGCCGTAGTAGTAGCGGGGCTCCTTTTAATGCAGCATTATGTAAAGCGCGGCTATTCCGGCAGGTTAAGAAGCGCGGCAGATGATATGGGCGAACAATATGACCCAACCACTTATTCATCTTCCATTACGCATAAGCAGTCAACGGATTTTACCGAAAAGGTAAAGGACGGGGTAACTACAAAAGAATACACCGAAGATGTAACTTCAAAGACAGGCTCGGAAACAGTAGGCGCATGGCAGGAGAATGAAAAGCTGTTTAGGAAGTAGCAGGAACAGAGGGGGGAGGCAGGATGGCGCGCGGCAATAGAGTTAAAAACAGAGCGCAGAGCGTAAGCGAATACAGCGTATTCCTTGCCATAGTCCTGGTCGCGATCATTTTTATGAATGTCTATGTAAAGCGCGGATTGCAGGGCAGGCAAAAGGATATGGTTGCCATGCCTGCGCAGCAGATAAGCTCTGTTGCCAAGACTGCCGGGAATACCCCTGATGGCTATGTGGTTTATGAGCAGTATGAGCCGTATTATTTGCAAACAGATACCACCGTGAATGTCCCGAAGAAAAGCATAGATCAAACAGTTACCAGCGGAGGCAAGGTAAAACGCGATATCTTGTCAGAGAAACCGATAACGGTGACAGGCACGAATATCGAGGGCGCAAATGTTGATTAAGGCCAAAAGGATAACCGGGAACCTAGGGCAGAACCTGATAGAGTACGGATTGATCTTGAGTATTATTACCGTGGCTCTGTTGGCAATGCAGGTTTATTTTAAGCGCGGAGTACAGGCTGTGGTTAAAGTGGCCGCGGATGACTTTTCCGGTTACAGCAAACATGGTGATCTGATAAGCAACATAGAGATGGCAGCTAAACAGAAAATATATGAGCAGGATGGCAAGACAATGATGAGCTCTACAAGCGATAGCACCTGGAAGCAGGGTATAACTAATAAAGGCGATAGCAACATAAGGACTGAAATAGAAGGCTTGACTATCACGACCTCCGATTCAACTTGGATAGGAGGAGATTACAGGACTAAGGGTATGCAGGATGTGCAGGAAGCCCCTGCGAGCACTTCTAATTAAGGTGAGAGGGATGGATAAGAGATATCATAATAGGGCCCAGTCTACAGTAGAATACGCGATGCTGATCGCCTGCATCGCCGCGGCCCTGATCGCCATGCAAATTTATGTCAAGCGCAGTATACAGGGGAGGGCGAAAGACGCTGCTGACCAGATAGGCGAACAGTATTCGTCCAAGACTACTAGGTCCAGCTTGACCCAGACTATTACCAATCCTGATCCGGTGACGATTACCGGAAAACCCGTATTTGTCCCTGTAGTCAACCCTGATACGGGCAAGACAGAGAACAGGGAGATAATGGAAGTAACGCGCCATGAGACTACAAATATCGCCATAAGCGACGGTAGTTATGAAGAAACGGGGAAATTGTCAGATGAGAAACTATTTGACTAAAAACAGAGCCCAGGCAACCATAGAGTTCAGTCTCGCTTTTATTATGGCGATATTATTTTTGCTTTTGACATGCAACCTCTTTGTTTGGCTCAACCATTGCGTTGTCGGCCGCCAGGCGGCTTACGAAAAAACACGGGTAGAAGCAGGGGATGGCAGGGATGAGAAGTTCCTCTGGTTTGTTACGGAAGGCGCGGAACCGGGGAAAGGCGATTTTTATAAAACGCCCGACCTTAACATTTTTATGCCCGGGGGGATAGGCAAGAAATGAAGAATTTGATAAAAGGCCATATATTGCTAAAAAATGAGGGCCAGGCATTTACAGAGCTTGCCATATTCGGCAGCATCCTGCTTTTTTGCGTGGCTATGCTGATCCAGTATGGCTTAGAGGCTAATTATCAGCAGCAGGTGCAAATGGAGGCCTTTCGAAAAGCGCAGAAGATCGCTTTTTATAAAGATGGCCCCGGGTCATCCACTTCTTTGGTTATAATAAAAGATAAGCCTATACCGGATCCGCGCGACCAGTGGGGTTATGCCGAACGTTATCCTATCATGGGAAGCGGTAATGTAGTCTGGAACACGAATTTGCAGGCCGAATATGTAAAAAGTTTTTCCGAGACTCCAAAAGCAAAAGACCTCCCAACTATGTATTTTGAGGTAGATCAGGCGAATAAGCCGCAAGAGGCGAGCGCCATAGTCCCGGGAGAAGCGAAAGAAGATAAAGTCTTTGGTTTTCATACCGCGACCTTCAAAAGGATTAATTGCCCTCCAGAGATCACGGTCGTATTTGAAGACCCGGAGCGCACGAATCCGGAAAAGACCGAGTATATAGAGGTCAAAGTCAAGGTGGAAGATATCAAAGTAATGCGTATTGAGGGCGGTTTCGGAGAAGAGGTAGAGGCTGTGATCAGTACGGACCTTATTATGTATCCTTATTTTATCTATAAGGGGATGAAACGCAGGATAAGCGACGCTGATGTTGACGGTGATGGTAAGCTGGAACAGATAATCGCCGCAAACCAGTTGAAACAGTTACTTTATGTGGATGCCCACGACAGCGTATATAAGAATGACCCCGGCATCATAGAGCCCGCTTCCCCGGCACATATTATTGATACGGATTATACCAGTATTGCCGCCGGGGATAAGATTGACGGGGTAGAGCTTAAGCCTGAGCACCGCCAGGGTATGCTTAGCGATTTTGATAAAACCATCCAGCACCGCGGCAGCCAGATCGTAAGAACCGAGGCCGCGGGTGATGTTACTTCAGCAACGAAGCTGGATGTTACGCAGACGGTCGTGCATAAGATAAGGCTTAATAATGCCAACGGCGTTCCGATAGAAGTGCCTGCCCAGTTTACTATAAATAAAGGCGATCTATATAATTGGAAATAAATTGAATATAAAAAGGAATAAATCACAGATAGCTACAATAATCGTTTTCATCATAGCTGTGGTATTCCTTTTTATTCTTATCAGCCTCAATATGGGCAGGATAGCGCAGAAGAAGACGATTGTTGATAATATCGCCGATAGCATAGGGTTACAGGTAGCCTCGCAATTAGGTAGTATTGGTAACGCGATGAGGCATGAAGTAGAGATGTATGAAGACTGGACACCGAATGAAAAGTGCGATATCAATTTAAAACTGATAATAGGCGTGGCCCTCCTGGCGATTGTTGCCGTCGTAGTGGGCGTGCTGACTTTTGGGGGTGGACTGGCGGCATTAGCGGCATTGGGGTGGGTCGGAGGCGGGATCCTTTTCGGGGCATTTACTACCGGAGCCGGGTTTACTATCGCCGGAGGAGTGGCGGCGCATCAGACCGCCCAGGCGCAAGCCCAGGCGGCTGATGAGATCAAGACAAAGTTTAATAATCTAGACAGCCTGCAGCGCATAATAGAGACTCCTATACAGGCAGTGCTTTTTTCTTTGCATGAAGATACCGCGATGGTGCGGGATATTTTTGATATGGATCGCGATAAGGATACACAGGATGATATCCCGCGTTTCCTGAAGTGGTATAATTTAAGGCTTAACTCTTTTCCCCGCGCCGGCGTGCTGGTAGAGAATTTCTACATCAATGGCTTCCCTGCCGCCAATATATATTCATCTCCCATAGAACCATTTTTTAAAGATAAATACGGCAGCAGCCGTTTTTATATAGATGATGACGAAAACCTGATGGCTAAAAAAGGCGATGATGCGGTTAGGTGGTGGGTAGATACTAATGGCGATAGGCAGCGCGACCTGCCGATAGCGCCCTGGTTTAAGAATGAATTGCGCGCCATGATCTCAACAATGAGGCCCTATGGTTATGGGATCAATTACAGGTACGTGCAGGATGGTTTTACAATAGATGACAGCGGCATGAGTTACTATGAATGGCAGGCGATAGAGGACTGGGTCAAGGAGATAGAGGAGTTTGAAGCCGTCATAGTAAGAAATCTGCATAATATAGATTTTGATGGGGCAGTAGGGGGCCTGGATGTATGGCTTCCGCTTCTAAGGTTTGATGAGAATAATAACGGCTTGGCAGATGATGATGACTGGTATACGCGCTTAGCAGGATGGGAGAAGCGCCTGGATGAACTAGTAGGCACGGATGAGTGGGTGACAGGGGTATTGAACCTCAGGAGAAATCAGATACATCAATGTATAGTGAACTGTTCAAGAAACCAATGGGATTGTTGCGGAGGTGATGGCCCCTGTTGCGCAGATAGTTGTGGTGGGCTGTATCAGTCTAAAAATATGAATAATATTCTTTTGGCCTATAGCGCAGGGGTATCAGGTTCCTTATATGATAGCGGAGGCGGAATAGTGCCTTCTAATAACAGGAATTGGCTTTTTGTTCAGGATGGCGGTGAGGGCGGTGAAGGGGGAGATGAGGGCGAAGGAGGAGATGAGGGCGAAGGAGGAGATGAACCACCTCCGTGTGTGCCGGTATGCATACAATGGATGGGTTGCTGCGGCGCCCTGATAAATTGCGGCGGATTATGCGATGACGCGCATTGCCAACCTACACAAACTTGTGCCACTCCCTTAGGAGGATCGCGCTGGTGCTGTGATATCAGGCCTTTGGAGCCTCTATGTTCCAATAATATAGTAGATAGATATAACGCGGTTGCTATCCTTGGGCAGTTTCGCGATGATGTGCGCGCGATCCGCAAATTAATAGAAAGATTTTATAATGAAATACAGGTTATGCACAGTCAGAGTTATGATAAGATGCATGAGGCATTCTATGTTTGGTCTGATTATGTGGGCGGGACAGGAACGCCGGAGCAGGAGGTAGGCCATATAGTTTACGTGAATATCGCCGGAGTTAACCCTGCGCCAAAGCCCGCAGGGGATAATTTTAAGCTACCGCATCTTGTGCCTAAAGTAAAATGGTTTCCTTTTCCCAGCAACTGTTTGGTGCTTGAGGACGGGGAAGGTGATTTTACGCTTAGGGTAGGGAGGTTTGACGAGAGCACTTCCAAGACAGGCCCTTTAAGCAAATTCTGGAAGTTCAGGTTCTCGCGCGGAGATATCAGCACTTCCGATGAAGATTTTGTGCGCCAGAAGGCAGAAGAATTTAGAAAAGCAATAGATGAAAATAAGTACGTAGAATTGAGCGAAGGGGATAAGAATAGATTAAGAAGGATAACCGGGGACCACGCCGTCTTCAGCAAGGTAAAGGTGCATTATGGCCCCGGCGTAACAAAAGAAAATCAGTCAAGCGTTTCGGCTAAAGACAGGAACCGCGATATATATATAATGGAAACCTCTTCTAAGATGTAGCGGGGCGTTTTCATGAAGAACAAATATATATATAAAAAAGGAATGGGAGTAATGGAATATATCCTGGTGATAGCTGTGGTTGTGGCGGCTCTTGTTGGTATGCAGGTCTATATAAAAAGGGCGATAAGCGGGCGTATACGCCAGGGCGCGGATACCTTTGGTTATGGCAGGCAGTATGACGCTCCGGAAATGAAAATCTGGGAGAAATAATGTCGAGGATAATGATCTTATTATTACTGTTTGGTTCGATAAGCTTACTGGCCTATCAATATCTGCCCGATTTAATGCGTCGCTACTCTGAAGCGCAAAAGAAACGCACCGAGAAGGCGGGCAGCCAGCTGGATGAGATGTTCATCTTTACCGAGAGGAAGCGCCTGGTGCGGCTATTCACGGTTACTCCTTTAACTTTAGGTTTCCTGGGTTTTATTATAGTTCAAAATCCATTAGGGCTTGTTATTGGAGTAGCGTTAGGTTTAGTTTTGCCCCCCATAATCATCAAGAATATGGCTATAGCAAGAAGGCATAAATTTGAGAACCAGCTGGTGGACGCGCTTATGCTTATTGTGGGCTCACTTAAGGCAGGGATGAGTTTGAGCCAGGCTTTTGAAGTGCTGGTTGAAGAGATGCCGGCTCCTATCAGCCATGAGTTTGCGCTATTGGTAAGAGAGAATAAGATGGGTGTTGACCTTAACGATTGCCTTAACCACCTTAAAAAGAGGATGCCTGTGGAGGATTTAAGCCTGATCAGCACTGCTATCGGCATTGTGCGTGATACGGGCGGCGACCTCACAGAAGTCCTGGAGAAGCTGGTGTTTACTATAAGAGAAAAAAAGAAACTGTATGATCGCGTAAGGGCGTTAACAGTCCAGGGGAGGTTGCAGGGGTATATTATGATGGTTTTGCCTGTTGCCTTTGCGATCTTTCTTTATTTTGTCAATCCGCAGAACTTCCAGATTATGCTGGAGGATAAATTGGGGCAGACTTTGCTTACCTGGGCTGTGATCTCAGAGGGTATAGGGGTAATTTTGATCAAGAAGCTTAGCAGGATAGAGATATAATTATGGAACTTTTGATTATTTTCGGGTTATTGTTTGCAGCGGTCGGTTTGATAGCTTACCAGTTCTCTACGAAAAAGTTCGTAGGCGAGGTACACCTGCCGTCGGATATAGAAGGACACTCAGGGGCAAAGGGGCTGGATTTAAAGGAGCTGTTGAGTATCCCTGCTTCGTATGTAGAGCGCTTCATACAAAAGGGCGATATACCCCTGGAGAGTATGAGAAGGAAGCTGTCTTCCGCGGGGAAACCAATGTCAACAGCGGTCTTTATAACGTTAAAGATAGCCCTCGCGGCAGGAGCCCCTTTACTTACCTTTGCCATATTGAAGCCGGAGTTGCCGATATTAGTGGTACCTTTTCTCCTTGGTTTCATGCTTCCGGATATGTGGTTGAACAGCAAGATAAAAAAGAGGCATGCTGAGATATTAAGGGACCTGCCTCATGTCATTGATCTTTTGAATATTTGTGTAGGAGCGGGACTTGATTTTATGGTGGCTGTAGGCAGGGTTATCCAGGAGTTCAAGCCGTGCGTGATAATTGATGAGTTGAAGATCCTTATGCGGGAGATACAGATGGGGAGTTCGCGCCGCGATGCACTTAAAAGTTTAGCTAAGCGCGTGAACAGCCCGGAGGTTATATCTTTTACGCGTACGCTCGTGCAGGCAGATCGTATGGGCACACCTATTGGGGAAGCATTAAGGATGCAGGCAGAGGAGATCAGGGGGCGCCGCTTTCAGAAGGGAGAAGAGATGGCGCTTAAAGCGCCTATAAAGCTTCTTTTCCCCTTGCTTTTCTTTATTATGCCGGTAGTCTTGATCATCGTAGCTGGGCCTATAATGATCCAGTTCACAAGGGGTGGATTCATTAAGTTTTGAGTGATTTTGAATGAAATAAATGTCCAAAAACTATAAAACAATGTCCAATTTTAAATCTAGCTTCAGGATGACTCAAAATTACAAAATTATAATTTTAACAGGGTATCTCGCAGTCATGAAAGAGGCCTGATCATAGAAAAGGCCTCATACAGGGAATAAGCAGGGTAAATTAAGTGATCCTTTTAGTGAGTTTTTGGCATGGGAGATAATGCCGGGAAACGCTTTCTCCTGTGCTTAAAAAAAGCTTGAAATCTATATTAAATATATGTTATATTTAAGTGTAATCAGAAGGGATAGTTTGCTCTCATATATACAAGTAATTAGATGATAAAATTAAATCGTCAAGTTGAGGCGAGTTTTTTATTACGTAGTTTATAACGACTTTTAAAAAGTTTTAAAAAAATGGAAGAAAGACTGAAAGAACAACCCAGATCAAAATTCCCAACTTGGATAAGAGCAGTTGCTCTTTTGGTCGTAGCAATCTTTTTACCTGAGCAGGCTTCATGGGCAATGGGGTATGACCCGAGCGTGATCTGGGCGCCGCGTTATTATCTGGGCTCCGGCCAGGCAGGATATATGGCTAACTTTGTAGCCGAGAATGTCCGCCGTTCGTTGGCTACCCTTGAGGATAAACCTCTTGGTGAAGTGCAGATCGCTCCAGAACTGGTTGTTGATGTGCGCGGCACAACACAGCAATCCGTTTATCTTAGCCGCGCTTACATAAAAAAGATATATGATTGGTTAAGGGATCCCAGCGCGCAGGTAGATAATTATTGCGGCGTTTACGCGTTACAGAACCTGTTAAATGCGCATAATATAGATATTACCCTTGAAGAGCTGGCATTAAGGGTTATTCTTGTGGATCTATTAAGCGGCAATATCAAGGAATTGAGGGGGCAGCTTAAGACCTCTTTATATGCTTTAAATGCAGTAGCAAATTCACTTGGCGTAAAAACCTCTCCCGTAAAAGCAGGATTAGATTATCCAGTTCCATTTATCGCCCACGTAAGTTCAGACCATTTCATTTATATCACCCGTATAGCCGAAAATGATGTTTATTACCAGGAGAAAGATAAAGAAGAGATTACTACTAAGGATGAGTTTCTTGCTAAGTTCAGCGGTTACGCTTTAAGCGCGGATAATGATGGATACGCAACTGCCTTGAGGGCAGAAGTCACGCGCAATATACGCGGTGGGTATACCTATCAAAGTATGTATGAACGCCAGAAGATCAAATTGGGCCCTGACCCCGGCTGGTCAAATCCTTTCAAAAAGATCGGCTGGGAATACAATAACGCCCATAGTTACAGAACCCCCTTAGGGGACCTCAGGTTTACTACCGGGGATATAATGGATTTGGGCACCGGGCTTATGCCTATACCTCCTATTTTCGCGGCATTAAAATTAGCTAAATTAGGAAAAGTTGCCAAGCTTTTGAACCTTAGTGATGATCTGGGCAAGGCAGTGAAGGGTGGATCAGAGGCCGCGGAGACCGCAGTTAAATTAAGTAGATTAGCCAAGGTGGGAATGGTAATAAGGCCGCTTGCGATGCGCTCGCTTTATAATGGTTTAGTATTCAGCGGTGTAGACCTGGCTATGGCGCAGGCAAATTCTGCCGCAACAAGAGGGAAAGGGCTCCATGGCTGGGAGATATTGAATGTATTGTATAGCGGCACTCCAGGAGAAGATGATAAGTTTATTGCAAATCCTTTTAAGGGAGGAATACCCGGCGGGTTTATGGGCGGCGTAGTTTTTGGAGTTGCTTTGAGCGGAGCAGGCTATGCAGCCAAAGGGCTCTCCAGAGGCTTAAAAAATAATATGGCCTTGAAGAAGGCTGGTAACAGCGCCATTGGCAAGAGTATTTCTAATGGGTTTGCCCGTGTAGGCAACCGTATCCCGGTTAAAGCAAGGCCTTATCTTATTGAGGGAGCTAAATGGGCAGCGATCGGAGGCACCATCAATATAGCGCGCGGGTATATGAATAATAATGCCCGTGGTATTCCTTACTCCTTTAAACAGGGAGCAATTGATTTTGGGGTAGGCGCAGGGCTTGGTTTTGGCGGTGGGGCGACCCGCGGTTTTATACTCAAGATACCCAAGGTAGGGTCTACATTAAGCAGATTTACAATAATGGGCGGTGCTATTGGCGTAACAGGGGGATATCTCACCCCTATCGCTACCGACGGCACATATAAGCTTCCTTTAACTACCTCTGAACTTAGGCCTAATCTTGCGCAGAACGTATTGAATTTCGGTGCAGGTGCTGTAGTAGGCGGGATGCTGCGTAATTATGCCGGCAAGAAATGGATAACATCTATAGCAAAGAAATCCAGATCTTTGACCGGTGTTGATAAGGCTGGTGATTTTGCGCAGGTAAGGTTCTTCCATAATCCAAAATGGACATATATGGTTGGCAACCCCAACGCGCGCCTGGCAATGGCTTCTTTAGAAGGTGCTTCCAGCTTTGCCATGATCATGCCTGCCTGGAGCGCAATTGATACTACCGTTCATACTATCGGCAGGGCAACCGGCGGTTCAGGATGGCATTGGCAGGATACGGCAAAAGAGCGCGGTTTTCTAGTGGAAGGGCAACACGTAGCCCTTACAATGCTATCCCATATTACAAGCGGGGCGCATACCGGCCTTATGTTAGGCCCGGGGATAAAACTGGTTGCACCACCTCTTGGTGTTTACAATGGCAAACTTAACCCTACCAGATTAGCAAAACCGGAGAATTATCAAGCCCTCTCGCGTTTTCAGAAGAGCTTTGTTTCTATAGCCGCAAATCCTCGCTTCAGCAATGTAGTAAAAAATATTTTAAAAGGGCCTCCTAAAGAATTAGTGGCTGCTGATGCTCCGGCCGGGATCAGCGGCGCAGCAGCTCAAGATATATTCGGGACCGTCGTTAAACAAGGGCACTTGCAGGCAGCTAAGGGATTTGTTAAAGGCGTGGTCGGAGAAGCGGATCGCCTGGCTTTTATTATATCTGCCTTAGATACAGTTGAATCGGGCTCGGAGTTCATTTTGAAGAGGGCATATCCTGATGCAAACAAAACAGCCATTAAAGAGATGGCCAGCCAGGCCGGTTTCGCAGCGCTTTTCTTTATGCCGTCATTTGTCCCCATGTCTCGCCAGACCAAATTAGCAAAGAGTGCCGATGTTGCCTATGAAAAAGCTATAGAGGCGCTTGTAGAAGGCAGATACGCGCGCGCCGAGACATTACTGCGCCGGGCAGAAAAGCTTAATGCCATGCCTGAAAATAATTTCAGGATCGCAGCGGCACGCGGAGAGATGGGCATGACCGCAAAAGATATTGATGCCGCCAGGATGAAAGCCATAGAGCGGGGTGATATGGTTTTGGCGCACAGCATGAATATGCAGCTGGGATGGACCAGCATACGTGACGGCAGGGTACGCGATGGGTTAAGATTGCTCGGTGAGACAGCTAATTATTACAGGAAGCAAGCTATAAAAGCCAGGTTCCAGGGGCAGGCTCAACAGGGCAGATATTTGGACCTTGTAAAAGATACCCTATTAAATACGGCCATAGAGGCAAAAGGCCGGGAAGCAACAACGCTTGGAGATTATAATGTTGCAGAACGCCAGTACAGACTTTTAGCTAGACGTAATCCCACCCAGGCTAATGAACTTAAATTTATATTTGCCCATTCAAAAAGGATTTTAAAGGAACAGATAGCGGTTGATTCTGCTAAAGATGAGATGCAGAAAGTCTTGATACAGGAGAAAAGAGATCTTAGGTATAAAGGGGCAGAATATAAGGAATATAAGTCTAATGCGCGTTTAGATAGTAAGAATCTGGAGCGTTCCGTAGATAACCCGGATAATAATCCTAATGTTGCCAGGGCCTTTGAAGCAACGGAGAAATTGGCGCGTGTTGTATCCTCTTTAAGGGAAAAAGGCGTAAAACAGGTAAACGCAGCAGAATTAGAGAGAGAATTGAAAAAGCTCGGCATTAAGGGAGAGCTAAATATAGAGTATAGCGTTAAGCTCGTTAATTCACAGTTAGAGGCAGGCGCAATCGCAGCGAAGGAAGGCAGGATATGGGATGTGGATAAATATTCTCTTGCGCCGCATTTACTGCTCAGGGAGGCGATAGAGAAGCACATTAGCACAGGTGAACCCTTAAGAAAAATATTGGGCGATCCGTGCGGTTCCGGGAAAAGCACCCAGGCGCATATCTTATTTAGGGATATGGTAAAGGAAAATCCAAATACTGCCTTTATTTTTTCTGCTTCCGAGCAAGAATATATTGATAGAGTAGCACAAGACCCTGTTATCAAGAAGTCTGGTTTAACAATTAATCGTCTTGAGTCTAAAGTTGCGGAAGACGGGATTTTAACCACTGAGATAAACCAACCCAAGAAAGGGCAAATAAATATAACTTCTACTACCGGCCTGACTCAGCTTGCCAATGAAGGCAAATTGAGGGATTGTATAATCTTTACCGATGAACCGCAGGTAGGATTACAGGCCCCTGTATTAGTAATGGGCGGCCCTAAAGGCTCCTGGTTTAAGTTGGTTGAGGCCCAGAGAATCGGCCTGGATGGTAATGGAACGTTTACGCCTGGAGTGCGCGCGCAATACGAGCAGGCCAGGAGGCAGGATGCGCTTTTACTTGATATAGCCAGAAAGCTTGTTAAACAAAAAGGCATAGGTATTATAGTAAGCCAAAAAGGCCCGAAGGGGGCAGAGGTAAGAGATAGATTTTCTTTCAGTGAGAGCGCAGTAAAAGAAATAATAAAAGAGTATGAAACGCAGATTGAAAGTATCGTGCCTAAGGGAGCAAATGGCAAATCAGTGCTTAAGCCAGTTAACTATAACAAAGAGGTATTGCGTGACCTGTTGGATGGTGCAGCTTTTGTTTTGAAAGCAAGCGAAGGCCAGCATTTTAAGATATTTGTGGATAAAAATAGCGGGGTTATGTACGCCTATGAGACCCGCGATGCTAACCGGGGTAAGGCTTTGCCCAACACTATATTTAGTGATCCTGCAAGGCACTCTGGAAGCGGGTACTGGGGAAGGAACGCCATACCCAGGATGATCGCAGTTGAATATAGCAAGGGCGCAAGTGAAAATGACGTATCTATTTGGTTTGATGGGTTGCAGAGTAAGACCCATAAATCAGTAAGTTATACGGATGCTCTTAACCAGGCAAGGGGATGGATAGGGTTTACCGGCACGCCTCAAGGATTTAAGCCGTCCTTTAAGCTGTTGAATGCAGACCTGATCCAACTGCGTTCTGAACAGAATACCATAGAGACTCATGCAGATATAATCGTTACTGCTGACCGCGTGGCAAAGACGATTAATGAAATAAAGGCAGCTGTTAAGAGGGGCGACAGGGTAGTGGCTGTATCTTGCAATGATGCCTTAGAGCTGGCTGTTGTGTATAAGATGCTTGCAAAAGAATTAGGTCCGGAAGGGGCATCTTATGCGGTTAAAGCTGTGGCAGATATGGATCCAGGCAGGTTGAATCAGATAGGTGAAACAGGTTTGGATGCCATAAGAGTCAAAGATTATAAACAGCTGGAGTCGTTGGCGGTCAAGGGGAAGCACATATTCTTATGCCACGGGCTTTATGATGCGGCCAATATAGCCGTTAAGGGTATGGAGGGCGGCAGGGCGACAGTTATATTAAATAATATTACCTCTATGGTAAATGCTGTGCAGTTCAGCCAAAGGATAGGTACGACCCATGAAGCCGCGATGCTTGATAATCCCAAGCGCGGAAGGATGCAGGGTAAGGTAGTGTATATTGTTGATTATAATGACCCGCGCCTATTGACTGAAGATGTAGTAAGGTTAAAGAATGCCGGAAGCACAGAAAAAGCAAGGAAAATGGTCCTTGATATATCTAATAAGATACTTGTTGAATCTAACAGCCATAATATAGCAAATTTAGCGCGTTCTTCAGTAAAGGCGGATATAAGGGGAGCGATAGAGAGCTTAAAGGAACTAAACAGAGATTTAGGAATAGGAGCGCAAAGAGAGGCAGTAAACAGGGCAGCGCATCCGTATTCT
Organism: Candidatus Omnitrophota bacterium; assembly: GCA_041653955.1. Taxonomy (GTDB): domain Bacteria; phylum Omnitrophota; class Gorgyraeia; order Gygaellales; family Profunditerraquicolaceae; genus UBA1562. The sequence continues at coordinate 814 of JBAZEH010000031.1, read as the reverse complement.
ATTTATAATGAAGGTGTAAAATTAAGCCAGGAAGGTAAATATAAGGAAGCAATGGGAGTTTTTGCCAACAGCGCCCGTGCCTTTAGCCGCCAGGGAGTGGAAGCCAGGAACAACGCGAATATTGAGTCAGCCGATAATCTTCGCTCTATGGCGCGTGAAGCTATGGACCAGGCGCGGCGCGCAAGATCGCAGTATACCTTGTCCATAAATGATTTTAAATCAGCTGAGCGCCAACTCATGGATTTAGGATATGAGAAGCGCACCGCAGAAGATGAATATAATCTGGGTATAGCGCAGAAGGCACAAGGTAAGCTTATAGAATCAACGAAGTCATTTGATATATCCAGGCAGAAGGCCGCAGGGAAAGACAATTTGGATTTAGCTTATGAGGCAAATACCCAGATGGCTTTTAATCTTGCTGCTCAAGGAAAGTCTGACCAGGCAGTAAGATTAAGCGAATTGGAAGGTAAGAAATTTAACGTAGGGGAACGTGAAGTCGAACTTAAAAGAAATAATGGTTTTCTTGGTATTGTTGATAACCGAGGAGAAGTCCTTGCTGAATTAAAAGTAAACCAGGAGGGTAGGCTTCAATTAGTAGGATTAGATGGCATAAGAGGAGATACTTTAAAAGAAATAGGTGAATCTCTCGCGGTCGTGGCGCAAGGGAAAGAAGTAAAAATAGGGCAAGCCCAGGCTGCTGCGCAGCCTGAACAACCCCATCAGGCGAAGGCAGCAGATTCATCCGAGGCAAAGGATGACACTTCAACCATTCTCTATAGCGATCCTTTCTTTATCCAGGCCATTTGGATACCTG
>JBAZEH010000030.1:0-16118 GCA_041653955.1 Candidatus Omnitrophota bacterium | reverse complement strand
GGACGGGGATCTTGATGAGTTTATAGAGGTGTATTTAAAAGAGCAGGCTAAGGCCAGGCACTAATATGTTAGGTTTAGTAAAGAAAATAATCTTAAATAGCAAGCAGGGACTGATCAACCGTAAATTCCCCGCGGTCAATATTGTCCTGCATCCGGATATGCCGGGGCCTTCGATCAATAATATGGTCAGGTTTGCCAGGATAGTTAATGCCGTTAATTCTTTTGAGCCGGCTATAAGCGCGCTTTCCGATGAAGGGCTAAAACAGAAGACCGCTGAATTTAAAGATATCATATTAAAAAAGTCGCAGGAATACTCTCCCCAGATAAGAACGCTGGAAGAGGCACTGTTGGAAGCGGCTATACCCGAGGAAAAAGAGAGAATAAAAGAAAGGCTTAAGGTCACGGGGAATAAGATATTTGAGGATATACTGCCGGAGGCATTCGCAGTGGTAAGAGAGGCCGCCAGGCGCACCGTAAATATGCGGCACTTTGATGTGCAGATAGCGGGGGGTATCGTGCTGCACGAAGGCAGGATAGCCGAGATGGCCACCGGAGAAGGGAAGACCCTGGTCGCTACTCTCCCGGCGTACCTTAACGCGCTATCTGGGCGCGGGGTGCATATCGTTACCGTCAACGATTACCTCGCCCGCCGCGACCGCGAATGGATGGGGCCTGTCTTTGAATTCCTGGGGTTGACCGTCGGGGTCATACAGCACGATATGCCCGACGAAGCTCGTAAGAACGCCTACGCCAGCGATATAACCTACGGGACCAATAATGAATTCGGTTTTGATTACCTGCGCGATAACATGAAATACGGGATCAACGAGCTTGTCCAGAGGCCGTTTTATTACGCGATAGTGGATGAGGTAGATTCCATACTTATAGATGAAGCGCGCACGCCCCTGATAATTTCCGGGCCCGCAGAAGAATCTACCGATAAATATTATATTATAGACAAGATCATACCGCGCCTTAAAGGGAGGATAATCCTTGAGAGGGATGAGATAGAGGCAAAATACAAGGGGGAGGACCTCTCTAAAGGGTTTGACTATATAGTGGATGAGAAGGCGCATACCGCGCACCTCACGGAAGAAGGGGAAACAAAGGTTTGCGGCATGCTTAATATCGGCAATCTGCACGATATAGAGACCATGGAATGGCGCCACCATATCATCCAGGCCTTGCGCGCGCATAACCTGTATAAAAGGGATGTGGATTATGTGGTAAATGAAGGCCAGGTGATCATAGTAGATGAATTCACCGGCAGGATGATGCCGGGCAGGCGCTGGTCAGACGGGTTGCACCAGGCGGTAGAAGCCAAAGAAGGCCTTAAGATAGAGCGCGAGAACCAGACCCTGGCCACCATAACTTTCCAGAACTATTTCCGGATGTATGAGAAACTGGCGGGTATGACCGGTACCGCGCTTACCGAGGCGAATGAATTCAAGAGCATATATCAGCTTGACGTAGTTACTGTCCCTACCAACAGGCCCCTTATACGCGCTAATTACCCCGATTGCATATATAAGACCGAAAAAGAGAAATTTGACGCAGTGGTCAATGAGATCGCCCAACTGCATGAGAAAGGCAGGCCGGTCCTTGTGGGCACCATATCCATAGACAGGTCAGAGCATCTTTCGGAATTGCTTAAAAGGCGCGGCGTGGCCCATCAGGTGCTTAACGCTAAATACCATGAGATGGAAGCACAGATCGTCGCACAGGCCGGCAGGTACAAGGGTGTGACCATAGCGACCAATATGGCAGGGCGCGGCACGGATATATTGCTTGGCGGTAATCCCGAGAATATGGCCAGGACCCTGGCTAAGGAAAAATTGAAACCCGACCAACCGGATTATAACGAAGAATTTAGAAAGATATTGGAGCGGTATAGGCAGGAGTCCGGTACGGAGCATAAGAAAGTAGTGGATCTGGGGGGGTTGCATGTGCTTGGCACCGAGCGCCATGAGGCGCGGCGCATAGATAACCAGCTGCGCGGCCGCTGCGGGCGCCAGGGGGATCCCGGGTCCTCAAGGTTCTATGTGTCCCTTGAAGATGACCTGATGCGCCTTTTCGGTTCAGAGAGGCTGATAGGATTAATGAATACCCTCGGCCTTGAAGAGGGGCAGGTGATAGAACACCCCTGGGTCACCAAATCCATAGAGATCGCGCAAAGGCGCGTTGAACAGCATAATTTTGAGATCAGAAAGCAACTCCTTGAATACGATAATGTGATGAATAAACAGAGGGAAGTGATCTACGGCCAGCGCCGCTCAGTGCTGGAAGGAGATTTTCTTAAAGAAGATATACCCGGGTTTATAGATAAGATCGTAGGGGATATAGCAGCGGCATATACCGCGGATAAGCCCGAGCCCGAGGAATGGGATATCGCCGGGCTTATAAGCGCCTTAAAACTTAAATTTGATATAGATATTGACCCTTCAAAGATACAAAGGCTTAACAGCGCCGGGTTAAAGGATGAACTATATAAGGATATTACCGCCCTTTACGAAGAGAAGGAGAAGAATATCGGCAGCGATATGATGCGGCATTTGGAACGCATGGTATTCCTGCAGATAATAGACAGTAAATGGAAGGAGCATCTTTATGCCATGGACAGCTTAAGGGAAGGGATAGGGCTGCGCGCATATGGGCAGCGCGATCCGCTGGTAGAATATAAGCGCGAGGCATTTGAGATGTTCAGCCAGATGATGTCCGGTATTGAAGAAGAGGCGGTAGAGACTATTTTCAGGCTGCAGCCTGCCAGGCCGGAGAAGTTCAGGGGTGTTTTTAGCTCTCTTTCACAGGAGTTGCTGCACCCTGAGGCGGCAATGCCGGAGAACTCTGCGGCCCCGGAGGCGCCCTTATCTCCCTCTAAAACCCATCAACAATCCTCCCAATCCGGCCCTAAAGTAGGGCGTAACGATCCCTGCCCGTGCGGTTCAGGCAGAAAATACAAGAAATGTTGCGGAAAGTAATCCTTAAAGATATACTTCTGTGTTTATCTTCCGCAATATTGCTGGCCCTTTCTTTTTCCCGGTCCGGCCTTTGGTTGCTGGCGTGGTTCGCTTTTCTCCCCGTATTTTTCGCGTTAAATAATAAAACCAATAAACAGGCATTCCTCCTCTTTTTTGTTACCGGGGTGTTATTCTGGTCCGGCACTATTTACTGGCTGGTGAATGTCACCTGGCCCGGGACGATAGTGCTGGTCTTTTACCTCGCGTTATATTTCGCGGTATTCGGGTTGGTCATACGCCCTTTTACCAGGCGCTCTACGCCTTACGCGCTGATATTTATACCTTCGGTATGGGTCCTCCTTGAGTATATCCGTGGTTTACTTTTTACGGGATTCCCCTGGGCGATCCTGGGGTATTCGCAATACCTTAATTTACCGGCCATCCAGATAACGGATATTACCGGGGCCTGGGGTGTTTCATTTCTGGTGATGATGGTTAATGCAGCTATAGTTGAAGCAGTATGGGCGTTTAAGAACGGTTTAAGGAGAAGATTTAAAATAGCCGTTATTTCACCGGCCCTGGTTTTATTGTCGGTTTTATCTTACGGTTATATCAGCTTATCCGGCGCCCCGAGGGTATGTGCGGGGGGAGAGCCGTTACGCATATCGGTTATACAGGGCAATATCCCGCAGCAGTTAAAATGGAGCAGGGGCTCGCGTGATATTATTATGGATACATATTTTGCAATATCTATGCAGGCCCTTAAGGATAAGCCGGATCTGGTGATATGGCCGGAGGCCGCCTTACCCGTAGTCCTTCAGGAGGAACCGGTTTATTATGAGCGGGCGAGAGAATTCATAATATCCGGCAAAACCCCGTTTCTCCTGGGGGCAGCTACCTTAAGGGGCGGTAACTATTATAACAGCGCACTTTTGGTTCCTGCCGACGGTAAACCGCCAGCAAGATACGATAAATTGCACCTGGTGCCTTTTGGAGAATATATCCCTTTAAGAAAGGCCCTTACATTCCTTGAGACGATAGTGCCCATAGGGGATTTCTCGCGCGGAAGCGAATACACCGTATTCAGCCTGCCTTCCGGCCGTATCGGAGGGTATGATAAATTTTCAGTCCTTATATGTTTTGAAGATCTTTTTCCGGGATTATCAAGAGAATTTGTTAAGAAAGGCGCGAGTTTTCTTGTTAATATCACCAATGATGCATGGTTCGGCAGGAGTTCTTCGCCCTATCAACACCTTTCTGCCTCGGTGTTCAGGGCCGTTGAAAACCGCGTATTCCTGGTGCGTTCTGCTAATACGGGGGTATCAGCTTTTATATCTCCTTCGGGCAGGATAATATCTTCTGTCAGGGACAGGAACGGGGATACTATATTTATTTCCGGCTATAATACCGGTGAGATCATACCTTCTGCCCGTAAAAACGGTTTTTATACCCGCTATGGAGATATTTTCGTAGTTATATGCATTTTCCTGGCGGGAATAGGGATATTCTTGGAGAAAAGATGAAAAGGATATTAACGGCACTGCTTTTTATCATGCCTTTCATATTATTCCTGGGTTTTTATTTCCTTGATAGGCATACATTCCTGTGCCCGATAGATTACGCTCATGAAATTATCATTCGCTATGATTCGCGCGGAGACGGAGAATTTGGGGCCAAACGAAGCGGGAACAGGACGCATGAAGGTATTGACCTCCTCGCCGATATAGGGGCCCCGGTGAAAGCCGCAAGGTCAGGCATAGTTGTTTTAAGCAGGGTAATAGAGAATAAAGACAGGAAGACCGGTTCGGGTAATTATATCATCATAGCCCATCCGGGAGGGGCCAGGACTACGTACGCGCACCTTACAGAGGTATATGCCGGGAAAAACCAGCTGATCAGGCAGGGGCAGGTTATAGGTACCGTCGGCAAGACCGGCAACGCCAACTATCCGGATATACTCCCGCATCTGCACTTTGAAGTAAGGGAGGGCGCAGTGCCGCGTGATCCGCAGGGGTATTTTAAATAGCCATGAACAATATTATTTTATTGGGGATCACGAGCTTGTTGACAGATATATCAAGCGAGATGGTGTATCCGATATTGCCCATCTATCTTGTCAATCAGCTCGGAGCGGGCCCGGCGATACTGGGATTGATAGAGGGGATAGCTGAAAGCTTAAGCAGCCTGCTTAAAGTTTTTTCCGGATATTTTTCCGATAAGACGAAATCCAGAAAACCCTTTACAATAGCAGGATATTCGGCTTCAGCTGTCGGGAAATTGCTTTTATATGCTTCTTTCAACTGGTGGTTCGTGCTTGCCGCCAGGACAGTGGACCGTTTCGGTAAGGGGGTGCGCACCGCGCCGCGCGACGCCCTCATAGCGGACAGCGCGCACGATAAAAAGAAAGGCGCGGCATTCGGATTGCACCGCGCAATGGATACGCTGGGCGCTACCATAGGCGTGCTTGCCGCCTATCTCATAATCACTAAATACAAAGGCGCGTTCAAAAATATATTCCTTTTTTCCCTTATCCCCGCGCTGTTTGGGGTGCTATTCTTATTTTTTGTCAAAGAAAATAAGGGGCGGATACGGGCCTCCGCGGCAAGGGTGCAGTTTAAGTGGCGCGCCCTGGATAAAAGGCTGAAATATTTTCTTGTATTTACTTTTATCTTTGCCCTCGGGAATTCCTCTAACCAGTTCCTGCTTTTGCGCGCCAAAGACCTGGGCAGCCCCTTAAGCCAGGTCATACTCTTTTATCTGGTTTATAATATTATCTTCGGCCTGGTCACTTATCCGGCGTCGCGGCTTTCGGATAGCATAGGCAGGAAAAAACTTTTAGTGCTGGGGTATCTGTTCTACGGGCTGGTTTATTTATGGTTCGCGGTGAACAGCTCCGTAAACAGCCTCTGGTTCATGTTCGGAGTTTATGGCTTGTATACCGCTTTTACCGAAGGGGTGGAGAAGGCGTTAGTAGCGGATATCGCTCCGGTTCAGATGCGCGCTACTGCGATCGGCCTGCACGCTACATTAGTCGGCATAGGGCTTCTGCCGGCCTCTTTGCTGGCGGGGATACTTTGGAGGTTCCTGGGCCCTGCGTGGGCTTTTTATTTCGGTTCTTTTATGGGGGTCACCGCAAGCGTAGGGCTCTGGTTTATACTTAAAGACGCCTAATTTTTTTCCGCAGGTTCCATGTGTACCACCACATCGCTTACTTCGGGGATATTCTTTTTGATCTGGTCTTCAATCATATAACTTATCTTGTGCGCCTTATCTATATGCATACCGGGGCTTACCTGGACATGCATATCGATATATATGTCATCCGGCCTGCCGCGGGTCCTTATCTTATGGCAGGTTTTTACCCCCTCTACTTTCAATACGATATCGGTTATTCTTTTGATGTCAATGAATGCCGCCGTATCGCATAGGACCCTTGAACTTTCTCTTATTATCCGTAACGCCGACCTCGCAATAAATAAGGCGATGATGATGGTGACTATAGGGTCTAAGATAGAGTAGCCGAGTTTTATTATCATCAGCGTGATTATGACCGAGAGCGAAGTGAGGATATCCGCACGCGTATGCATGGAATCCGATATGAGTATGTCGCTTTTTAAATCCTTGCCTCTTTTATATTCGTAAGCCATTACAATTATATTGATTGCGAGGGTGGTGAACATGATCACGAAACTTGCGGTATCGATTCGTGGGGTAATGTGGCTGTAAAAGCGCTTTATACCTTCTTCAATGAGATGGAAACATACTATAGCTAACAGCCCCGCTATGCATAAAGAGAAGAATGTTTCGTATTTTCTGTGGCCGTAAGGATGGTCCGCGTCAACCGGCCTGCAGGCTATGCTTATGCCGATCAACCCTATTATATTAGAGGCGCCGTCAGCAAAAGAATGGAACCCGTCGGCAGTCATGCTCGCGCAGTGCGTGATCATGCCGTAAATGACCTTTGCCGCCGCAACGCCCCAGTTAAGGAGCAATACAGCTATTAATATGCGGCGTATGCGCCCGTAATGTCGCCGTAATCGTGTCACCATAGGAAACATTATATATGTATTCAACCCCTCTTTCAAACAATTTATCGCGGGACCGATTCGGTTGATTTACCGGATATTGTATGGTAGTATTATTCGAGGTATATGTCCATGAAAAGCTTAAAAACTGTCTTTATTTTCTTATGCGTATTATTTCTCTTTGGGGCCCCTTCTTTACTGGAGGCGCTTCAGCCCCCTGCCGCGGTAGGGGCTATTTTGCCTATTGAGAAGACAGACCGCGTACTCATACTTGCTCCCCATCCTGATGATGAAGCTATAGCCTGCGCGGGTATAATACAGCAGGCGCTTTCAAGCGGCGCGCAAGTCAAAGTAACATACCTGACCAATGGCGACCATAATCAGATAGCTTTTATCGTTTATGAAAAAAGGCTCACCTTCAGAAAGGGTGAGTTTATACATATGGGTGAGGTGCGCCAGAAAGAAGCTATAAAGGCGATGGAGATTTTGGGTGTGGACAGCAAGGATTTGATCTTTCTGGGGTATCCGGATTTCGGGACTTTCACGATCCTTAAGAGGTTTTGGGGGGATACCAAGCCGTATAAAAGTATGTTGACAAAGATATCCAGCGTGCCTTATAAGGAAAATCTTTCTTACGGGGCGCCGTATAAAGGAGAGAGTATCCTCTCTGACCTTAAGAGCGTGCTCAGGGAGTATGCCCCTACCAAGATATTCGTCTCTCATCCGGCTGACGCTAACTCCGACCATAAGGCGCTATATTTATTTTTACAGGTCGCCCTGCGCGACTTGAGAGATGATATCCCTTCCCCCGAGGTATATCCATACCTTGTCCATTCTATAGGTTGGCCGCTCCCCAGGCACTATCATCCCGAATTAGGCCTAACTCCTCCGAAGCAGTTCCTTGCCTCCCGCGCGCAATGGACTAAGATCGAGTTGACCCCTGAGCAGGTGAATAAGAAATATCAGGCGATCCTCTGTTATAAGAGCCAAACCTCATCAAGCGCTTTTTATCTTCTGGCTTTTGCCAGGGGCAATGAGCTGTTTGGAGATTATCCGGAAACAACGCTTATCAGGGAAGGGCAGGAGAAGCCGGGCCTGGTGCGTTTTGCCGGTATATCAGATATGTTCAATGTGTCCAGGGATATAGATTGGAATAATCCCGGGGATATAGTCAAGGGTAAGGGCCGGGTCAGCTACGGGGTAGATAAAGAGAACCTTTTGATACGCGTAGATAAGTTAAAGGGCCAGGGCAGGAAGTTCAACCTGCAGTTTTATCTTTTTGGTTACAGCGGGAGGGTCCCGTTTGCCTCCATGCCGAAGGTCCGCATAATCATCAAAAATAATAAATTCAGGGTATTCGACGGAAAAAATATGGTCAGAGGCCCCGGCTTAAGCCTGGAGCTGGATGCCGGCCGCCTCATCGCCAAGGTCCCGTTACGGTTGTTAAAGGAGCCAGATTTCATTCTTGCCGCAGTCAAGACTTACGCCAGTATGCTGCGTACGGACACCACAAGTTTCAGGAAGATAAATATAAAATAGAAGACTGGAGGCCCCCATGGTAGACCTTAAATTAATCAGGGTCAGGAAACCCGATGACGTAAACCTGATATTAGGCCAGAGCCATTTTATAAAGACGATTGAAGACCTTTATGAAGCCCTGGTAAACAGCGTTCCGGGGATAAAGTTCGGGATCGCTTTTGTCGAATCTTCCGGGGCCTGTAAGGTCAGGTCAGAAGGCAATGATGCCGAACTGAAGAAGATTGCGCAGGATAATGCGTTGGAGATCGGGGCAGGGCATAGTTTTATAATCTTCATAAGGAGCGCCTTTCCCATCAATATATTGAATTCCATCAAAAGTATCCCCGAGGTTTGTTCGATCTATTGCGCTACGGCTAATCCGGTTGAAGTGGTGATCGCGGAAACGGATATGGGCCGGGGCATATTAGGGGTTATAGATGGAGCAAAGCCGAAAGGCCTTGAATCTGATGAAGATATAGCGTGGCGTAAGGGATTCCTGCGCAAGATCGGGTATAAACTTTGACATTTATCTTGCAAGCCAGTTTTTTTCTGCTATAATTTTTTAAATTCACACTCTTATGGACTCCAAAAAAATACGTAAAAATATAGGCCGTTTTGCCGGATGGATAGGGCTGAACTTCACCGCTTTTATAGTTAAGCTTATTCCCGAGCGCCGGATATATGGCTTCGCGAGAAGGCTCGCCCTTATAGGCTATATTATCGCCCGCAAGCATAGGAAGACAGCCCTGGAGAGCCTTTCTATTGCCTTCAAGAAAGAGAAGACAGCAGATGAAATAGAGCAGATCGCCAGGGATTCTTTTACCCATATGGCTAAATCAGGCCTGGAGATAATATCCCTTATGGACAGGCCGCAGAGCATTAAAAAACGCGTGGGTTTCTCTGGTTTTGATAATCTGGAAGCTGCTTTATCCAGGGGGAAGGGGGTGCTCCTGGTCAGCGCGCATTTCGGTAATTTCCCCTTTATGCTTGCAAAATTGAGCCTGGAAGGTTATCTGACAGCGGGTATAATGCGTTATATGCGTGATGAGCGCGCGGAGAGATTTTTTATAAAGAGGCGCGAGCGCGTGGGCATAAAGACGATATACAGCCAGCCGCGTAAAACATGCGTAGAAGGTTCCATAAGGGTATTGAGAGATAACGGTATTCTTTTTATACCCCTGGACCAGAATTTCGGCACAGGCGGAGTATTCGTGGATTTCTTCGGAAAGAAGGCGGCTACGGCTACCGGCCCGGTCGTGCTGGCGCTGCGCACAGGAGCGGCAATATTACCCTCTTTTATAGTCAGGCAGAAAGATGATACGCACACGATCATTTTTGAGAAACCGTTACTCCTGGAAGAAGGCAAGAACCATCAGGAGACCGTTCTGATCAATATCCAGAAACTGACCGATATAATAGAATTATATATCCGCAGGTACCCTGCCGAATGGGGATGGATACACCGCAGATGGAAGAGCAGGCCTAATCAGAAAGAAGAAGGGGCTTGATATGCCGGAAAAGTTGAGGCTGGAAGGGGAGACCCGGGAGACAAAAAAAGTGTTGGCCGCTATATTCAAGGCAGTATTGGGCCTGGCGTTTTTGATCTGCGGAGTTGCCGCGGTCATCCGTTGGTTTGACAACCTGAAGATAGTATTTACCGGATCTATCGGTTTGCTCCTGGTCTTGGCGGGCATAATCACATTGGCAATAGCAAAAGAGTAAAGGAGAGATATATGATGGAATCGATCTTTAAAAGAGAGATTGTTGTTGATAAGAATTTTTCCAGGGTGGCCGGAGTAATTACATTTGTAGCCTTGACTTCCCTTGGGGGGTTTGTGCGAATACCGTTGCCCTTTACGCCCGTCCCGCTGACCCTGCAGACATTTTTTGTGTTGATTTCCGGGTTATTCCTGGGAAGCCTGGGAGCGGTGAGCCAGGTGATATATGTGTTATTGGGAGTAATGGGCCTGCCTATATTCTCAACGGCAGCAAGCGGGATATATTATCTTGCCGGCCCGACCTCCGGATACATATTCGGTTTTATATTGTCTGCCTTGTTCCTCGGGATATCCGTTAAAAAGTTTAGGGGGAGTTTATCAGGTATATTTGTTATCTTATGCCTGGCGGACCTTATATTACTTGTATGCGGGACTCTGTGGTTAAAACTCAACTTAGGCCTGACTTTCTGGAAGGCGTCTTTTATAGGGCTCATACCTTTTATCCCCGGCGATATAATTAAGATATCCATAGCTGCTGTACTGTATATGAAACTGAAGACCCGCCTGAAGGAGATATTCTAAGTTAAGGGGTAAAGTCGCATAAGGAGGAATCGATGAAGGTGAAAGAGATAATGGTAAAAGATGTAACCAGCATTTCTCCTGAGAGCGCTGTTAATGAGGCGCTGGGAATATTGCAGAAGCTGGAGATCAGCGGACTGCCTGTTATCGATGAATCCGGAAAGCTGGTAGGCATGTTCACTGAAAAAGATATACTCTCCTATATACTGCCAAGTTATATAGAAAAGGTAGGGAGGTTTATTTACGAAGAGAACCCTAAATCGACCAAGAAGAAATTCATTGAGCTGAATAAAATAAAAGTATCCCAGCTTATGCGCAAGGATGTTGTAACTACCACGGAAGATACGACCCTTTGTGAAGTAGCCAGGATCATGCTGACAAAAAAGGCCCGGCGCATACCGGTTATGGATAAAACAGGAAAAATAGCCGGTATCGTGGCCCGTTGCGATATATTGAAGGCCTTGGACCTGGAATCAAAACAGGTAGTATAATAACGGATAGATATTATGTTTAAAAGGTTCATTTTACTTATTCTGCTTTCCGTAAGCTTAGGTTTCTTAAGCAGGCATATAGGCCTGAATTCCCACCAGGCGCTGGCCATATCTATCTTTTCCGTCTCCATATTAGGTACGCTGTTGTTCTGGAGTTTCCGCCTTAGCTTCGCGTTCCTGGGGGCCGCGATCCTGCTGGCGACGCGCACGATAGACCTTGAGAACCTGATCAAGTTTTCTTCGCTTGAAGTCATACTCTTCCTTACGGGTATGATGGTCATTATTGGCCTGCTTAAAGACGAAGGGTTCTTCGCATGGATAGTGAGCCTGATCATACGCACAAGGAACCTTACGGCTAAAAAGTTCGTATTTATCATATCGGCGATATCTATGGCGCTTGCTTGCGCGGTGGACGAAGTGACCTCTATAATATTCATAGTAGCTGCCGTATTGGAGATCTGCGATTATTTTGAAGTAGACCCTATCCCCTATATCATAATCTCGGTTTTGGCGACAAATATCGGTTCGGCGGGAACGGTATTAGGCAACCCTATCGGGATACTTATAGCAGCCAAATCGGGGCTGACCTTTGAAGATTTTATCATAAAAGCATTTCCCCTGGCCTTAGTCTGCCTTTTGCTTACCATAGCTATAGTTATGTTCTGGTATAAACGTTCATTGCAGCAGCTTGACAGGCAGATAAAGGAGTTTGGCTCTAATGATATGCTGATCAAGCTGGTCTCTATACCGGCAGACAGGCAGACCAAGAGCGCCCTTTATATTTTTGCCCTGACCCTTTTATGCCTTGCCTTTTCTCACCGCCTGGATATATTGCTGGGGCTGGAGGCGAATACTATCCTGCTTATCGTGCCCCTTATGGCGGCCGCGTTCATAATGATATGGAAGAATACAAAGGCCCGCGAATTCATAGAAAAGGACGTAGAATGGTGGACATTGCTTTTCTTCCTTTTGTTGTTTGCCCAGGCAGGGGCCCTGAAATATACCGGCGCAACCGACGTAATGGCCAGTAAGCTGGCAGGTTTTGCCGGGAACAGCCAGCCGGTGCTTATTACTATAGTGCTTTGGGTTTCCGCGGTGGGCTCAAGTATACTGGATAATGTTGTGCTTGTAGCCGCTTTCATACCCGTTATCCAGAGTTTTCAGAGCCTTGATTTAAATTTGCATCCTTTATGGTGGGCGCTTTTATTCGGGGGGTGTTTCGGAGGCAATATTACCCTGGTCGGTTCTACCGCAAATATCGTAGCCCTTGGCATACTTGAAAAAGAAAGGAATATCAGGGTTACATTCCTGAGGTGGCTGGGTATAGGCCTTACCGTCGGGGTTGTTACGGTGATAATAGCGTGGGTATCCCTCCTGTTCCTGCCTTTTTATAGATAGCCGCGATTGTTTACCGGTAGTTCAAGAGATATTGACAGGGGGTATATTCTGTGTTAGATTGTTCTTGAAAGCGGAGGAGGTGGTAATATGAAGATAAGAACAGGATTTGTTTTTGGGTTTATCTTATCTTGCGCGCTGTTAAGCGCGGGTACAGTTTTGAGCCAGGATGAAATAGCAGGACTGCCCTTAGCCCAGGATATGGCGCTTGAGGCAGAAACGCAGTGGATATGGGGGGACGTGGTTTCCGTGGATAAGGCCGCCAGGAGCATAAAAGTCAAATACCTGGATTATGATACGGATACCGAGAAGGAGATGGCCATCACGGCAGATGACAATACAAAATATGAGAACGTGAATTCCTTTGATGAAATAAAACCCCAGGATACGCTTAGCATTGATTATAAGATCGGCACGGACGCCAGTAATATTGCCGTAAATATCAGCGTGGAGAGGCCCGAAAGCGTGGAAACCTCTTCCGAAGATATATTTATGGAAGAGGATAACGCGGTTACGGATTCCGATTGAGGCCTTTAAAATAACAGGGTTTATCGGCAAGGTCAGAAAGGGGCAGGGTCTTAAGGATCCTGCCTTTATTATTATGAAGGGTATAAAACTTATTATCTTTGATCTGGATGGCACGCTTCTTAACGCTTATCCAGCGATAACCAGCAGTTTCAATTATACGATGCGCAAGCTCGGGTATCCGCTTAAAAGCGGCCCCGTGATCCGTAAGGCCGTAGGCTGGGGAGACTCCAATCTTTTAAGGCCTTTTGTGAAAGAGGAGGATCTGGCGCGCGCCCTGGCCATATACCGCAGCCACCATAAAACTGCGCTTACAAGAGGCTCCGGATTATTCCCTAAGGCGGATAAGCTGTTAGCTTACCTTAAAAAGAAAGGTTATTACCTTGCCGTTGCCAGCAACAGGCCTACCAGGTTCTCGCTGATACTTATCCGGCACCTTAAGATCAGGAAGTATTTTGATTATGTGCTTTGCGCGGATAAAATAAGGCATATGAAGCCACATCCGGAGATGCTGAATAGGATCATTCAAGGGTTCTCCTTGATGCCTCGGGAGGCGGTTTATGTGGGAGATATGGTTATTGATGCCCGGGCAGGCAGAGGCGCTAAGGTAAAAACAGTAATAGTTACTACCGGTTCCAGCTCAAAGAAGGAGATTGATAAGGAGAAGCCCTACCGCGTTATCGGCAGGATCGCGGAACTGCTTAAGATATTATAGCCTGCTTTTAGCTTGACAGGGTAATCGATCCGGGATATAATTTTTTATCACACTAACAGATAAGAATGATCGCGGTAGGTTTAAGAGGGGTTGCCTGTGAGAAGGTTACTATTAGTTACGGTATGCGTATTGATGGCCGTGAGTTTAGCGGGCTGCGCGTCATTCCGGAAGATAATACAGCCTGCCGCGCAGGGAGATAGTAATGCCGGCGTGGCCCCGCTTCCTTCTTATTCAGGCCTGAAAGCGCGTGTCAGCGTGTCGGATTTTGATGTCAAAGCGGCAAAGGCGACCGGAGAGATAGGTTCAGGCCTTCGTGGGATGTTGATTACCGCTCTTACAAACAGCAATCGTTTCTCGGTCGTAGAGCGTCAGGCTCTGCCAGTGGCAACACAGGGGCAGGAGCCGGCTGTTCCCGGGGTTGCTGATCCGGGTAACGTCGGGCAGCAAAAAGGTAAAGCCAACACATCGGACCTGATCGTCACGGCAACGGTTACAGAATTTGAACCCCAGGCTTCAGGAGGGCGCGCCGGAGTAGGCGGCGGAGGAGGGGTGGGCAGCGGTATTTTAGGCGGCCTGTTGGGGACCGCATTAAATAAGGCGCATATGGCGCTTGATATACGTATCGTAAATACCTCTACTTCAGAGGTGCTGGCTGCTACTAAATTGGAAGGGCAGGCATCGGATATAGCAGGCAGCGTGATGACCGGATTCTTCGGGAACTGGGGTTTAGGGGCAGGATTATCTGATTACGCGAACACCCCGATGGAGAAGGCGATACGTGTATGTATAATTGAAGCTGTGAGGTATATGGCCCAGACCATACCCCTAAGCTACTATAAATATCAATAGAGATGGGAAAACGTAAACGCAGAGGCAAGCTTAACTGGCGTTCAAAGCGGGCGAATAAGGGCAGGAAGCCCTGCCTGGGTTAAGCAAAAACTCCATAAAAAACTTGACAAGTTCTTTGTTCAGTATTACTATTATTATAAAAGTAATACTGGAGTAAGGTGTCTTTATGTCTAAAATAATACGTTTCGGGGTTTCTCTGGAAGAGTCTCTTTTAGAGGGGTTTGACCGGCGTATAAAAAATAAGAATTATTCCAGCCGCTCCGAAGCTATCCGGGATATGATCCGTGAATACCTGATGAAGGCGGAGTGGGAGCTTAACAGCGAGGTGGCCGGGGTCATAAGCCTGGTATATGACCATCATAGAAGAGAGCTGGTAAAGAAGCTTATGGATATTCAGCACGATTACGGCAAGCTTATTATTTCATCACAGCATATACACCTTGACCATAATAATTGCCTTGAGATCATCGCGGTATCCGGACTTGCCAGGGAGGCGGAAAAGCTATCCGATAGCCTTAAATCGGTAAAGGGCGTAAAGCATTCGGCTATGAGCATGTCTACTACCGGGAAGCATATTGATTGACGAAGGTTTATTATTTTTTTGCCTGTTAGTAGCACTAAAAATAATATAGTAGCACAAAAAAGGAGGAGAGATGTTACGCAAGGCGTTCTTTTTATTGCTTGTCTTTTTTATACAGGTTGCCTTTAAGCCGTACGCATCGGCACAAGAGTATATTACCAGGGCGCAATATGAAGAGCTGGAAAAAAGGGTTATCGCGCTGGAAGAGAAGCTTATCGCGCAGGATAAATGTATCGTTGACCAGCAGAAATGTATCCTTGACCAGAACAACAAGCTCACGGAATATGAGTCAAAGCTCACGCAGTTTGATACGGCCTTGCACAGGCAGGAGGGGGCCCCCATAACTATTGCTGAAGGCCTCCAGATCGGTGCCGGAGGCACAATGATCATACAGGGGACGAATAATGTCAACAATGCTTCTGCCGGTATCCAGAGAAAGTCTGATCGCACCGATGCCTCTTATTCCGCGGATATCACTATAGGTAAGGAATTCTTAGAGGCCGGAGGAAAAGCGTTCCTGCATCTTGAGGCCGGGACAGGAGAGGGGCTCAATGATGACCTGACGCTTTACTCCAGTGTTAACCGTGATGCCGATAATGATAATAATGTCAGGGTGAGCGAACTATGGTATGAACAGGCCTTATGTAAAGATAAGGCGGCGTTGACTCTCGGTAAGCTTGACCCTACGGCTTATTTTGATAATAATGAGGCCGCTAATGATGAGACCGCCCAGTTTTTGGGGAGTATCTTCCGTAATTCCCCTGTC
>JBAZEH010000029.1:0-18090 GCA_041653955.1 Candidatus Omnitrophota bacterium | reverse complement strand
AAGGCCTTAGGCAGGAACTATAAGGTAGCCCTTAAATCCGATCACGCTTTTTCGTTAAGCGGGAAAGGCAAGATAGAAGGCAATAGCGTCATTTTCGCGCTGCCGCTCACTTTTATGAATTTATCCGGTATCGCTGTAAGCGCGTTAATAAAAAGATACAGGATAGAACCGGAAGACCTGTTGGTTATATGCGATGACCTTGACCTTGAATTCGGTTCGGTCAGGATACGCCCGGATGGTTCTTCCGGAGGGCACAAAGGCCTGGAATCCATAATACGTTCTCTCGGCAGCCAGGATTTTGCGCGGCTGCGCTTAGGTATAGGGAGGCCGCCGAGGAAAGGAGCGGGCGATACCTCGGATTTTGTGCTTTCGCATTTCTCCAAGAAAGAGAAAGAGGCACTGAAAGAAACAATAGCAGAAGCATGCTCCTGTTGCAAGGTATGGGCCAAGAAAGGCGTAACCGAGAGCATGAATATCTTTAACCGGCGCAATAAAAAAGACTAGCGAAAGGGAACAAAGCATGAAGAAATATGAAGCGATGTTTATTATCAAACCCGACATATCCGAGGACGATAAGAAGGCGCTCTTTGAGCAGATAGCGAATGCCGTGGCCAAGAATAACGGCAGCGTATCCGAAGGCTCCGTCTGGTCGGAAAAGAGGAAGCTGTATTTTCCGATCAAGAGATACCAGGAGGGTATATACTATCTTTTGCATTTTTCCGCTCCGACGCAGAGCATAGTATCTATAGACCATGCATATAAATTGAACGAGAATATACTCAGAGTCCTCATTTCCAGGCTGGAGTAGTTAACGGGGGAATCCAATGGCTAATCTGAATAAAGTATTATTGATCGGAAATCTTACTAAAGACCCGGAATTGCGCTATACGCCGCAGGGGACAGCTGTCGTAAATTTAAGGATCGCGGTAAACAGAAAATTCAAGGATAAGAACCAGGAGTGGAAGGATGAAGCCTGTTTTCTTACCGTCGTAGTCTGGAATAAGCAGGCAGAGACCTGCAATCAGTATCTGCATAAAGGAAGCTCGGTTTTTATAGAAGGCAGGCTCCAATCGCGCTCCTGGGAGGATAACTCCGGCCAGAAGCGTAATGTCCTTGAAGTCAGGGCGGAGCGTGTGCAGTTCCTCGGAGGGGCCCCCGGAAAAGCGGCGGCAGAGAGCCCGGATGAACAGCGCCAGGAACTATCAATGGAATCTACCGAGACATCATGGTTAGAAGAAAGCGAGGATAAATCCAATGAGAATTAAACCAGCAAAGAGAGTCGTTAAAAAACGCGATGTCCTTATGTCGGTCAGGAAGAAATTCTGCCGTTTATGCGTGGATAAGGTCAAATCCCTTGATTATAAAGACGCCAAGAGGCTGGAGGCTTTTGTCAAAGAGAGAGGCAAGATAGTCTCAAGGCGCATATCCGGTAATTGCTCCAAGCACCAGAGGATGGTAGCGGAGGCGGTCAAGAAAGCAAGGTTTATATCGCTCTTGCCTTACACCCGTTCATAAGATGGAAGTCATATTAAGCAAGGATATAGATAAAATAGGTAAGGCAGGCCAGGTCGTGAAGGTAAAGGATGGATTCGCGCGCAATTTCCTTATCCCCAACGGATTGGGTATGCCTGTTACCTCATCAAACCTGAAGAAACTGGAACAGGATAAAGAGCGGAAGGCGCTGCAGCTTGAGAAGACGCGGCGTGAAGCCGAGGAGATGCGGGAAAAACTCGCGCGCCTCTCTTTGACCATACCCGTCCTGACCCACGAAGAGGACAGGCTTTACGCGAATATCACTGCGCAGGAATTAGCGGCCGCGCTTGCGGATGAAGGCCTGAATATAGAAAAGCACCTGATCGCGCTGGATGAGCCTATAAAGGCCTTGGGCATATACGAGGTGCCGGTAAAACTGCATCCTGAAGTCCCCGCGAAGATAAAGGTTTGGATCGTCAAAAAATAGAATATGTCAGAACTCGCGTTAGAGAAGCTCCCGCCGCAGAACATAGAAGCCGAGATGGCGGTATTGGGTTCTATGCTGTTGGATGAGAATGCCATTGCCGCCGCCGTAGAATCGCTGGACAAGGAGCACTTCTACAAGGATTCCCACCGCAGGATATTTGAAAGCATACAGGACCTTTATAATGCCAATAAGGCAGTAGATATAATCACGCTTACCGATGAGCTGAAAAGGAAAGGCACTCTGCAGGATACGGGCGGAGCGAGCTTCCTGACGGCGCTGGTCAATTCCGTCCCTACCTCGGCCAATATAAACCATTATGTCGGCATCGTAAAAGAAAAATATACCCTAAGGGCACTTATAAATAACGCTACCAAAATAATCTCCCTTTGTTATGAGAGTGAAGGCAATATAAATGACGTAGTAGATAATGCCGAAAAATTCATATTTGAGGTGCGCGATAGAAAGATACACGGCACTTTCGCTCACCTGAAGGAGATCGTAAAGGATAGCATTGAGAATATTGACAGGCTTTATCAGAAGAAGGCGCATGTCACGGGTGTGCCTACCGGGTATATAGATTTTGACAATAAGACTTCTGGTTTGCAGGATTCAGACCTTATCATAGTTGCCGGAAGGCCCTCTATGGGAAAGAGCGCCCTTGCCCTGGGTATGGCCGAATACGCCGGAGTGATCGAAAAGATACCCATAGCTTTCTTCAGCCTTGAAATGTCAAAGGAGCAGCTGGTCCAGAGGATGCTCTGTTCCCATGCCAAGGTCGATGCCCATAAGGTAAGGACAGGGTATCTTTCTCCTTCTGACTGGCCGCGCCTTACAGCCGCGGCAGGGAAGCTTTCAGAGGCCCCGATATTCATAGACGATTCGCCCGGTATATCTGTCATGGAGTTAAGGGCCAAGGCGCGCCGTTTAAAAGCGCACCACGACATAAAACTGATCATACTGGATTACATGCAGCTGATGCGCGGTTCAGGAAGCGAGGAGAGCAGGCAGCAGGAGATATCGGATATCTCGCGTTCCTTAAAGTCGCTGGCACGCGAATTGAACGTGCCTATAATAGCGATAAGCCAGTTATCCCGCGCTGTAGAATCCCGCACTGACCATCGCCCGCAACTATCTGACTTGAGAGAATCCGGAGCGATAGAGCAGGATGCCGACGTAGTAGTATTGATATTAAGGGAAGAATATTATAAGCCGGGCCCTGATAATGAGGGCATAGCAGAAGTGATCATAGCCAAGCAGCGTAACGGCCCGGTAGGTTCGATTAAACTAAGTTTTATCAAGGAATATACGAGGTTTGAAAACCTCGCCAGGATAGAAGAGATATAAAGATTTTTTATTTGTTGATTTAACGTGATAAATCTCTTATAATAATAGCATTATGAAGCGAAAAATACTCCCGATATTGATAATTTCCCTTATCGCCTTTCAGGCTATGGGCCTTGTGCAGGTGCGTGCCGATGACCAGGAGGCGCCTTCCGCTAAATTAGTCACCGCCATAGAGATAAAGGGCAATAAAAGCATAAGCACTAATACTGTTATATCCAAGATAAAGACCAGGGTAGGCAGCCCTTACCAGGAGACTGTGATAAGCGATGACCTCAAGCGCCTTTACCTGCTGGGGTATTTCAGCGATATAAAGATTGACAGCGAAGATTATAAAAACGGACTGAAGATTATAATTACCGTCGCGGAAAGGCCTATAATCGCGAAGATAGCTTTTTCGGGGGTTAACCGCCTGAAAATGAGGGAGGAAAAACTCAAGGATACCCTGAAATCAAAGGAGGGGCAATACCTTGATTATCCTAATCTCGCCGAAGATACAGCCGCGATCAAGAAATTATACGAAAAGATAGGCTATAGCGAAGCCCAGATAGTCTACAGGGTGGATACCGATAAAGATACCGGTAAGGTGAGGGTAGAATTCAGCGTGGTAGAGGGCAAAAGGCTGCGGATAAGGAATATCATAATAGAGGGAAGCAAGAACTTTCCGGCCAAACGCATATTGAAGTTGATCAAGACCAGGCGCGCGTGGTTCTTTAACGCCGGGGTGTTGAAAGATGACGTATTATCGGAGGATATGGAGCGTATAAAATCTTTCTACCGCAGGGAAGGTTTTACGGACGTGGCGGTTGAATATGAGATCAAACCGGATGCCAAGAAGCCATACTTTTTATATATTACTATACGGATAAATGAAGGTAAGAAATACCTGGTCGGAAATATAGCTATACAGGGGAACAAGGATATCCCTGAAAAGGATATACTGTCCGCGTTGAAGGAGTGCGTCCCGGGCAAGGTCTTCAGCGAAGAGGCGCTTTCTCAGGACGGGATGAATATACAGGCCCTTTATTTTGACCGCGGTTATATATCGGCCCAGGTGCAGGAGGCTACCGCCCTGAACTCCTACACCGGGCGCATAGATATAGTATATAATATCGCCGAGCATGAGGTCGCGTATGTGGATAAGATCAAAGTTAGAGGCAATGTCAAGACAAAGGATATAGTCGTACGCAGGGAGATGAGGCTAAGGCCCGGGGACAGGTTTGACGGCGAGAAACTGAAACGCAGCAAAGAGAGGCTGCAGAACCTTGGTTTCTTTGAAGAGGTAAAATATGATACGGAGGATACCGCCGTACCCGAGAAGAAGGACCTGGTAGTTGAGGTAAAGGAATCCAAGACGGGAGCTTTCAGTTTCGGCGGCGGATATTCAAGCGTGGAGAAACTGGTAGGTTTTGTAGAGATTGAACAGAAGAATTTTGACTGGAGGAACTTCCCTTATTTTACCGGAGATGGCCAGGACCTGAAAGTCCGCGCTTCAATAGGCAGTTTCAGCAACAGCTTTGACCTGAGCTTTACCGAACCGTGGTTATTTGATTACCCGGTTTCTTTTGGATTTGACGCGTATAAGCGAGTGCATAAGAGGGAAGAGGATATAGGATACGGTTACGATGAGGATACGGTAGGAGGGGATATACGCCTGGGAAAGGAATTATCCGAATACCTCAGGGCCGACCTCATGTACCGCCACGACAGGATCAAGATCGGAGATATAACGGAAAATGCCAGCGCCGACCTGCAGAGCGAGTATGGCAGCAATACCATAAGCAGCCTGCAGTTCTCCCTTACTTACGATACCAGGAATAATGTATTTGACCCGACAAGGGGTAATATTTTAAGCGGTTCAATAGAAGCCGCGGGCGGGCCTTTGGCAGGGACTAAGGATTTCTGGAAGTTCTTTGGCCGCGCATCGCACTTTTTCCCTATGTTCAGGGGCTCTACGCTGGAAGCGAGGGGGCGTTTAGGGCTTACTAAGCCGTATGGCGATTCAGAACGCGTCCCGATATATGAAAGGTTTTTTGCCGGCGGCGCCTATACGATCAGGGGTTATCATGAGAGGAAGCTTGGCCCTATAGACTCTTCATCAAAAGACCCGTTGGGAGGCGAAGCCCTGCTGATCGGCAACCTGGAATACCTGTACCCCGCATTCAGCTTCCTCAAGCTGGTTGCTTTTTATGATGTCGGAGATGTCTGGGAAAAAGTTAGCGGTTTAGGCAAAGGCGGTTTAAAATCAGGCGTCGGATTTGGAGTAAGGATCAAAACCCCCATCGGCCCCATAATGCTGGATTACGGCATCCCTTTGAACAAAGAACCCGGTAACGACTCAATAGGCAGCGGTAAATTCCACTTCAGCATGAGCCACGGTTTTTAAACTATATCTAACCAAAAACAGGAGGATTGATAAATGAAGAAAGCGATATTAATTCTTGCGGTCATATTAGGCTGCGCGTTCTTTCTAACGGTTAACTCGTATGCGGAAGAAAAGTTCGCTTACGTGGATTTAAGCAAGATTTTCAGCGAATATCAAAAGACGAAGGATTTTGACAAGGCCCTTACCGATAAACAGGGAACTTACCGCGAAGAGATGGATAAAAAGACCAACGAGGTCAAGCAGCTGCAGGATAAGATGAACCTGTTGAGCGACAAAGAGAGAGAAAATAAGAAGGGTGAATTTGAGACGAAATTCAAGGCCTTGCAGGATTTTGAGCGCCAGAAACTTACCGACCTGCGCAAGGAACAGGATGAGAAGATGCAGGAGGTATTCAAAGATATAGAAGCAGCGGTAAAACAATACGCGGAAAAAGAAAAATATACACTGGTCTTTAACGACCGCGTATTTGTTTATCAGACGAAAAACATGGATATTACCGATAAGATCATTGATATCCTGAATAAAGGATACAAGAAATAGGCGTTATTACCCAGGCATGCGTAAGAGTTTAAATGAGTTAGCTGAATTTGTCGGAGGGGAATTGACCGGAGACCCGGCCACGGTTATTACCGGCGTCTCGGGTATCAGGGAAGCCCGGGAAGGCGATATCACTTTCGTGGCAAATCCCAAATATTTTCCCCTTATAGAGAAGACATCTGCTTCCGCTATTATCGCCCCGCGGGAAATAAAGGACGCGCCAAAGCCCATAATCCGCTGCGATAATCCGTCCCTTGCTTTCGCTAAGGTGATCTCGCTTGCGGTGCCCGGGGAATCTAACCACCCGAAAGGCATACATCCTGCCGCGGTAATAGGCAAGGGTGTTTCTTTGGGGAAAGGCGCGGCGATAGGCCCTTACGCGGTAATAGAGGATAATGTTTCTATCGGGGACAACGCCATTATATATTCCGGTTCTTTTATAGGGCACGATACGAAGATAGGGAGAGATTCATTGATATACCCTAATGTTTCCATACGCGAAAGGGTGACGATAGGGGAGCGCGTGATCATACATAGCGGCACTGTGATAGGTTGCGACGGTTTTGGTTTTGCCGCGGTAGAAGGGCTGCATCAGAAGATACCGCAGGTAGGGATAGTTGAGATCGGTGATGACGTTGAGATCGGGGCAAATGTTACTATTGACCGCGCGCGTTTTGAAAAAACGGTTATCGGCAGCGGCACAAAAATAGATAATCTCGTGCAGATCGCTCACAATGTAGTTATCGGTAAAAATTGCATTATTGTGGCGCAGGTAGGGATATCGGGGAGCACCGTTATCGGCAATAATGTTATACTCGCCGGCCAGGCGGGACTGGTAGGGCATATCAGCGTAGGGGATAATTCCGTAGTTATGGCGCAGTCCGGAGTGAGCAAGTCCATACCCGCGGGCACAATGGTATGGGGTTATCCTGCGAAACCGGCGGGCACTGCCAAGCGCGTAAATGCTTGCGTCCAAAGCCTCCCGAAGCTGTTTGATACGGTATCGGCGCTTAAAAAGAAGATAGAGGAATTAGAGGAGAAGCTGTCCCGCTAAAAGATCATTAAGAGATAATTATGCAAAAACAAAAGACCATAAATCAAGAAATAAGCTTAAAAGGCATAGGGTTGCATACCGCGAATAAAGCCAGGATAACCTTTAAGCCGGCCGATATCGATAGCGGTATTAATTTTGTCAGGACTGACCTTCCCGGCACGCCTTCAATAAAAGCTTCGGTTGATTCCCTGCTTTCGCAGGAGGACTCTCCGAGGCGCACATCGCTGGGGCGCGACGGCGTTGAGATACATACTATAGAACATCTTATGGCGGCACTCGCCGGATTGTCAATAGATAATATACGCATAGAGCTTGATAATAATGAAGTCCCGGGGATGGACGGGAGCAGCGTGAATTTCATAGAGGCGTTGAGCGAGTCCGGAATCAAAGAGCAGGACAAGGAGCGCCGCACTTATCTTATCAAGGAACCGATATTCGTGGAAGAAGATGGTTCTACTATCATGGCCCTGCCTTCCCAGGAGTTCAGGATATCTTATACCCTGAATTACAATCACCCTTTTCTCAAAGCCCAGTATCTGGAGTTGAACCTGGATTCAGGGATATTCAAGGATGAGCTGGCCTCTTCCCGTACTTTCTGCCTTGAGAATGAGGCGCAGGACCTTCAGCATCACGGTATGGGGCAGGGGGCCAATTATGATAACACGCTGGTTATCGGAAAAGAAGGGGTTATAAAGAATAAATTGCGTTATCAGGATGAATTCGTCCGTCATAAAATACTGGACCTTTATGGTGATCTGTATATACTGGGAGAGCATTTAAAGGGGCGCATTGTAGCTTTAAAGAGCGGGCACTCCCTGAACCTGAAGCTGGCGAAGAAGATAGACCAGCAGAGGAAAAGATACGCTATAGCAGGCATAGGAGCAGGTTACCGCCCGGCTGAAAGCGAAGGGTTCGGGATAGAAACGATCATGAAGATATTACCGCATCGTGAACCGTTCCTCTTTGTGGATAAGATCATCTTTCTGGAGAAGGGCAAGCGCGCTACCGGCATAAAGAATGTGACCATAAATGATTATTTCTTCAAAGGGCATTTTCCGGGTAAGCCCGTTATGCCCGGGGTATTGATCGTGGAGGCGATGGCCCAGGTAGGCGGGGTAATGATGCTTTCGCCCGAGGAGAACCGCGGCAAGCTCGCCTATTTTCTATCCGCGGATAATATAAAATTCAGAAAGACTGTTGTCCCCGGAGACCAGTTAATACTTGAGGCCGAAGCAGTCAAAGTTAAATCAAAAACAGGGCTGGTGCGGACCCGGGCGTTGGTAGACGGGAAAGTGGTGGCTGAGGCGGATCTGATGTTTATTTTAGCCTAAGGTCAGTCTATGAAGATACATACTACAGCGATAATCTCCAAAAAAGCTAACCTGGCCGGCGATATAGAAGTCGGCCCGTATGCTATTATAGGAGAAGGTGCCGCTATAGGCAGGGGCACCAGGATCCACGCCTATTGTATCGTTGAAGGGAACACCACGGTCGGCGAAAATTGCGAGATCTTTAGCGGTGCCGTTATCGGAAGCAGGCCGCAGGACCTTAAATATAAAGGGGAGAAGAACTTTCTTATAGTCGGAGACAATAATATCATCCGCGAATATTCTACTTTTAACCCCGGAACGGGGGAAGGCGGGAAGACCGTAGTAGGAAGCAATAACCTTTTTATGGCGTATTCCCATATCGCCCATGACTGCAAAGTAGGGAATAATTGCGTGATCGCCAATAACGGGACTCTCGCCGGGCATGTGACCATAGAAGACAAGGCGGTAGTGGGGGGATTGGTCGCTATACACCAATTTGTGAGGATTGGCAAGCTTTCCATCATCGGAGGATGTTCTAAGGTAGTCCAGGATATCCCTCCTTATTCTACCTGCGACGGGCATCCTGCGCGCGTATACGGCCTGAATCTTATAGGCCTTAGGCGTAATGGCGCGTCCAAAGATTCAATAGAACACCTGGACCGGGCGTTCCGCATATTATTCAATTCGGGCCTTACCGCAAAACACGGCTTAGAGAAGGTAAAGGCAGAGGTGCCTCCCGGAGACGAGGTTTCCTATCTCATCAGTTTTATAGAAAATTCTCAAAGAGGCCTGGCTCGTTCCTGCCATAAGGGTTAGAAAAAATAGCTATGGATAAAATAGGACTGATCGCAGGGAACAGGCGTTTCCCCATTCTTTTTTGCGAAGCCGCGAAAAAGAAAGGCTATGATGTGGTAGCAGTCGCCATAAAAGGGGATACTTCCCGCCAGTTAAAAAGATATGCCGGCAAGGTATATTGGATAGGCCTTAGTGAATTCAGCAGGCTTTTTGAAATATTCAAAGAGGAGGGCGTATCCAGGGTAGCCATGGCCGGGCAGATAAGCCCCCGCAGGTTATTCAGCGCCGAGATAGGCAAGGACCCGGAATTAAAGAACCTGCTTGCTAGCGTAAAAGATAAGAGGGCGGATACGATATTCGGTGCGATGGCCGATAAATTAAAAGATTCCGGCTTTGAGCTGGTAGATTCCACTATCTTCATCAGCGATCTTTTGCCGGGAAAGGGCACTCTTACGTCAAGGGCACCGGATTTCCGCGAATGGGAGGACCTGTATTTCGGGTTGGAATTAGCAAAGGCGGTTGCCTTTCTGGATATAGGCCAGACCGTAGCGGTAAAAGATAAAGCGATAGTGGCGGTTGAGGCGCTGGAAGGGACGGATAATCTTATCAGGCGCGCGGGTATAATAGCGCGCAATAATTTTACGGTAGTCAAAGTAAGCAAACCCAAACAGGATATGCGGTTTGATATTCCGGTAGTGGGTTTAAATACTATAAAGAACCTTATAAAAGCCGGGGCTTCCTGCCTTGCGATTGAGGCAGCGAAGACCATATTTATAGATAAAGAGGAAAGCTTAGCTCTTGCCGATAAAAGAGGCATATCTATCGTAGCGGTATAGGAAGATCCTTGAGGAGTTAAGCCCCCGTTGTGCGATAAATAACAGTCGGCAAAAAGGAGGTCTGTTATGGCGACGGTAGCGAAAACGAAACCAACCGAGTTCAAGATCTATGCGCCGCAGGCAAAAAGGGTCAATCTGGCAGGCAGCTTCAATAATTGGAATACCGCCAAGGTGCCTGCGAAAAAAGATTCTAAAGGGAATTGGAAGGCCAAGGTCAGCTTAAAGCCCGGAAGATACGAATACAAATTCTTTGTAGACGGTTCCTGGCTTAATGACCCGAGCTGCAATTCATGCATTGCCAATTCATTCGGGACCCAGAACTGCACAATAGTAGTAAAGTAGGTTATCGGGCAAATTTATTCCCACCTTTTAAATTTTTGGCAGCGGGGGAAGGATCTATATTTTTTCCCGGCACAGATCGCCCTATGTCAAGTGAGGTGGGAATACTATTTTTAGGGGAGTGTATTTACGGCAGATAGATGAAATATATATACGGACCGGTAAGGTCGCGCAGGCTTGGTTTATCCCTGGGGATCTCTCTGACTCCTCATAAGGTGTGCACTTTTGATTGTGTTTATTGCCAGATAGGCACCGGTGTGAGCACGGTTTCTGACAGAAAGGAATATATCCGCGCCGAAGAGATATTGGAAGAGATCAGGCTGTGGCTTGAGAACAATACCCGCGAGGCAGCGCAATTAAATTATATTACCTTTTCGGGAGCGGGAGAGCCGACATTAAATAGCAGGATAGGGGGCCTGATCAAAGGTATACGCGGCCTTACAAATGTCCCGGTAGCGGTGATCACAAACGCATCATTGCTGAATTCCGCGCAAGTCCGGAGCGAATTATTACAGGCGGACCTGGTGGTCCCTTCCCTTGACGCGGTTACCCCGGAAATATTCGCGCGGGTAAACCGGCCCAAAAAGGGAATAAAAGTAGAAGATATAATAAACGGGCTTATAGCTTTCAGGAAAGAGTTTAAAGGAAAAATATGGCTTGAGATAATGCTGGTAAAAGGCATTAATGATGGCCTGGACAGCGTCTTCAGCTTGAAAGATGTAATCGATAAGATAAATCCCGATAAGATAAATCTTAATTCTCCGGTACGCGCCACGGCACAAAAGAATATCGCGGCCGCGGATGAGGAGCGGTTGTGCCAGATCAGGGAGATCCTGGGTGATAGGTGCCAGATAGTTTGATGTGCCTGTAGCTCAACCGGATAGAGCGCTAGTCTTCGGAACTAGATGTTGCTGGTTCAACTCCAGCCAGGCACATTTTTTAATTTGCATATTGCAAATTAACTTATTTTACGATAAAATAATCCAAATCAGGGCCATTAGCTCAATTGGCAGAGCAGGACACTCTTAATGTCAAGGTCGTAGGTTCGACTCCTACATGGCCCACCATAATTGATCCTTCGTGAAATCCTACGAAATTATCGAGCATACGGCAGATATAGCTATCAGGGTCAGAGGCAGCGATTTAGGAGAGCTATTCTGTAATGCTGCCCTGGCAGTTTTTGACATCATCTCCAAAAGAAAAAACATAAACCCCCGCGAACATAAGAAAATACAAATAAAACAAAGAGCAGATAACCTGGAAGAGCTTTTTGTCAATTGGCTGAATGAACTGCTTTCCCTGGCTGAAGCGAAAGGGTTGATATTCTTTAGATTCTATATTAATACCATAGGCAATAATTCCCTGGACGCGATAGCCGTGGGAGAAAAGCGGGATGGTTATGCGGTGAACAAGGAGATCAAGGCGGCTACTTACCATGAGTTGAAGATATCGGAGGGCGCCTCCGGTTGGCAGGCAGAAGTTATATTGGACGTATAAACAGAGCCCGGGAGAAAAATGGCTGGTTTTTGGGAGGGCCCTTTGGAAAAGATTGATGATTACCGTTGGCGCATACCCAAGTCGTATAAGCCGGGGATGCGCGTGCCGGGTATTATCTATGCGGATGAAAAGCTGCTGAAGGATATCCGTAATGATAAGGCGCTTGAACAGGTCGCTAATGTGGCGTTCCTGCCGGGTATCGTAAAAGCGTCTTTGGCGATGCCCGATATACACTGGGGGTATGGTTTTCCTATCGGAGGAGTAGCAGCCACGGATATAGAGGCCGGGGGGGTAGTATCTCCCGGCGGCGTAGGTTTTGATATAAATTGCGGGGTCAGGCTCCTGAAGACCGATTTCAGATATGATGACATAAAAGATAAGATAGAAAAGCTGGTTTACGCGCTTTTTTCTGATGTGCCCACCGGAGTCGGCTCAAAAGGCGACATAAGGGTAAGCGAAAGAGAGGAGAGGGAGATATTGCTTAAGGGGGCAAAATGGGCGGTAAAAAAGGGGTATGGCAGTGATGATGACCTGGAATGCACTGAGGAGAACGGGGCCATGGAGGGCGCTGATCCTTCAGCGGTTTCAGAGAGGGCTTATGAGAGAGGCAAGGCACAGTCCGGCACACTCGGTTCAGGCAACCACTTTCTCGAGATCCAGGCGATAGACCAGCTTTATGACCGCGATATCTGCGATGAGCTAGGGCTTGACCTGGGCCAGATAACTATAATGATACACTCCGGTTCCCGCGGCCTGGGGTACCAGGTATGCGACGATTATATAAAAAGCATGATACGCTGCCTGCAGAAGTATAATATCAATGTTCCCGACCGGCAGCTATGCTCTGCTCCGGTTAATTCTCCCGAAGGGAAAAATTATCTGGCGGCGATGAAGTGCGCCGCTAATTATGCCTGGGCGAACAGGCAGTGCCTGATGCACCTTACGCGTAAGGCCTTTGAAAAGGTATTTGCCATGTCATGGGAGAGGATGGGGATGCGCCTGATCTATGATGTCGCGCATAATATCGCCAAGATAGAGAAATATACTATTGACGGTAAGGAGAAGGATCTGTGTGTTCATCGCAAAGGCGCGACCCGTGCGTTCGGGCCCGGCCATCCGGTTCTGCCTGATAGGTATAAAAAAACAGGCCAACCGGTTATAATTCCCGGCGATATGGGCAGGAACTCTTATTTGCTTGCGGGTACGGCGAAGGCAATGGATGAAACCTTTGGTTCTGCGTGTCACGGAGCGGGCAGGTTGAAATCGCGTACCGCGGCACTTAAGTCCATCAATACAAATGTGTTATTGAAAGAATTGGAATCTAAGGGTATAATAGTTAAGGCTTCTGGCAGGGATACCCTGGTTGAAGAGGCCCCGCAGGTATATAAAGATGTGAATGATGTTGTTAATGTCGTGCATAACGCGGGTATTTCAAAGCGCGTCTGCCGCATGCGCCCCTTGGGCGTCATTAAAGGATAGAAGATGCTGGACTTGAAATTTATACGCGAAAATCCGGATATAGTAAGAAAAGCGCTTAAAGACCGCGCTTTGAAATTAGATATAGAGGGCCTGCTTAAGCTGGATGATTCCCGTCGTAAAATATTAAGCGAATTGGAAGAGTTGAGGGCCGGGAAGAACAAGGCAAACGAAGAGATCAGCGCTTTATTGAAGGCGAAGAGCGATGCCGCAGATAAGATCGCCTCAATGAAAGAGGCCTCCGGCAAGATAGATATGCTTGAAAACGAATTAAAGGAAGCTGATGCCGGATTAAACAGCTTCCTATTGAGCATTCCTAATATACCGCATTCTTCTATCCCCATAGGGGATGCTTCCCGTAAGGAGATACTTCGTTCCTGGGGCAAGCCTCCTGAGTTTGATTTTAAGCCGGCAACCCATATTGAATTAAGCCAGCGCCTCGGTATTATTGATTTTGCCCGAGCGACTAAGATCAGCGGTTCTAATTTTATCCTGTTCAAAGGGTGGGGCGCCAGGCTCGAGAGGGCTTTGATAAACTTTATGCTGGACCTGCATACGGAAAAGCACGGTTATACAGAAATATTCCCTCCTTTTCTGGTTAACCGCTCTTCAATGACCGGAACGGGGCAGCTTCCAAAAATGGAAGAGGATATGTACCGGCTTAAAGATGACGACCTCTTTCTTATACCTACTGCCGAAGTCCCGGTAACCAATATATTCCGCGATGAGATATTGAATGAAGAAGACCTGCCTGTATATTATACCGCTTATACCGCGTGTTTTCGCAGAGAGGCAGGTTCTTATGGCAAAGACACGAGAGGGTTGATGAGGGTCCATCAGTTTGATAAAGTTGAGATGGTCAAGTTCGTAAAGCCCGCAACCTCTTATGACGAACTTGAGAAACTTGTCGTGGACGCCACAGAGGTCCTTGAATTATTAGGCCTGCCTTACAGGGTTGCGGTGTTGCCTACGGGGGATCTTAGCTTTTCTGCCAGCAAATGCTATGATCTTGAGGCATACGCCGCGGGCATAGGCCAGTGGCTTGAGGTATCCAGCTGCTCTAATTTTGAGAGTTTTCAGGCAAGAAGGGCCAATATAAAGTTCAGGAACAAGGTTACCAGGAAGCCGGAGTTCGTGCACACTTTGAATGGTTCCGGCGTAGCGCTGGCGCGGACAGTAGCGGCTATATTGGAGAATTATCAGCAAAAAGACGGTTCAGTAGTCATACCGGAGGCCTTAAGGCCGTACCTAAATGGCAAAGAAAGAATTACTTCTGAAGGATAGCGATATACCAGGAAAATTGAATATAGGCGCCGAAGAGCTTAAGGGCAGCGGGCCAACGTTATCGGGTTTTTCGCGCCGGGCCCTTAGCGTATTTAAATTTATCATAGGTATTTGCCTTCTGCCTTTTGTGTATTCGGCCTCAGTATCATTTTTAAATGAGTTCGCCGCGGTAGATAAGGCGTTCCGGGATTATTTTTGGGCGGGAGTAGCGGGTTTTATCATAATTTACCTGTTTATATACGAACCGGTGATAGTATATAATAAAGGGCAGAAATTACTCGGAGTGCTTTTTCAGTTCCTTAAGCCCCTGGTGAAGGTTGCCCCGTATGTATTGCCCATTTATACTATCGTTGTGTTCCTGGTATACCTGGCATTATCGTTTTTGCTTAAGACAAAAGAGAGCGTAGGGTATTTCGTCTTTTTGTTGAGCTTCAGCCTCACCCTGCACCTTATTTTCAGCGCCAAGAGCGTGCGTTCCAAGCAGGGTGATTTCCTTAAGGCAAATTATATCTTCGGTTTCTCTTTTGTTTATATTATGGATGTGGCATTGCTCGCGTTTTTTATTAATATAATGTTCGGTGAGTTTTCTTTTGTGAATTTTATCAATAGTTCTTTTCAGGCGGGTAAGGGTATAATTTATACGGTGTTCAAGCAGCTCTTTTTATAATATATTTTAAAACTGGTGGGGTGGCTGAGCGGTTGAAAGCGGCAGTCTTGAAAACTGTTGTGGGGACTTCTCCCCACCGTGAGTTCAAATCTC
Source organism: Candidatus Omnitrophota bacterium (assembly GCA_041653955.1). Taxonomy (GTDB): domain Bacteria; phylum Omnitrophota; class Gorgyraeia; order Gygaellales; family Profunditerraquicolaceae; genus UBA1562. The sequence continues at coordinate 2,515 of JBAZEH010000029.1, read as the reverse complement.
ACCCCCACCGCTCTTATTTACTGTAATTGCCCTGGTTGCGGGGTCGGTATAAATTTATTAAAACATATCAGCAGAAAAAGAGGAGGTGCGGTATGGAAGAGGGAATCACGTTTTTTGAGGTCATCAGAGCGGTTCTGTTGTGGTTAAGCCCGTTGATCCTGTTGGAAGGCGTACTCCTGCTGTTAGTAAAGAAAGATAAGCTGACTAAAATAGAAGAAGAGCTCGGCAAGGAGGTAGGCGGGATCAGGAAGAGGATAGTGCCCAGCATAGAGACGAATATCTTCAGCTTCCAGAACTGGATGGTGAAGAAGACCCCCGTTCTGGGTATATTCTTCATCGTTTACTCCATAGTGTTATTTATTTTCTTAAGCAAATAGCCATTATCGAAGAAAGAAGGTTCAGCGTATGGAAGAGATAACGGTATTTCACGTCATTAAGACTGTAGCTTTTTGGTTGACTCCGTTAGTCCTGCTGGAGGGAATATTGCTTTTACTTCTTAGGGCGGACAAATACACCAAGCTTGAGAACCGCCTGGGTAAAGAGGTAGGGGGTATTCGTAAAAAAATGATCCCTCGGCTGGAACGCGATATTTATATTCTTCAAAATTGGCTTTTGAAGAAAACTCCTGTCGTCGGAGTATTCTTTGTAGTTTATGCCATCCTGCTCTTCATTGCTTTAAAGGGATAATTCGCGTCAAGATCATGGAGAGTTGGCAGAGCGGTTGAATGCGGCGGTCTCGAAAACCGTTGTCGTCGTAAGACGACCGGAGGTTCAAATCCTCCACTCTCCGTTGTCTGTTTGGATTAATTCAAACAACAGCATTGGAACAGTATGTTTAGGAAGTGGCAGATAAAATAATAAGGGGTATAGAGAGTTTTTTTAAGCTGAAAGAGCTTAATACCGATATCCGTACTGAAGCCATGGCAGGTTTGACTACTTTTATGGCCATGGCTTATATCATATTCGTTAACCCGGCCATGATCTCTCAGACAGGCATGGATTTTGGCTCGGCGATGATGGCCACTTGTATTGCCGCGGCATTCGCGACAATATTCATGGGTCTGTACGTAAATTATCCCATAGCCCTTGCCCCGGGTATGGGAGAAAACGCGTTCTTTACTTATACCGTATGCCTGACTATGGGTATTTCATGGCAGGTTGCCCTGGGTTGTGTTTTTATAGAAGGGGTAATATTTATTATATTGACCCTTACCAGGATCAGGCAGGCTATTATTGATGCTATTCCTTCTTCCATAAGGTATGGGATCGCCTGCGGTATAGGGATGCTTATTGCTTTTGTCGGGCTTATCGACGCGGGTATTGTAACAAGGCATCAGGGGACACTGGTAGGTTTAGGCGATGTGGTTAGTGCACCCGCCGTATTAACACTATTGGGCCTGGTAATTACGGGGGTGCTTTTGATAAAGGGCGTAAGAGGCGCTATACTTTGGGGTATATTGGCTTCAGCAGGCATAGGTGCCCTGATGGGCATAGTCAAATACCAGGGGGTCTTGTCTATGCCTCCTTCAATAGAGCCCACATTATTTAAGATGGATATCGCGGGCGCAATGAAGTTGGGCCTGGCATCGATTATATTTATATTTTTATTTATGGATATTTTTGATACTGTGGGCACGCTATCCGGCGTAGGCGAATTAGGAGGATTGATGCGCGGCGGAAAACTTCCCCGGGCGGGGAAAGCGATGTTAACCGATGCCGTAGGGACTTGCGTAGGCGCGGCCTGCGGTACCCCTACGGTTACCAGTTATGTTGAAAGCGCGGCAGGTATAGCGGGAGGGGGGCGTTCGGGTATCACCAGCATTGTAACCGGCCTGGCTTTTTTACTGGCTATATTCTTTTTTCCTTTGATCAAGATGATAGGGGGAGGGTGCCAGGCCGCAGACGGCACTCTTTTGCATCCTGTTACGGCTCCGGCATTGATCATTGTCGGGAGTATGATGCTGCAGTCCGTAATGAAGATTGATTGGAAGGATTACAGCGAATCCATACCGGCGTTTCTGGTCGTTATAATAATGCCGCTTACTTTTAGCATCGCTACCGGAGTTGCGGTCGGATTTATAAGCTATTCGGCGCTGAAATTATTCAGCGGCCGCAGAGAAGAGGCGTCATGGCTGGTATATATTTTAGCGGCGCTGTTTATATTCAGATTCGTATATCTGAAAGCAATGTAAATTTTTTTATGCCCTCTGATAATCTTGCAGACAAGGTTAGGCACTTTCATTGCTGCTTCCATTAATGGAAGCAGTTCTTCAAGTGCCAAAAAAATTTTACATTAAAATTTTTTTGGAGAGGTGGCTGAGCGGTTGAAAGCGCACGCTTGGAGAGCGTGTTACTCGCAAGGGTACCAGGGTTCGAATCCCTGCCTCTCCGCCATTGTTGAGGCACAGGTGAACCTTATGAACAGAGTACGCAGGGTTCGCTAATGGTGACTTATGATTTCACAAAAAGTCAGCAATTTGAATCTGAACGCCGTAAATTGAAGCAGGAATATCAC
>JBAZEH010000028.1:0-19501 GCA_041653955.1 Candidatus Omnitrophota bacterium | reverse complement strand
CAATGAGGATGTGGGTATACTTTTGGGGCAGACCTTTAAGGAGGCGTTAGGTGATAAGAAGGGGATTAAAAGGCTCGGTTCTGCCTCTGTGCCGATGGAGGATGTGACTGCGAGTGTGTCGGTAGATATAAGCGGGCGAGGTTCATATAAATTAAACATACCAATATTTGAATCAAATATAGTAGTTAGCCCTGAGGCGCAAGAAGGTTATGAATTAAAATATGCAGAGCATTTCTTTGATGCCTTTGCTAAACAGCTCGGGATGAATTTGAATATTACCATAGATAATCCCAGCGAAGATTTGCATGCTACCTTAGAGCCTGCCTTTAAGGCCTTAGGCAAGGCCCTGGATGAAGCTACTCAAATAGACCCCCGCAGGAAAGGTATCCCTTCTACGAAAGGCGTTATCGACTGATGATCGCCATAATTGACTACGGTATGGGGAATATCCACAGCGTGCAGAAGGCGGTAGAATCTATGGGGGAACGCGTTATAGTTACCAATGATCCCGGGCAGGTAAGCTCTTCTGATAAAGCGATATTGCCAGGGGTGGGCGCTTTTGATGATGCTATGGAGGAGTTAAAAAAAAGAGGGTTAGCAGAGGAGCTCGCAGGTTATGTGAAGAAAGGAAAGCTTCTGCTTGGGATATGCCTGGGGATGCAGCTTCTTCTTGAAAGCAGCGAAGAGGCAAAAAGGTCAGGGGGCCTCGGTTTCTTAAAGGGCGAGGTAAAAAAGTTTGACGCCAAAAGCGGCCTAAAGGTCCCGCATATGGGTTGGAATCAATTGAAGATAAATAACCCTACCTGCCCTTTATTAAAAGGGGTGGATGAGGGTTCTTACGTTTATTTCTGCCACTCATATTACCCTAACCCGCAGGATAAAGAGGTTGCGGCAACTACAACCGGATATGGTATTGATTTCACCTCTATCTTCTGGAAGGATAATATATACGGAACACAGTTTCACCCGGAAAAGAGCCAGGAGGCGGGGCTTAAGATATTAAAGAACTTCGTAGATATATAAATGTTAATAATACCGGCTATAGACTTAAAGGATGGTTGCGTGGTAAGGTTCGTGCAGGGGCGGACGAATATGAGGGTGTATTCGCGCGACCCGGTAAGAACCGCTAAACATTGGGCCAAACAAGGCGCGAAGATGATACATGTCGTGGATTTAGACGGCGCCTTTACGGGTAAGCCGAAAAACTTAAGCGCCCTTAAGGAGATAATAAAAGCGGTAAAAGTCCCCGTGAATTTCGGGGGCGGCGCCAGGAATATGAAAATAATAGAGGAGGTCCTGGGTTTTGGCGCCAGGCGCGTTATCCTCGGGACAAAAGCAGTAGAAGACCTCTCTTTTCTTAAAAAAGTGTTCAAGAAGTTCAAAGAGAAGATAATAGTGAGCATTGATACCAAGGAAGGGCGGGTGCTCACAAAAGGGTGGAAGGCAAGCGGCAAGGGCACGGATATATTGAAGTTTGCCCGCGCCATCAAAGAAACCGGATTTAAAGAGGTGATCTATACCGATATCCTTAAAGACGGCACATTAAAAGGGCCGAATATACAGGGGGCAAAGTCCCTGTTAAAAGAGACCGGACTGAAAGTCATTGCTTCCGGAGGGGTATCTTCTTTAGATGATATACGCCGCCTTGGGGCCCTGAAGAATAAAGGGCTGACAGGGGTAATAGTAGGGAAGGCGCTTTATGAAGGAAGGTTCACGCTCAAGGAGGCATTAAAATTATCTTGAAGCGGAAGGAGGGGCATATGATAAGGAAGATTATCGGTTCTTTGGTGTTGTTTGTATTTGTAGTTTCTTTAAACGGATGCGCGGCAGGGCGCAAACAGAAGGACCTGGAGTTGCAGGGTTTGAGGAACCAGGTTTCCGCGCTGGAATCAAAATTAGACGCGAAAGATGAAGAGATAATGAACTTACGCGAAGCCCTGATGAAGTCAGCGGAAGATCAACCCGCAATGACAAGCAAAAAGAAGGTTGTCGCGGAAGTAAAGTCCCGCCCTAACACTAAGCAGATACAGATCGCCCTGGAGAATGCCGGTTATAATCCCGGGAGATTAGACGGCCGTATGGGGAAAAGGACGAGGGAAGCAATAAGGGCCTTTCAGAGGGATAATAACCTGAGGGCGGATGGTAAGGTCGGCAAGATGACATGGGCTTTACTGGGAAAATATCTTTATAAGAAAACAAAATAATAGGTATGCTAACGAAGCGCATTATCCCATGTTTGGATATCAAGGATAACCGCGTAGTAAAGGGCGTTAAGTTCCTGGGCCTTAGAGACGCCGGAGATCCGGTTGAGGTGGCGAAGGTTTATGACCGCCAGCAGGCTGATGAACTTGTGTTCCTGGATATTACCGCCAGCTTTGAGGAAAGGAAAACTTTGATCAAGCTGGTTGGGCAGATAGCGCAGAATATATATATGCCTTTTACGGTAGGGGGCGGGATCAGGGATATAAGCGATATAAGGGACCTGTTGAACGCGGGGGCTGATAAAGTATCCATAAATACAGCGGCCGTTAAGTTCCCCGGCCTGATCAGCGACGCGGCTGAAAAATTCGGCAGCCAGTGTATAGTCGTTGCTATAGACGCGAAATCGCAGGAAAAGGGGTGGGGGGTTTATATAAACGGCGGCAGGACCCCGGCAGAAATTGACGCGCTGGAATGGGCCAAGGAAGCGGCGCTTCTTGGCGCCGGTGAAATTCTTTTGACAAGCATGGATTATGATGGTACAAAGGATGGTTATGATCTTGCCCTGACAAAGGCGGTTGCCGATAGCGTGGATATCCCGGTGATCGCTTCCGGAGGGGCCGGCAAGCCGGAGCATTTTTATGATTGTTTCAGCAAAACGGGGGCTTCGGCGTGCCTGGCAGCTTCCATATTCCATTATCAGGAGTACTCAATCCGCCAGGTAAAAGAATTTTTAAAAGAGAAAGGGGTCCCTGTCAGGTTATGAAAAAGAAGAAGAAATTCCGGGTATGTAAACTAAAATTTGATAAGCAGGGATTAATCCCTGCGATAATACAGGATCAGAAGACAGGCGAAGTGTTAATGCTCGCCTATATGAACGCGGAGTCGCTTAAGAGGACCCTTAAACTGGGCAAGACATGTTTCTGGTCGCGCTCAAGAAAAGAGTTCTGGGTCAAAGGGGAGACATCCGGGAACTGCCAGTTCGTAAAATCCATAGCTTATGATTGCGATATGGATACGCTTTTAATAAAAGTGCGCCAGGGCGGGGAGGGTGTGGCCTGCCATACAGGCAACCGCAGCTGTTTTTACAGGAAGATATAATATATGCACGAACCTTCTTTCGGGGAGTTTAGGAGATTATCGCGCGGGGCGAATGTAATACCGGTTTACAAACAGATAAGCGCCGATCTTGATACGCCTGTTTCCGCCTTCCTTAAATTAAAAAAGAACGATTACGCGTTTCTGCTTGAATCGGTGGAGGGCCGGGAGAAGACCGCGCGCTATTCTTTTTTGGGGAGCAACCCTTCGGTTATATTTAAAAGCAAGGGCAGGAATATAGAGATAATCCGCTCAGGCGGTAAAAATGTTAAGCGTTTTGTCTGTGCGAAAGACCCCCTTGATGAGATACAAAAGATAATGAAGGATTTTAGGGCCGCCAGGGTCAGGGGTCTGCCGCGTTTTTACGGCGGATTCGTGGGCTATATGGGTTACGATATGGTCAGGTTCTTTGAAAAACTGCCGGATAAAAATCCGGATGAGTTGAAGCTTCCTGATTCGGTTTTTATGCTGACGGACAGTGTGCTGGCTTTTGACCATGTCAACCATACCATAAAGATTATTGTTAACGTTATATTGCGTAACAATAAAGGTTCATTATCAAAGGCATATTCCGAAGCAGTCAAGAAGGCAGATTCCATAGAGCGCGAATTGATGAAACCGCTCGCCAAGGCAAAAGGCAGGAAATGTAAACGCAAGGCTAAGATCGTATCTAATTTCAGGAAATCCGAGTTTGAAGGGATGGTTCGCAAAGCGAAAGAATATATAAGGTTCGGGGATATTATCCAGGTTGTCCCTTCGCAGCGCTTTAAGGTCAAGATAGAAAAAGACCCTCTGGATATTTACCGCAGGTTACGCAGCCTTAATCCATCTCCGTATATGTTCTTTTTAAAATTGCGCGACGCCATTATCGCAGGCGCTTCTCCGGAGATGCTGGTGCGTTGTGAGGAAGGGCTTGTAGAAACGCGCCCGATCGCCGGGACAAGGCCGCGGGGCAGGGATCAGAAAGAGGATATAAGGCTTGAGAAGGAACTTCTAAACGATAAGAAGGAGAAGGCGGAGCATATCATGCTTGTTGACCTGGGCAGGAATGACCTTGGCCGCGTCTGCAGAAAAGGCAGGGTAAGAGTAAGTGAGTTCATGAGGGTAGAAAGATACTCTCATGTTATGCACCTGGTAAGCGATGTTGAGGGAGAGTTGGATAATAAATATGATATTTATGATTGCCTGCGCGCCTGCTTTCCCGCGGGGACAGTTTCCGGAAGCCCCAAGATACGCGCGATGGAGATCATTGATGAGCTGGAGAATACAAGGCGCGGCCCCTACGCCGGGTGCGTGGGGTATTTCAGCTTTTCGCATAATATGGATACCTGTATTACCATAAGGACGGTGGTCATTAAGGGCGGTATGGGTTATGTCCAGGCAGGGGGCGGGGTAGTAGCTGATTCTGTCCCGGAAAAAGAGTATTTTGAGTCTGTTAATAAGGCTAAGGCTTTAATAGAAGCTATTGTTAACTGACATTTATGAAAGGGGGGACACTTTCCCGATTGGCTTGATAAACGTCTCTTGATTGGGATGGAAAGCGTCTCTAAAAAAGGAAAGATAATAAGAGGTTAGAAAGGAGAAAGAAAGATGCCAGTAGTAGTGCGTTTGAAGAGATTAGGTAAAAACCCGAAGAAGGACCCGCATTTTCGTATCGCCGTATTTGACCAGCGCCAGGGGCGCGACGCCAGGCCTATAGAAGAGCTTGGTTTTTATAACCCCCTTAAAGAAACGCTGAAGATCAAGATGGAGCGGCTGGAACATTGGGTGAAGAACGGGGCGCAATTGACCCTCGCGGTTAAGAGCCTCGTGAAAAAAGCAAAGAAAACAGCTTAAAAGGAGGATAATAATGCCACAGGCAGCTCAAGTGAACCCGATAGCTAATCTGTTCCCGCTTATACTTATATTCGTGATATTCTATTTTCTTCTCATCCGACCCCAGAAGACGAAGGAAAAGGAGCATCAGAAGATGCTTGCCGCCCTCAACAAGAATGATGAGGTGGTGACATCATCCGGTATCCACGGCACGGTAGTAAACGTAAAGGAGAAGACCGTGACCTTAAGGATAGATGATAACGTGAAGATAGAGCTGGAAAAGAGCGCTGTCGCTTACGTAAAGAAAGCGTAGGATAATAAATGGAAAGAAAACTTCTTTATAAGGTAGCCGCGATTTTGCTTATATTGGGGCTCTGCGTGTATTTTGCCTTTCCCTTGCAGAAGAGGATAAACCTGGGCCTGGACCTTAAGGGCGGTATGCACCTTCTGCTTAAGGTGGATACCAGCCATCTCTCCGGAGACGCGAAGGAGGATGCTGCTGACAGGGCGATAGAGGTCATAAGGAACAGGATAGATGAGTTTGGGGTCAGGGAGACCTCTATCCAGAAGCAGGGTGTGGATGAAATCGTAGTCCAGCTGCCCGGGGTTACTGACCGTGACAGGGCCATAGATATAATAGGCAAGACCGCGCTCCTTGAATTTAAGATAGTTTCTTTGGATCAGGACCTGTTGAAAGACGCGCTTCAGGGCAATATACCCGAAGGTTATGAATTAAAATATTCATCGGATGATAATGAGCCTTTGCTCCTTGAGAAACAGGCTGTATTGACCGGAGACGCCCTGACCTCGGCTTCAGTGCGTTTCGGGCAGGATCAGTTTAATGAACCGATCGTAGGGTTAGAGTTCAATGCGGAAGGCGCCAAAAGATTCGCCCAGATCACGGCGGATAATATAGGTAAGAGGCTGGCTATAGTATTGGATGGCAGGGTCCAATCCGCTCCCCGCATAAGGGAAGCCATACCTTCAGGGGAAGCCGTTATAACCGGGCGTTTCAGTGTCGAGGAGGCGCAGGACCTCTCCATAGTGCTTCGGGTTGGCGCGCTGCCTGCCCCTATGCATATAGAAGAAGAGAGGACTGTAGGCCCGTTATTGGGGCAGGATTCCATAAATAAAGGGGTCAGGGCAACTATTATCGGCGGTATCCTTGTGCTCGTTTTTATGGCTTTCTATTATCTTATTGCCGGGGTTATCGCTGATATGGCGCTCGCCCTCAATATGCTTATTATTCTTGGAGGGCTGGGCATATTGCCGTTTTTATTCCCCGGGGTATCGGCTACACTGACTTTACCGGGGATCGCCGGCATAGCGCTATCCCTTGGCATGGCTGTTGATGCCAATGTCCTTATCAATGAGCGCATAAGGGAAGAATTAAGCAACGGCAGATCCCTGCGCGTTGCCATAGCTAATGGTTATGACAGGGCATTCAGCGCTATATTCGATTCCAACCTGACCACGCTTATCGCGGCATTCCTTTTGTTCCAGTTCGGCACAGGGCCTATCAGGGGTTTCGCGGTAACCCTGACCATAGGTATTATCGCCAGCGTATTTACCGCTATAGTGGTAACGCGCACTATCTTTGAGGTGCTTTTAAGCTTTAAAGTATTAAAGTCGCTCCCGATGTTAAGGCTGATAAAAGAAACAAAATTTGATTTTATAGCTACGAGAAAGATCTTTTATGCGCTGTCAATAATCATTATAGCCGCGGGATTGACATTTTTCTTTAAACAGGGCAAGAAGGCGTATGGCATAGATTTTGCCGGAGGGGAACTCCAGGAGTATAGCTTTAAAGAGCCGGTGACCATTGATGCTGTGCGCCAGGCGTTAAGGGAGCTTGACCTTGCCGACGCGTCCATACAGCAGTTTAAAGATAATCCCAGGGCGATACTGATCAGGACTTCGGTCAACAGGACTAATCTTATTACGGATAAGCTGAAGGAGAATTTTCCCGAACAGGATATACAGATACTGAGAATAGAGCATGTAGGCCCGGTTGCCGGAAACCACCTGAAGACAAAGGCTATATACGCGCTCCTTTGGGCCCTTGTAGGCATACTGGTTTACGTCGCGTTCAGGTTTAAGCATTTTAACTTCGCGATAGCGGGCGTGGCCGCCCTGCTTCATGATGTGGCGGTAACCCTGGGATTTCTCGCTATTACGGGCAGGCAGATAGACCTTTTGAGTATTACCGCGTTCCTTGCGATCGCCGGTTATTCCATAAACGATACGATCGTCATCTATGACAGGGTGAGGGAGAATAGCCGCCTGATGCATAAGATGAGTATGCGTGACCTGATAAATCTAAGCGTTAACCAGACATTAGGCAGGACTATCCTGACTTCGGCCTCTACTTTATTGATCGTTATCGCCATCTTATTTTACGGCGGGGAAGTGTTGAACAATTTCGCCTTCGCGCTGTTTGTAGGATTTGTTTCAGGGATATACTCTACGATATTTATCGCCTCGCCTTTAGTCCTTGCCACAAGCCGTAAAAAGTGACCTTCGCGCCCTATAGCGTGCGCGCGGCATAAGGATAAGTATGTTCAGATCCCTCAAATTATACAAGGGCGCTCCTGTGGACCCGGCCGGTATATCAGCCACACTCGTTGATTTCGGCTACAAGAGGCAGGAGAGCGTTTCGGATGAGGGCGATTTCGCCCGCCGCGGAGAGGTATTGGATATATTCCCATTCGCGTTTGAGCTGCCGATACGCATAGAATTGAATATAAACGAGGTCGCCTCCATAAAAACGTTCAATCCAAAGGACGGCTCGCCGATGTGGGGGCATAATATGGCGATCATCCTTCCTATAAAGCGCACGCGCGCTTTTAAAACCTCTTCTTTCAGCGAAGAACTTCCCGTAGAAAACTTTGTAGACCTGAATATAGGTGATTATGTCGTGCATAACCAGCACGGCATAGGCAGGTTCCTGGGGCTTGAGAAGATAAAGGCAGGCGAGAGCCGTAAAGACCACCTGGTCATAGAATATGACCGGCAGGAGAGGCTTTACGTGCCGGTAGGCGAGATGAACCTTGTGCAGAAATATATCGCCTTTCATGCCGGCAGGCCCAAATTATGCCGTTTAGGAGGCAGGGAATGGGCAAGGGCAAAAGAAAAAGCGAGGCGTGGTATCCGCAAGCTCGCCTGGGAGCTTTTATCTCTTCAGGCTATGCGTTTAAGTGTTTCGGGGTTCCCTTATTCCAGGGATACTGATTGGCAGGGACAGTTTGAAGGCAGGTTTCCTTATACGGAAACCCCGGGGCAGATAAAGGCTACGGAAGATGTTAAGCGGGATATGGAGTCCCATAGGCCGATGGACAGGCTTTTATGCGGGGATGTCGGATATGGGAAGACAGAAGTAGCGATGCGCGCGGCATTCAAGGCCCTTATGGATAATAAGCAGGTGGCGTACCTGGTGCCTACTACTATCCTCGCCGAGCAGCACTATCATAATTTCAGCGGCAGGCTTAAGGATTTTCCCGTAAATATTCAGATGCTTTCGCGCTTTAAAACCAGGGGGCAGCAGGGTGAGATAGTCCGCGGGATAGCGCAAGGAAGCGTAGACCTTGTGATAGGCACACACCGGCTTCTTTCCGATGATGTGCATTTTAAGGACCTGGGGCTTGTGATCATAGACGAGGAGCAGCGTTTCGGGGTGCGGGCGAAGGAAAAATTGAAAGCCTTGCGCCTGGCATGTGACGTATTGACCCTTACCGCCACCCCCATACCGCGCACTTTATATATGAGCCTTATGGCCGCTAAAGACCTTTCGGTTATCAATACCCCTCCTCAAAATAGGTTGCCTATAAAGACTGTTGTGGTAGAATATGACGAAGACCTGATACGCCAGGCTGTCGTGCGGGAGCTCAACAGGAAGGGGCAGGTATATTTTGTCCATAACCGCATAAAGGATATAGATAAAATAAAGGAGAAGCTTTCCAGGCTCCTTCCTTCGGGCGTGAGGATCTCGGTAGGGCACGGCCAGATGCACCCCAATATCCTTGAAAAGGTAATGATTGATTTCCTGGAGAACAAGATAGATATACTCCTTTGCACGATGATCATAGAATCAGGCATAGATATCCCTAACGCCAATACCATTATCGTGAATAATGCCCATAATTTCGGCCTGTCTGATATGCACCAGCTGCGCGGCAGGGTGGGGAGGTTTGATAAGCCAGCTTACGCCTATTATATGGTCCCAAGGCGGGAGGTGTTGGACGCTGACGCCAGGAGAAGGCTTGAGGCTATACAGGATTATTCCGGGTTAGGGGCTGGTTTTCGCATAGCCATGGAGGACCTGGAGATCAGGGGCGCGGGTAATCTTTTAGGCGTAGAACAGCACGGGTTCATAGCCGCGGTAGGTTTTGATCTTTACTGCAGATTGCTAAGAGAAGCGATCGGCACATTTAAAAAGACAGGAGTGCTTGATGAACATAATTAAAAGGTTTTCCGCAAGGCCCTTGTGGGCCGGCCTGTTGGCGTTATTATTTTGCTGTTCGCCGTTATTCGCTCAAGACAAGATAGTAGCGATCGTGGACAAGGATGTCATAACGCAGAAGGACCTGAATGACTTTATCAATTTCATGCGTTTGCAGCTGTCCTCTGATTACCAGGGGAAGGAGCTTGAAACAAAGATACAGTCTATGAAATTAGACCTGCTGGAGAAGCTGATAGAAGACCATCTCATCGCGCAGAAGGCGCGCAAGGAAGGTATCACGGTAAGCCCTGAAAGGATAAAAGGGAGGATCAACGAGATAAAGAAGGCCTATGGTTCAGAGGGTGAATTCCAAAATGCCCTGTCTAAACAGGGGCTTGTCCAGGCGGACCTGGAAAAGAAGATTATGGAGCAGATGCTTATGTTCGCCACGATAGACCGGCAGGTTAAGAGCACTATCATAGTAAATCCGGCGGAGGTAACTGATTTTTATTACCAGAACCCTTCGGATTTTGTATTGCCTGAGCAGAGGGAGTTTGAATCCATAGCGCTTAACGACAGGTCTCTTGCCAATGAGATCTATGAAAAACTGAAGGGCGGAGAGGATATTCAGGCAGTTGCCGACGGCTACTCCCTTACCGTGAATAAACTTACCTCCGTAAAGAACGGCGAGTTACGCAAAGATATAGAGGATATCGTATTCAGGATGAACGCCGGGGAAATATCACAGCCCGTAAGGATTGAAGGTGTGTATTATATAATAAAAGTCAACAATGTAATGCCCCCCAGGCAGCAAAGCCTCACAGAGGTCCAGGACCGCATCTATACCATGATATATAATATGAAGATGGAGGATGCGCTATCCAAATGGATAGATGAAATGAAAAATAACTCCTACATTAAAATACTCCAGAGTTCATAAATGCCAAAAATAAACAGCAAGGTCAGGGTCGCCATAACTATGGGCGACCCTTCGGGGATAGGCCCTGCAATAATCCATGGGGCGCTGAAGGAGCTTGGGGGGGAGGCTGATTTTTGCGTTATCGGGGACAGATGGGTATTTGATAAGGCGGGGAAGAGGGCAAGTGATGGCGCCGGTAATTGCAGGTTTATAGACCTGAACAATGTCCCGCGAAAGGATTTTAAATTCGGAGGGCCCAGGCCGGATTACGGAAGGGCTTCCGTTGAATATTTAAAAGAGGCGCTAAGGCTGATAAAAGAAGGTGCTATGGATTGTATGGTCACCTGCCCGGTTTCCAAGGAAGCGATAGATTCCGGGGGGATCAGCGGGTTTCGCGGGCAGACAGAATATTTAGCCGCCAGCACCAGGACGAAGGATTTTCTTATGCTTTTGCTTAACGGGAGTTTAAGGTTCAGCCTGCTGACCCGCCATATGCCGCTTAAAGATGTTCCTTCCGGATTGACCGAGGGTAATATATACAGGACTATTATTTTAACTCACCGTTATATAAAACAATTGTTTTCTATCAGAAGGCCCAGGCTCGCGGTGTGCGGATTGAACCCGCACGCTTCCGATAATGGGCTCTTAGGGCAGGAAGAAAATGATATTATCGGCCCGGCTGTTGAACGCGCCGAAAAAAAGGCAGGCGGCATCAGCGGCCCCCTGCCGGCAGATTCAGCGGCTTTTAAAGCGGCGCAAGGGCTTTATGATTGTGTAGTTGCTATCTATCATGACCAGGCCCTGATACCCCTTAAAATGTTTAGGGCGTACGGGGGAGTGAATATTACCGCGGGGCTGCCTTTCGTAAGGTGCTCCCCTTTACATGGCACCGCTTTTGATATTGCCGCGAAACCAAAGTTAGCGAGGCCCGATTCCCTGATAGAAGCTGCCAGGCTCGCCATAAAATGCTCATTAAGCCTAAGAAAAAATTAGGGCAGAATTTCCTCACCGATAAAAACATATTGAGGAAGCTGGTCGCTTCATACGGCCTTTCTGGTTCAGAGCGGGTGCTTGAGATAGGGGCCGGCTACGGAGAGCTGACCCGGCTTATCGCCCCTCACGTCCGGGATCTCTACGCCCTTGAAATAGACCGCGGCCTGGCCGGGATATTAAAAGATAATACAAGCGGGCAACGGAATATAAAGGTCATTAACAGGGATATCCTGAAATTTGACCCGCGCGTATATTTTAAGGGGACGAAGGGCAAGATAAAAGTAATAGGCAATATACCTTATTATATAACTACACCGATCATAGAAACTATAATAGGCTACCGTGATAAGATAAGCAGCGCTTTTATTACCGTGCAGAAAGAGTTCGCTGAAAGGATAACCGCCGCAAAAGGGGGCAAGGAATACGGCTCTTTCAGCTGCTTTGTGCAATATTATACAGAGCCTAAGGTATTATTTGCCATAAAGAAGAACAGCTTTTTCCCGCCCCCAAAAGTGGACTCCTGCCTTTTGCGTTTAAAGATGAGGGAGGCCCCGGCCGTAAAAGTAAAAGATGAGAAAGTGTTTTTCAAGATCATCAGGGCAGCCTTTAACCAGAGAAGGAAGACCCTAAGGAGGAGCCTGCGCGGGATACTGCCCGCGCAGAAGTTGAATGCCTTTCTTTCGGCATCCCCCGCCGGCCCGGATGCCCGCCCTGAAGAGCTCTCCTTGAGTGATTTCGCGCGCCTGGAAAATACTTTGTAAAAAAAAGTAAAAAAAAGTTGACAAGAGGCACTTTTTAATATATACTTCTTCCTTTGCGTAAAGTCTAGGGTAACATTTCATAATTTTATCTATATTATATATATAAAAGAGTAGACATACAAAGAATCTAAAAAATTCTTGAGGGTCGGTTTTTTTACTCTTGAGTTATCCGGCGGAAGGTAGATGGAGCAGGATCCGACGCTAAAGTTAAGCAGCCCCGCGATTTACTATAGACGTGAGTGCCGCAATGCTGGAGTAGCTCAGTAGGCAGAGCACGTCCTTGGTAAGGACGGGGTCACGGGTTCGATTCCCGTCTCCAGCTTATAAAGAGAGCCGAACCTTGAAAAGAGCTGAATGATGCGAGAAATAATAACATTAGAATGCACCGTTTGTAAGAACAGGAATTACACAACAAAGAAAAACAAGAAGCTGCACCAGGATAAACTGGAACTGAAAAAGTTCTGCAGATTCTGCTATAAGCATACCCCGCATAAAGAAATAAAATAGGCCTTACGCGGACCCCCAGGTATTACGGGAGGACAGGGATTTTTTGTTGTTTGATAAGTTAAGATGACAAAGGTATAGGAGCGTCGGTTAATGGCAAACCAACGGTCTCCAAAACCGTTACTGCAGGTTCGACTCCTGCCGCTCCTGTTGATTTTTAAGGCAAATGAGTCGTTCTTGCGTTAGGGATCCGATGAATATATTTAAAAAAATAACGAGCTTCGTAAAAGAGGTAAAAGCTGAATTAGGCAAGGTATCATGGTCAACCCGTCAGGAAATAATGGCTTCAACAATGGTGGTTATCACGGTGACGTTCATCATGGCGGCGTTCATCGGGTTGATAGATATCGCTCTCTCTCATTCATTAAGGATGTTATTTAGATGAAGAACTGGTACGTGGTGCATACGCAGACGGGGCTTGAGGATAAGGTCAAGGCCGCATTAGAGAATAAGATCCAATCGCAGAAATTGGAGGAGATGATCTCAAGCGTCGTTATACCCACCGAACAGATCTCCGAGATCCGCTCCGGAAAAAAGAAGATATCCGAGAGGAAATTTTTTCCCGGTTACCTGCTTGTTGAGATGGAGCTTACCGAAGAGACATATTTTCATATAAAGACGACCCCCGGAGTAACCGGCTTTATAGGCCCAGGGAAGAAGCCGATGCCTCTTTCCGCCACCGAAGTGGATAATATCCTGAAGAAAACGCAGGATACCCAGGCAAAGCCGAGCCCCAAGATAGTGTTTGAGAGAGGGGAGCAGGTCAGGGTCAATGAAGGGCCATTCATGAATTTTAACGGCACAATAGAAGAAGTACACCCGGAAAGAGGAAAACTCAAAGTCGCTGTTTCCATATTCGGCAGGGCAACACCCGTAGAGCTTGAATATTGGCAGGTGGAGAAGATATAAGATATGGCAAAGAAAGTAACCGCACAAATAAAATTGCATGTTCCCGGCGGAAAAGCCAACCCGGCCCCTCCGGTAGGCCCTGCGCTCGGGCAGCATGGCGTCAATATCATGCAGTTCTGCAAGCAGTTCAATGACCAGACTAAAGACAGGGAAGGGCTTATACTGCCGGTGGTCATCAGCGTTCACGATGACCGCACTTTCAGCTTTATCATCAAGAGCCCGCCTTCTTCTGTCCTTATTAAACGCGCCGCGAACCTTGCTAAAGCTTCGGGTACGAGCGGCAAAGAGATTATAGGCAAGATAACCAGGAAGCAGGTTGAAGAGATCGTAAAGGTCAAGGCAAGCGACCTGAATACCAAGGATATGGAACAGGCTTTTAAGATCATAGAAGGCACCGCCAGAAGCATGGGCATCATCATAGAAGGATAGTGTTGCCAGTAGGGACTCTCCCCGCAGGGGGCTGTCCCGCGACAAGATGAGTATAGATCGGGAGATATATTAATGAGACCGCGCAGCAAACGTTATAAGGAATCGGAGAAGCAGGTAGAGCAGGATAAGGTTTATTCTCTCAAGGACGCTATCGCGGTCTTGAAGAAGCTCCCCCCTCCGAAGTTTGACGCCTCGGTAGACCTTCATTTCAGTATCAATGTTGATTCCAAAAAATCCGACCAGATGGTGCGCGGTACGGTAGTCCTGCCGCACGGCACGGGTAAAAAGGTCAGGGTTGCGGTATTCTGCAGAGGCGAGAATGAAAAATTAGCCAAAGAAGCGAATGCCGACTATGTGGGAGGCAATGAGCTGATAGATAAGGTCGCCGGAGGTTTCCTTGATTTTGACTGCGCTATCGCGACCCCGGATATTATGAAGGATTTAAGCAAGCTGGGTAAGGTGTTGGGCCCCCGCGGGCTTATGCCCAGCCCAAAGACCGGCACGGTGACCAATGAAGTTGTAAAGGCGATTGAAGATGTGCGCAGAGGCAAAATAGAGTTCAGGGCCGATAAGCAGGGCGGCATACACCTTTCCGTAGGCAAGATATCCTTTCCCGAAGATAAATTATTTGAAAATGCTTTCCGCGTTATAGAGGTGATAAGCGACGCCAAACCGGCTTCCGTGAAAGGTAAATTCATGAAAAGCGCGTTCATATCATCTACCATGAACCGCGGTTTACGGATCAACGTTTAAATATGAAAAAGATAGGCACTATATTCAGGGAAACATTAGAAGGTGATGTAAAAGGGCTGCTGAAAGATGCCGACAGCATCTTTATAATAAAATACGCAAAGCTTTCAAGCCCGGATATGACGGCGTTAAGGCAATCCCTTAAAGAAGCTAACGCGACACTGTTTGTGGCAAAGAACAGTATAGTAAGAAGGGCGTTTCAGGAAGCTAAGCTTGAGGAGCTGACCAAATTCGTAGAGGGGCCATGCGGGTTCATATTCGCTAAGGGCGAACCGGTAGATGCCAGCCGCACCCTGTATAATTTCCGCAAGGAGCATGAGAACCTGGCGTTAGAATGTGGATTTATCGAAGACAGGATGCTGGAGCCCAAGGATATAGAGGTGTTGGCGAAACTTCCTGGCAAGGATATCCTGCGGGCGCAGGTCGTGATGACTATGAAATCTCCGATAAACGGGCTCGTATACGCTTTGAAACAGACCTTAACGAAGGTCGTTTATTGTTTAGATCAGATAAAAAACAAAAAAACAAACTAAAAGTAAAAAGGGAGGAAAAGATGGCTAACGAAAAAATGGAAGGGTTGATTAAATCCATAGAAGAGATGTCCGTAATGGAGCTATCGGATTTAGTCAAGGCCCTGGAAGAGAAGTTCGGCGTACAGGCAAATATGCCTATGATGGCGATGCCTGCCGCAGGAGCAGCGGCCGGAGCAGCCGGCGCGCCCGCGGCGGAAGAAAAGAGCACGTTTACGGTAGTCCTGGCGAGCGCCGGAGCAAATAAGATCGCCGTAATAAAAGAAGTAAGGACTATGACCAGCCTGGGCTTAAAAGAAGCCAAAGACCTGGTAGATGCAGCTCCCAAGCCTGTGAAAGAGAGTGTCCCGAAGGAAGAGGCCGAAGAGATGAAGAAAAAGCTTGAAGCAGCAGGCGCCACAGTAGAGCTGAAATAAGATACATCAAAAAATATAGATATATGGATACGATAAAAACCAAGAATTTTGCCAAATTCAAAGAGGTTTACAGCCTCCCTAACCTCTTGGATATACAGCTTGAGTCTTACTATGAGCTCTTGCAAAGAGATATACCGTTGCAGGAAAGGAAAGAGCAGGGGCTGCAGGAAGTATTCCTGGATATGTTCCCCATTGAGAATGAAAACCGCACGGTAAGGCTTGAATTCATCAGCTATACGCTTGGCAAACCAAAATATGATATAGCCGAATCAATAAGGCGCTCCCTGACATACGCCGCCCCCCTTAAGGTCAAGTTCAGGCTGATCACCCCAAAAGAGATCAAGGAGCAGGATGCCTATTTCGGGGAGATACCCCTGATGACCGGGACCGGGACATTTATCATAAACGGTGACGAGCGGGTAGTGGTAAGCCAGCTCCAGCGTTCCCCCGGTATTTCTTTTGAGAAAGAGATCCACCCGACAGGAAAAGAGATATTCCACGGGCGCATAGTCCCTTACCGCGGGGCGTGGCTTGAGTTCAAATACGACCTTACAGAAACGATACTCGCGTATGTGGACAGGAGAAGGAATTTCCCCGCCACGCAGATATTAAGGATACTGGGATTTTCTACGGACCAGGAGATAATATCCGCGTTCGGCAAGGAGTACCCGGAGATAACCAACACCCTTAAGAAAGATTATACCAAGAGCAAGGAAGAGGCTTATTTGGATTTTTACCGCAAGATGCGGCCCACCGAGCCGGTGACAAAAGAATCCGCGGAGATGCTGTTTTACAGATTGTTCTTTGACCCCAACAGGTATGACTTGGAACGGGTAGGCAGGTTTATACTGAACAGAAAGCTGGGTATGGATGTCTCTTTGGATAAAAGGATACTTGATTCCGTTACCGTTATCAAGGTAATAGAGTATCTCATTAAATTAAAGGCCGGAGAGGGAAAGATAGACGATATAGACCACCTGGGGAACCGCCGCATAAAGACGGTTGGGGAACTGGTGCAGAACCAGGTCAGGATCGGGATGAGCCGCATAGAGCGTTCCATTAGGGAAAGATTAGGCATATTGAGTGATTATGACAATATAAGCGTGCACTACCTGATAAATTCAAAGTTATTATCCAACCAGATACGCGATTTCTTTACGCGCAGCCAGCTGTCCCAGTTTATGGACCAGATAAACCCGCTCGCCGAGATGACACATAAGCGCCGTTTAAGCGCCCTTGGTCCGGGAGGCTTATCCCGCGAACGCGCCGGATTTGAGGTAAGGGATATACATCAGTCGCATTACGGAAGGGTTTGCCCGATAGAGACCCCGGAAGGTCCGAATATCGGATTAATTGCATCCCTTAGTAACTATGCCAGGGTAAATAACCTTGGGTTACTGGAGACCCCTTATAGAAAAGTAGAGGAAGGCAGGGTCACGCGTAAGATAGAATACCTGACGGCGGATATAGAAGAAGATAAGATGATCGCCCAGGCGAATGTCCCCATAGACAGTGAAGGATATTTCCTGGAAAAAGAGATCTCCTGCCGGTTTAAAGGCGATTTCCCTAAAGTTTCCCCTAAAGAAGTAGAGTATATGGATGTTTCTCCCAGGCAGCTCGTTTCCGTGGCAGCGGCCCTGATACCTTTCCTTGAGCATGATGATGCCAACCGCGCGTTGATGGGTTCAAATATGCAGAGGCAGGCTGTGCCGCTCATGATTAATGAACAGCCGATCGTAGGGACCATGATGGAAGGCAAAATAGCCGTGGATTCCGGTTCGGTAGTGGTAGCACAGGAGGCCGGTAAAGTGAACGCGGTTGACGCCGCCTCTATTACTATAGGTAAGAAGACATACCATTTGAATAAATTCCTGCGTACAAATGCTGATACATGCTTGAATCAGAGGCCCCTCGTAAAACCGGGGCAGCGCGTTGAAAAGGGCGAAGTCATAGCTGACGGCACGAGCACGAAGAACGGAGAACTCGCGTTAGGTAAAAACCTCCTTTGCGCTTTTATGCCATGGAGAGGCTATAATTTTGAAGACGCTATTCTCGTAAGCGCGAAGCTCGCCAAGGATGATTCTTTTACCTCCATACACGTAGAAAGATTTGAGATAGAGGCCACAGAGACGCGCCTCGGGAATGAAGAGATCACCCGCGACATACCCAACGTAAGCGAGGAATCCTTAAGCGACTTGGATGAGGCAGGCATAATACGTATCGGCGCGGAGGTTTCCGCGGGGGATATACTTGTCGGGAAAGTGACCCCAAAGACAGAGTCAGAATTATCGCCGGAGGAGAGGCTGTTGCGCGCGATATTCGGCGAAAAGGCCGGGGATGTGCGCGATACTTCCCTGACTGTTCCTCCCGGCGTAGAAGGCGTTATAATAGACGTGCATGTGTTCCAGCGTAAAGAGCGGGGAAGAAAATCCAAGGAAGACAAGGGCAAGGAAGCGGCGAAGATAAAGGAATTGAAGGCTTATTATAAGCAGGAGATGGAGTTCCTTCAGACCGAAAAGATAGCGCGCCTGAGCCAGGTTTTGGGCGTAGATAAGAAGAAACTGGAAAAGATAGACCTCGGCGATAATGAAGAGGCGAAGATACTGGCCACTTCTTTTGACGAGCAGATACAGAAATTGATGGCAGAACAGGAGCAGGAGATAGAGAAGGTAAGGCGCGGCGATGAGCTGCCCGCCGGGGTATTAAAGAGGGTCGTTGTTTATATAGCCACTAAACGCAAATTATCCGAAGGCGATAAGCTCGCCGGCAGGCATGGCAACAAAGGCGTGGTGGCGAGGATACTTCCCGAAGAAGATATGCCGTTTTTACCTGACGGCACCCCGGTAGAGATAGTGCTTAATCCGTTAGGGGTCCCCTCAAGAATGAACGTCGGGCAGATCCTGGAGACACATCTGGGATGGGCCGCGAAGGCGCTTGGCCTGCATGTTACAACCCCTGTTTTTGACGGCGCCACGGAAGCAGAGATCAAAGAGATGCTTAAGAAGGCCGGTTTACCCGAAGAAGGAAAGATCCATCTTTATGACGGCTATACCGGAGAGCAGTTTGACCAGAAGATCACGGTAGGCCAGATCTATATGATGAAACTGATACACCTTGTTGATGAAAAGATCCACGCGCGTTCTATCGGGCCTTATTCCCTGGTTACGCAGCAGCCGCTCGGAGGAAAGGCGCAATTCGGAGGGCAGAGGCTCGGAGAGATGGAGGTGTGGGCGCTTGAGGCTTACGGCGCGGCATACACCCTTCAGGAGATGCTCACGGTAAAAAGCGACGATGTTTCCGGAAGGACGCGCATATATGAAGCGATAGTCAAAGGCGAGCAGCGCCTCACACACGGGACACCGGAATCATTTAACGTTTTAATAAAGGAATTGCAGGGTTTAGGATTGGATATCCACCTTGATAAGGAAAAATAAATGGACGAGATAATCAACTTTAATAGTATCTCTATAAAGATCGCCTCACCCCAGATAATAAGGGCATGGTCAAAGGGGGAGGTCAAGAAGGCTGAGACCGTAAACTATCGCACGCTCAAGCCCGAAAAGGACGGATTATTCTGCGAAAAGATATTCGGCCCTGTGCGGGATTGGGAATGCAATTGCGGTAAGTATAAAGGGATAAAATTCAAGGGGATTACATGTGACCGCTGCGGCGTTACCGTAGACCGCTCTTCGGTAAGGCGCGAGCGCATGGGCCATATTGAATTGGCTGCTCCAGTGACA
>JBAZEH010000027.1:0-19954 GCA_041653955.1 Candidatus Omnitrophota bacterium | reverse complement strand
GTGGAATAATGCGGCTGGGAGGCAAGGTATATGTGTACAAGAAGTTGCCAGCAAAAAGATAAAATATTCCATGAAAAACCCGGTTACTGATATGCCCAGGGCAGTCTTTTTATTAACTATCTTGCTGCTATTAGCCTCTATCTTTGGATTGCCGATACCGCCCTGGAAAATAAATATCTCATTGATCCTGGTCTTTTTATCGGTTTTGTCTTTGTATTTAGATAAAGACAGTTTGTTATCGGCATACTTTGAAAAACTGGTAAATTTCTTCTCCAGGCCGACGGTCGCGATCGCCATTGTCTTATCCTTAAGCCTGTTTTTATTCTTCAGCAGGTTCCCATTGCATCTTTTTGATTTTATCGTCTTTCGCGACGATTATCCTTATCGCTTTGCTTTTTTAACGCGCGGACTTGAAATATTAAAACAGGGAGCGTTATTCGGATGGGATTCAAAGCTTTTAGGAGGTTATCCTACCTTTTTCGATATTAACGAAAATTTTTCTTTTATATATTATCCATTCTCGATTTTCGGCATAAAGACCGGATTCCATTTGATGATCTTGTTTTTCTGGCTATTTTTCCCTTTCATAATCTATGCCTTTATTTCGGAGGCCTTTAAGGACAGGAAGGCAGCCAGTTTGTCTTTATATATAAGCCTTATTTTTAATTGGGGTTTTTTAAAAGATCTGTTTGACTACGGGATGATGGATGTTTATGCCGCCGTTAATCTTTTTATTGCGGCTTTATTTTTTGCCCTAAGATTTAAAGAAGGCAAGAAAGGAGGCCTGGCATTTTTGCTGCTTTGTCTCTTTCTTTTAATATACGCTCACATCAGTATCTTTATTTTTGGGTTGATATTTGTAAGCCTGGAGCTGCTGTTCCCTCTCAAAAAGGTGAATCTCAGGAATTTTAACCTTCTTATCATCCTTCTTTTTCTGGCTACATTAAATTACACGTTTTATCTTTTTGCATACTCGTCTTTCTTTAACCCCCACACTCTTTTATATAAAGAGGGGCTTTATCCTTTGGCTTATTTTTTGCCTCACGGATTGGATATGAGCCTGTTTAATTCCCGGAATTGCGATATACTTTCTTACACAAATATCTGCCTTATTAGTGTGCCTTTTTTAGCCTGGTTCATATTTAAGAAAAACCCCTTAAGGAAATATTCCATTTATATTTTGTTTATAATGATTATTTTCCGTGTTCAATTTTATCCGGAAGGCATAGATAACCTTTTTCATAGAGGAGAGTTCCTCCTGCCTTTTCTTTTAACAGTTGTTTTCTCTTTATCCGCGAAAGCGTCTTTTGAAAAAAGAAATTTCGTTTTTTTGTTTTTTATCCCCGCAGTTCTTATGAATATTCTTTATCCGGTTTACCCCATACGCCATATCAGGGATATCCGGGATTATAACCCCGCGCTTATCTCAAGGATTGAGATGATGCGGGAAGGGCCGATATTCTTGGAGTCGAGGCCGCATCTTATACAGCCCACTCCTGAAAAATGCCGGGAAGAAGTGCATTTCGAGGCTTTAATTTCTCAAGACCTGGGAAAAGCCCTATTAAGCTATCCCCTTGATGGTTATCACTATAGTGTTTTTAGAAATAGCGCTCTTCAGGGCGGTATTTTTATGGGCAAACCTCTTTCAGAAACAGGAATATACCAGTTCAATGATTTCCTGGATAAATGGGGAGTAAAATATATGGTAGTATGGTCAAATATTGCCAGGGAATATCTCGGCAATCTCCCCGAATTTTATCTTAAAGAATGGGAAGATGAGGAATGGGCGGTCTTTCAGTATAGATTCGCCCGCCCCCAAAAGGGCTTAAGATTATTGCAAAACAGGGGGATGGGCGAGTTGAAGGATTCGGATTATTTCTTGAAGACCATGAAGTTAAGCGGGGTAAATAAGGATGATATAGTTGTATTGAAGACGAATTATTTCCCCGCGTGGAAGGCTTTCTATAAAGACAAAGAGGTCCCGGTTTTTGACTATGACGGACAATTGGCCATAAAGGCGCCATTTGACGGCGATGGGACAGTTATCTTTAGGTATCCCAGGTATTATTTCTTAAGTTTGCTGATACTTATTGCATTTGCGTGCGCGGTTTTGATAGATTGGAGGGCATCAAGGAAGAAAGGGACAGATTAATACCTATTGCCTCATGCACATGGTGAAGAAGATACAATTGGCCTGTTATTTCTGGTATAATTGTTAATGATGAAGAAGAATCCGCGCAATAAGATAAGTATCAACAAGTTAAGTAAAAAGGCCTGTTGGCTGCGCAACACAGTCCTTGAAATGGGGGTTAAGGCGGGCGCGGCCCACCTGGCCCCGGCCTTCTCGTGTATTGAGATATTAACAGCTCTTTATTACGGGGGTATTCTCAGGTTTAACCCTTCCGATCCGGGCTGGGGAGAAAGAGACAGGTTTATTCTAAGCAAAGGGCAGGCGGCCATAGCCCTTTACGCGGTATTAGCTGACCTGAATTTCTTCCCGCTTTCCGAATTAAATTCATTTACCCGCGCAGGCAGCAGGCTGGGCGGCCACGCAGAAGATACCGTGCCGGGGATAGAGGCTTTTACCGGCTCTCTTGGCAACGGACTCGCCATAGCATCCGGGTTGGCTTTAGCAGCCAAGATGGATAAAAAGAAATATATAGCGGCGGCCCTGTTAGGGGATGGAGAGTGCGAAGAGGGCTCTGTTTGGGAAGCCGCTATGTTCGCCGCACACCATAAATTGAACAATCTTACAGCTATCATCGATAATAACGGCCTTTCGGCGATAGATTATATTGATAAATATATAAGCCTGGCCCCCCTGGAGGAGAAGTGGAGGGCATTCGGATGGGAAGCGCTGGTTGTTAATGGCCATTCTTTTAAAGAGATTTTAGCGGCATTTAAGTATATGCGTTCGCGCAGATCCAATAAGCCCTTAGCCATAATAGCCAAGACAATAAAAGGGAAAGGGGTGTCCTTTATGGAGAATAATCCGATCTGGCATTACAGGATACCGGCCGGGAAGGAATTAAAATTGGCCAGGAAAGAACTATTGCCTGAAAAATAATGATATTCTTTAAGGGGAAGGCAAAATGAAACGCTGGGTTTTGGGGATGAGAGATGCTTTTTCGGGGGCCCTCTTCAAAATAGCCAAAAAAGACAGAAGGGTCATCTTGGTTACTTCTGATACGGGCGCCATCTGTCATGACGAGTTCAGGAGTGTCCTGCCCGGCCAGTATATAAATATCGGTATTGCCGAACAGAATATGATCGGGGTGGCAGCGGGCCTGGCATTAGCCGGGAAATTGGCCTATGCGTATGCCCTTGTCCCTTTTGCTACTATGCGTTGTTATGAACAGATCAGGGTGGATCTATGTTGTATGGGGCTTCCGGTCACGGTGGTCGGAGTCGGAGCGGGATACGATTATTCAACATTAGGGCCTACGCACCACGGTACGGAGGATATCGCTTTGATGCGGGTTTTGCCCGGGATGACGATATTCAGCCCTTCGGATAGCATTATGGTTGAGGCAATAGCCAGGATATCATATGAGTCACCTGGGCCTAAATATATCAGGTTAGACAGGAGCGGAACCCCCCTTATTTACCGCAGCCGTAATAAGGATTTTACCAGAGGCGCCGAGGTATTACGCAGAGGCAGGGATTTATGCATTATCGCTACCGGAAGGATGTCTTATAACGCCATTAAGGTTGCCGATGAACTGGCCAGACATGCCATAAGGGCTACAGTGGTGGACCTATACCGCATAAAACCCCTTCCTGAAGATTTTCTGCGCGAGAATATCAGTAAATTCCCTTTAGTGGCGACAATGGAAGAACATTTTATTGACGGAGGTATAGGGACGGTCATAAATGAATTTCTTGCGGGAACAAGCAAAAAGTGTTTTGTAAAAAAATTCGGCATACCCGATAAATTCTGCAGGCAATATGACGGTAAAAGGGAATATCTGCACAGGTTAATGGGGCTGGATATCAAGGAGGTCTCGCGTACTTTACTAAGAATGATAAAGGATGAAAGTACTTTTTATATTTAAGAACGAGAATTTCCTGGCTCCGGTCGGATTGTGCGCTATATCCGCATCCGCCGCGAAAGAAGGGCACGCGATATACCTGTGCGAAATGAATTCGCAGGATCCCTTAAAGCGCATTTCTGAATTGAATCCGGACCTGATAGCGTATAGTGCCTGCACGGGAGAGGCCAAACATTACCTTCGGATTAACCGCCTTATTAAAGAGAGGTTCCCCGGCATATTCACGGTTATGGGCGGCCCGCATCCGACATTCTTTCCGGAAGTTATCGGGGAAGACAGCCTGGATGCGGTATGTGTTGGAGAGGGGGAAGGCGCCTTTGCGGACCTGCTTGAGGCGATCGCATCCGGTAGATCCGCTGATAATATACCGAATCTTGTTACCCGCAATAATGAAAGTAATTTCTCAGTCCGCAATTTAGTGGAAGACCTTGACGCGCTGCCTTTCCCGGATTACGCCTTAATATATGATAATACTCCCCTGGGCAACTACCCGCTTAAGAATTTCATTGTTTCGCGGGGATGCTCTTATGGCTGTGCCTATTGTTTTAATGCCGCCTGGAATGATATTTACAAGGGGAAGGGCAGGCTGGTGCGCCGCCATAGCGTGGATTATGTGATAGAAGGCATAAAACGGGTCAGGGAGAGGTGGCCCTTAAGCAACGTTAAGTTCTACGACGATATTTTTAGTTATAGGGCAGATGAATGGCTGGAGGAGTTTTCCCGGAAATACAGGCAGCATATAAATCTGCCGTTTTTCATTTTAACCCGCGCGGACCTCCTTACAGAGGATATGGCCAAATTATTGAAATATGCCGGATGCCGTACGATCAGCATGTCTATTGAGTCGGGTAACGCCGATATAAGGAACAATATACTTAAACGCGGCATGTCAGACGAACAGATCATATCCGCCCACCTTCTATGCAAGAAATACGGTATCCATACTTTCACTAATTGCATAATCGGATTGCCCGGGACTAATACCGATAATGATATAGAATCCATAGACCTGGCGATAAAATCGCAGGTGTCGTGGGTAGAATTCCTGATCTTTCATCCTTATCCAAAGACCAGGCTGGGACAACAGGTCATCAACATGGGGTTTTACAACCCCGATTATAAAAATATGCATACTTCTTATATGTATAAATCTCCCTTGAGCTGTTTCAGCGAAAAGGAGAAGAACATTCAAATGAACCTTTCGGTATTAGGATCTGTAGCGGTGGTTTTGCCGCGGCTGCGTAATCTTATAGTGCGCCGCCTGATATTCTTTCGGCACAGCCGGTTTTTTACCCTGGCCTATTATTTGCTGAAGATGCATGTGATTAGGAACAAGATATATGTTACACGCACTACGTTTTTAGAGTCGTTACGCATCTTCATCAGGAGCTTGAGGCAGGAGTGGTTCAGGCATGAGAATAAAAGCGGATAAGAAGGTATTGATTGTCAAGCTGGGGTATTCAGAGACATTGGATAGCGCGTTGAGCCTTACAACCAGCCTGGGAGATGTCTTAAGGAGTACGGTTATTTTGCATTTTTTTAAAGGATACCATGTCTCCTGGTTAGCAGACAGGCAGGCATTTCCCCTGCTGGAGGGCAATAAGCATATAAACAGAATATTGGCTTACGATCCCGATATCCTCTCCGAGCTTAAAAAAGACAGGTTTGATACCGTAGTTAATTTAGAGAAAATCCCCGAGATTTGTGAATTTTCCGGTTCCCTGGTTTTTAATGAATATTTCGGTTTTTACCTTAACGGGTCCGGCAATCTTCATAAATATGCCTTAGGCAGCAAGAGATTGCTTGAGTTGGCGCAGGATATAAAAAAGAAAAGAGAAAATAAGAACTGTTGGCAGGAGATCCTGGCGGAGGCCCTGGATAAGAAATGGAATTACGAGGAGTATCTTCTCGGTTATAGGCCAAACTCCAAGGTTAAATATGATATAGGTTTTAATTGGAGTACCGGATACAAATGGAGTAATAAGGCCTGGCCCAGATATTGTTGGGAAGGGCTTGAGAGCCTTTTAAAAGACAGGTACGCTATATCTTGGCAGGAGGGTTTGGGCGATATCCGGGAATATATGGATTGGATAGATTCATGCAGGATGATAATAACGGCGGACACTCTGGGGCTGCACCTGGCGCTGGCCTTGAAAAAGAAGGTGATCGCATTATTCGGACCTACATCTCACAGGGAGATATATTTTTATAATCGGGGGTCGTTTTTATTGCCGGAGGCGCCGTATAAATGCACGCCTTGTCTTCGGCCGTATTGCGAAAAGAAAAGGCAGTGTATGGAGTATATTTTCCCGGAGAGGGTTAAAGAGAAAGTCGAGTATGAATTTACCAGAAATACGTCTTCCAGAAAGGTATAATTATATAGCCTGTTTCCTTACGCTGGACTGTAACCTGGAGTGCGGCTATTGCATAAATTCTTTTGGAGGAGGGCCCAGGCGAGAGGCAGCGGTTATGCCGGGAGAAAGGATGGTGCAGGGTTTGAACCGCCTTGTTTGCCCTGAAGACCTGCCGGTAACTATACAGGGCGGAGAGCCGGGATTGCATCCGGACTTTATCCGGATAATCAAAGGGATCAAAAAAGAGCTGTCTATGGATATTTTGACCAATCTTTTCTTTGACGCCGATGAATTTATTGATAATATCGAGGCCTCCCGTTTAAATAGAGGCGCTTTGTATCCCAATATAAGAGTAAGCTATCATCCTGACCATATGGATCTGGATATCCTTGTGAAGAAGGTATTGAAGATCAAGCAGGCCGGGTTTTCTATAGGTATCTTTGGTATCCTGCATCCTTTGTTTGAAGGTAAGGTCTTTGCCGCCAAGAAGAGGTGTGATAGCCTGGGGATAGATTTCAGGACAAAAGAGTTCCTGGGAGAGTTCGGGGGAAGAATGCACGGGACTTATCTTTATCCCGAAGCAGTAGGGGCTAAGAGCAGGAAGAGTTGCCTTTGCCGTACCTCAGAGCTTATCATCGGGCCGGATGGGAGTATATATCGATGCCACCACGACCTTTATAAACATTTTCCTCCTATAGGCAATTTGTTGGATCCGAGGTTTGGGATAGAGGACAAGTTTATGGCCTGCGATCAGTTCGGTGACTGTAACCCTTGCGATATAAAGGTAAAAACTAACAGATTTCAGGTCTATGGGCATACGTCTGTAGAGGCCAAGGATATAAGGGGGTAGCGCGTTGACGCAGCAGGATAAATTCAGGATAGACAGCCACAAGCTTATTTATCATATCCCCAGGGTGCACGATTGGCTTAAGGGGGAGAATATTTATCCTGTTTATATGGAGATCGGCCTGTTTTCGGGCTGCAACCACCGCTGCGTATTCTGTGCCTTTGATTATTTAAGATACAGTCCCAAGGGCTTAGAGCAGAAAGAACTGAAGAAATTTATCAGGGATGCGGCAGCAAAAGGGGTAAAAAGCGTTATGTACGCCGGAGAAGGAGAACCGTTTTTACATGACGGGGCCGCGGATATAATAGTTTTTACAAAAAAATCAGGATTGGATACGGCTGTTACGACTAATGGCGTGATGTTTCATAGGGAGACGGCCGTAAAAACGCTTGGGCATCTCAGTTGGCTGCGCGTGAGCCTGGATGCCGGGAACGCCAAAACATATTCCCTTATCCACAAAGCAAATAAGAGCGATTTTCGTATTGTCATAAATAATTTAGAGCAGGCTATAAATATCAGGGACAGGCGCAGGTATGGTTGTTCCATAGGGGCACAGTTCCTCTTGATACCGCAAAACTACAATGATGCCGTATCTTCGGCCCGCCTGTTGAGGGATATGGGGGTGGATTATATGATAGTGAAGCCTTATTCGCGCCACCCCATGAGCGGCCATAAAGGATGTCGCGGATTTGAGGATAGGGAATTATTATCGCTGGAAGAGAAGCTTTCTAAATATTCAAAAAGAGATTTTCAGATAATATTCCGCCGCCGCGCTATGGAGAGGTCGGACCGCCAGAAGCCTTATAAGAGATGCCTGGGGTTGCCGTTTGTTACGTATATATCGGCAGAGGGCGATATATATCCCTGCAGCCGTTTTCTTGGGGATAAGCGTTTTATATTAGGGAATATACTGGTTGATAGCTTCCATGGCATTTGGGAAGGGAGGCGCAGGAAAAAAGTTATGCGTCTCTTTGGCGCAAAATGGGATATAAAGAGCTGCAGGCTAAACTGCAGGTTAGATGAGATTAACCAGTATTTATGGGAGCTTAAGAACCCTCCCGCCCACGTCAATTTTATATGAAAAATAAGGTTTTTTTGTCTATATGCGTGCCGGCTTTTAATGAGGAAGGAGGGCTTAGGGCAGCCGTAGAAGATCTTTTATCGACCTTGTCTTCTGTTGCGGGAGGCCTGGAAATAATTATAGTGGATGACGGCAGCAAAGATGCGACGGGGCGCATTGCCTTTGAATTGGCAGAGCGTTACGCGCAAGTCAGGGTTATCAGCCATAATAAGAATCTTGGTATCGGGGCATCATACAGGGATGCCCTTGCGGTTGCTGTAGGCAGATTCTATACCTGGTTTCCTGCGGACCATGAGAATTCAGCTGCAGAGTTTAAAGTATGCCTGCCGCATCTCTCCGAAAGCGCTATAGTGGCCTGTCACCATAGGGGGCAGGACCCCCGCTCTCTTGCCAGGAGGGTTATCTCCAGGATCTATACATGGTTTCTGAATGGATTTTTTCGTTTAAACCTGAAATATTACAATGGTTTGGCAATCTTTCCGGCTGTCGCGCTACGGCCGTTATCCTTGAAGGCAAACGGGTTCCTTATTTTATCCGAGAGCCTTATAAAGGCCGCACGCAGAGGCTTACGTGTAATAGAATTGCCTGTTGCGCTTAAAGTGCGCGGTAGCGGCAGGTCAAAGGCATTTAATCTTTCGGAAATAAGCCAGATGGCGAGCGACATTACCCGGATATTACCAGGGAAAGATATATGAAAGTCCTTTTGTTGAACCCCTCTTATAAAGATGGGTTAAATAAGATATGCGAGAGGTATTATATCCGTTCGGGTTCCCGTTGGCCCCATTCCGGAGTTAAGATAAAAGGGATGATGCCGCATTATCTTCCTTTCCCGTTTTTTTTGGCATATAGTGCATCTTTGCTTAAGGAGCATGGCTTCGACGTATATGCCATAGATGCCGTTGCCTTGGATATTGACGTAGATAACTTATTAAATAAGATAGCGGTTATAAATCCGGATATAATCTTTTATGAGATCGTTAGTCTTACTGCTGACTATGACTTTGGGCTGGCAGCTAAGATAAAGAATGGCTGCCGGGCAGTTATCGCGGCAGGCGGAACGCATGCTACTACTTTTGCCCGTAATATCATTACGGAAAGGGGGGCTATAGATTATGTTTTAAAGGGAGAGTTTGAGCATAGCCTGCTTGGACTAGCTGAGCATCTCAGGGGAGATCGGGAGGGGTTTCCCGCAGGCATTGTTTTTAGAAAAGATTCGGGGGTTTTTGATACAGGAGAGCCTTCTCTTGCCGATCCGCTGGACAGGCTGCCTTTTCCTCTGCGTGATATTTTTCCGGCTAACGACAGTCCTGATCCGTCTTTATATTGGGACGGTTTTTCGCAGCTACGCCCCGCGGTCCAGATGCAAAGCTCGCGCGGCTGCCCTTACCGTTGTTATTTTTGCCTTTGGAACCAGGTGTTTTACGGTAACGGTAGATACAGAAGCTTTTCTCCGCAGAGGGTCGTAGATGAGATGGAGGAAGTCGCAGTTAAATATAAGGCAAGAGAGGTCTATTTTGATGACGATAATTTTACCGCAGATAAAGAGCGCATAGTTTCTTTGTGCTCTGAGATATCAAAAAGGAAGCTTGGGATAAGATGGAGCTGTATGGGGGATACAGTAAATTTGACAGAAGAGTTAATAGGAAATATGGCTGATAGCGGATGTATCGGGATAAAATTCGGCATAGAAAGCGCAAGCGACAGGATTTTAAAGAATATAGGCAAGCCGGTAAACCCAAAGAAGATTAAAGAGATAGTAGGATTTTGCAGGGTGAGCGGTATAAAGACCCAGGCGGCTTTTATTGTCGGGCTCTTAGGTGAAACGGGGGATGACTTTAAAAGGACCATAGATTTTGCCGAGGGGCTTGATGTTGACTCCATACAGGTCAGCATTGCGACCCCGTTCCCCGGGACAGCCTTTTTTGATATGCTGAAAGAAAAGGAGCACCTGGAGGATCCGGGGTTTCGGGAATACGACGGGAAAGCCTCCGCGTCAGTATATTCTGGTTCCTTGAATGGCAGGCAGGCCGGAAAAATAAGGAGCGACTTTTTAACCAACTGGTTTTTAAGGAGATTATTTTCTCCTTCATGGTATTTAAGGCATTACCGGGTATTTTTACGTACGCTTAAAGGCCTGGGCCCATGGTTTATCTCAAAGCAGCTTATTTCTTTATTGGTCGATGAAAAAAGACAGCAGTAAATATAAAAATATAATCGTATCTACCCACGACCTGGTATACCCTATAATGGGAGGCGGGGGGATGAGGACGCTAAAAGTCGCCTCTGAGATGAAGGCCAGGGGGCACAACGTGGTGATCATAGCCCCCGCAGATAAAGTTGCTGATTTAGACGGGATTAAGGTGCATTGGCTTCATGCCCCCAGAAAGCAGCGCTCCCAGATACTGAGCAGTTTGAAGTTTAATCTTAGGTTGCTGAGAAAGTTCGTAAGATTCGCCGGGGCTGCCGATACCTTCTTTATCCACAATACGATAGCTGCCGCCACCCTGCCCTTTTTAAAGAGAATTTATGGATTCAAGATCGTGCTGGATATTACAGACATACACGCCGAATACCTTTTGATAGGCGAAAGGAATGTATTCGAGAAGATCCTGACGCCTTTCCTGCTAAGATACGAATATTTTATTATTAATTCAGCGGATTATATGACAGTCGCCACCAAAGCCATGAAAGAGCTATTGGTATCCAGGGGTATATCCGCAGATAAGATTAAAGTGGTATATGACGGCGTGGACAAGGAAAGGGTGCCCCGGGGCAAAGAAAAGGGGGCAGAATACGGGATAATACACTTAGGGGCCATTGACTACCAGCATGGCGTAGACACCCTTGTCCGGGCGATACCTATCGTTGCCAACATGGTTCCCCAGGCGAGATTTTATTTTGTGGGAGGAGGCAGGCAGCTATTAAATATAAGAAAGTTGGCCATTGAAGCCGGAGTCTTAGATAAATGCATATTCACGGATTATTTACCCCGCGAGGACGCAGTAGGTTTCCTTAAGAAAGCCGTTATTGGCATAGTGCCGCGTAAAGATTCTTTGCCGAATAGGATCATAACCACTTTGAAGATATTCGAATACTGGGCATCCGGGACCGCAGTTATATCTTCCGAGCTTGACGGGATTAAGGAAATAGCCTCCGGCGGAAGGGATGTTTTATGGTTTAGCCCGGGGGACATAAGAGGTTTAGCAGAGAAAATAATCTTACTTTTGCAAGAACAAGCATATAGAGACGGGTTAATCGAGGGAGGGTTCGCTACGGTAAATAGATTCGGTATCCAGTCTTCGGCTTCTCAGATAGCGGATTTCGCTCTGAGCCAATAAATGCGGTAGAAGCGGCTGGCATATAAAAGGAGACTTTGAATGAGTAAGAAATATATCGGCTATCTCGTTATTTCGTCCATATTTATTTATATGTTTGTAGTTTATAACATAAATTTCCGCGGCCCTGACCAGCCTGTATATTATGCCTATACCGCAAGCATAGTAGATGACGGAGATTTAAACGCCGTTAACCATTTGGATTCAAGATATCCGCAATTCGACAGATTCACGGTTTCAAAAACCTACAATCTGCCCGACTTTCATAATCACGGAGGGGTAGTTTTGTGGGCGCCTTTTTATGTTTATGCAAAATTAATTTACTTTCTGGCCGACAAGCTTAAGCTGACAGGCATAACCGGGTATGGTTTTGAGAATATTGCCAAGTGCGTAATGTCGTTGAGCACGGTAACATTTGCTTTTCTGGCAGGATTATTTATCTATTTGTTCGTGAAGATGTTTTCTCCAGCCAGGGCAGCCGCATATTCGCTCACGGCGATATTCCTTGGCACACCGTTATTCTACTACGTATTATTTGAGGGGGGGAATGCCAATATACTTGCTTGTTTATTCGCTATATTATCGGTCTGGTTTTGTTCCTGCACCGTAAACTTTAAGAAGATCCACTGGTTTCTGTACGGGGCATTCTTTTCTTTTTGTGTAACTCTTAAATCAGAGCTATGGTTCCAGTTGTTCTTTATTGTCCCGTTTTTCATCGCTCTCTTTTTGTCAAAAAGAACAAGCTGGAAGGGCGCGGCATATTTCCTCATTGGTTTCCTACCGATCTTATTCATGAGGGGAGTCAACGCTTATCTTAAATATGGAACGGTGCATTTGGAAGAAGTGATTTATTTCGTTTCAGCGCGGTTCCATCCCGGTTATTGCTTTAACGGGCTTTTCAACCCCTATCGCGGCATAATCTATACCTCGCCGGTTTTTTACATATGCTTGTTAGGATTCGCGCTTGTTGTTTTCGGGGTATTGAAAAATATGAGATCTCCCGATAAGGATAGGGGGGCGCAGGACCTGTTTTTGTTGATATTGTCGTCATACGTGATACTGAAGCTATTTCTTGTGGGCAGGATATTCAGCCCGGCAGGGTCAGGATTAAGCATGAGGGTGTTTATATCTGAAGTCCCTGTCTTAGTGGTATTATATGCGCGCGCTTACGGGCACCAGATGAAATATGTGAAGAGAGCTATCCTTGCGGCATCCGTTTTCTTTATTCTGTGGAACTTGTTGATCGTTTCCGAGCACATGGCTGGTTTAGACTGGAGTTATATTACCGGCGCGCCAGGTATCGCGGCAAGGATAGGTTCTTTGAGATACGCGCTGTATCCGTTACTCAATGCCAACAACATAGTTTTGAAACTGAAGGCGTGCCTTCCCTTGGTGGCGGTCATCTTGGCTGCGGCATATTGGGTGGCAGAGAAGTTTGGGCAGCCGCATATATCCTCGTTTTGGCGTAGCGACCATAAAGCAGCATCCAGATATCTGCGATTCTTTTCCCTGCTTACCATCTATTTGAGCATAGCTTATTGCTTTGTTACCGCGCTTAACCTTAAAAATAACAAAGATAACGCAGAGAAACTCAAGAAAGAAGGTTTTTTTGAGGCTTCAAGAACAACAGAAGTATCGGCCTTTAAAATGACCGGAATGGAGGAAGAGGAGTTTCTGGGAGATTTAGTCGATATGGAGGGGTATTACGCGCTTAAGGGAAACAATGACATGGTAACTTATATAGGAGAGTGCAGGAAGGAATTATTTGATAAGAGAAACCGCTCTTATGTCCATTTTCCTCTTCCTACTAAGGAGTACTCAGTTCTGGCTGACAACTATTATACCGAAGGCAAATATAAGAAAGCAATAGAGTGTTACGAGAAGGTTACGAAGCTTTATCCGTACGACACGGATATTTATATAAGCCTGGGTGATCTATATGCTATTTCAGGGGACTACGAGAATGCAATATATACCTTTAAGAAGGCGCTCCGGAATAACCCCGATTTTGTTACTGCCCTTTTGCGTTTAGCCGACATATACCGCAAGAACAGCAGATACGATGAAGCGGCAGGATATTACCGTAAGGTTATCCAGGCTAGGCCTAACTTTGCGGACGCGTACCTTAGCCTGGGGTATATGTACGCCGAGCAGGGGGATTATGGAAAGGCGAAAGAATACTTTAACGGGGCTATCCGGCTTCGGCCAGATTCTGCCGGAGCTTATATGGGTTTAGGCAGCGCGTATCACAGAACAGGTGACTACGGCAAGGCAATAGATTCTTTCAGAAAGGCCGTAGAGTTTGACCCTAATGCCGCCTATGCCTACCGCAACCTTGCCGAAGCATACGGCGCCATAGGCGATTTTAAGAGCCAGATGGAGTGCCTGCAGAAGACGATTAGGGCCGGCCTTAAAACAGACGATGTATTTTTCAGTATGGGCAATGCATATAACGCGATAGGCGATTACGACAAGGCAATAGATTCTTTCAGAAAGGCCGTAGAGTTTAACCCTAATGCCGCCCATGCCTACCGTAACCTTGCCGAAACATACGGTACGGTAGGCGATTTTAACAGAAAAATAGAGTGCTTGCAGAAGGCCATCAAAGCCGGACTCAAAACAGACGAAGTCTTCTCTAGCCTGGATAATGCGTATCATGCGATAGGCGGACAAGACAAGAGAATAGAGCAGGCCATTGAGCCTAGGTAGCTTAAAAATGTCTAAGAGGATTGATGTATTAGCAGGGGCAACTATTCTTATAATAGGGATAATTCTGCTTTGTTCTTGGCGGTATAATCCCGGATTCCGGGTACTTTATTCCGGGGATTCTTTTTTGGATGCCAATCAATTGATCCCTGGGTCTAATTTCAAGGAATTGGGGTTTTGGAAGTTACGTTTTACCGCCGATTATGCGGTAGGGCCGGAAGAATACCATCCTTTTTACTATACACATAACGGCCCTCTTTCCGAAATGATCAACGGGTTCTACCAGAAACTCGGCTTAGAGCGCATTGAAAGGCAGCGGTTGGTCTGCATAGCATGGACCCTGTTGGGTTTAGCTTTTTTTTATGCGGCGCTGCGGTTACTTGCGGGACAAACCGTCGCGCTCGGGGCCCTGATCATTAATGGCAGTAACCCGTTCATTTTATCCTGGGGGGATAATCTTTTCTCCAGTTACCAGTGGATGCTCGTTTACCTGGCCTTTTATTCTCTTATGCGGCATATACGAAAGAGATCATTGTTATCTTTTCGGGTTGCCTGGGTGGCTTTCTTTTTGGTAGCTTTCAGCAATTACGAACTGGTGCCTCAGATAGCGATCTTTGTATTAGGATTGGCTATTTTCAGGATCGAACGTATCTCTGCACGAAAGGTAGCCATTTTCCTTATTGCCCCTTTAGCTGCTTTCTGTTTGCGTAATCTATTGGTAATCTGGGCGGTGGGTTATCATATCTGGTCCAGGGACCTGATAGAGATCCTGCTCCATCGCAGCGTCGGGATAAAGACACCCATTATGGAGATGTACCGGTATGCCCCTGTTATAATGTGGGATACAGAGGCCGTGATCCCGAGGCATTTTCTGCAAAGCCTCTATTTAAAACTGGAGGGCCTCTACGGATATGGCTGGAGCTTATTTATAATTGCGCTTTTTGTCCCGCGTTCCCGCAATTGGTTATTGCCAAAAAGAGAGATATTAAAGGTATACCCCTTGATCCTGGTTTTCTTTTTTATGGGCGTATCCTGGTTTTTGCTGTTCCCGCAACATACATCCGCGCACCTTCACGGATCGACAATGCTGCTTTTTTCTCCTTTTTCCGGCCTGCTGTGGAGTTGCGTATTGATCGGCTTATGGAAAAATGTGGCGCGTATACCGGTAAAGGCCTTGTGTTTAGCGGCCGTTATTTGTTTTATTGCCGTGTCCCGCATTATTAATTTCGTCCCCCCGGAACGCTTCCCGGGCATAGAGGCATTGGATAAATATAGGGGAAGGGTTTTTTGCACCAATGCCATTCCGTCGTTAGTCGAATATTATACTAAAGCCCCCGCTGCTTTTTGCGGATATGAAGAGCAATTTAATGACCTCCTGGAAGGCAAATATAATTTCTTCTTAAGGACCGATAAGCTTAATGCTCCTTTTCCGGAGTTCTTTTTGTCTGTATCTATGTTCGGTTGGAATAAGGATAGGTTGGCCGGATATTTTCCGCTGGTAGAAAGCGGTAAGGATTACGCCATTTACCGCTTAGAGCGCAAGGAGGGCCAGTAATTACTATGTCCGGTTTCTTGAAGACAGATTATTTCAAGGCTGGGGTCATTTATTTTGTCCTGATCTGTGCGGTGTATTCTCCGGTTGTATTCTTCGGAAAGACCATATCGGCGTCTGCGCGTTTCCCCTGGTTTAATGATTCTCCTCCGGCAGAGAGCTATGTTATGCCCAGAGAATATCCTAATACTATGAATGTAGATATTGCGCATCCGGCGGCTTCCGAGGACCCGATGGACCTGTTTATTGGAAGGCAGATCAGAAAAGGAGTTTTCCCTTTGTGGAATCCCTTTATCGGCTGCGGTACCGTTATCATAGACCAATTCAGCAATAGATCTTTATTCCCGTATCAGTTAATACAGGATATTTCGCCCTGGTCGTGGAGGGATTTCTTTATGCTCGGGCGCCTGTTTATTGCCGCAGCCGGCGTGTTCATGTTTTTAAAATTGCTTGGGACAGGGTTTTATACTTCCTTATACGGTGGGATAATATATGTTTTCTCGGGGGCGATGACAGTATTCCTGCCACTTACCGAGATGAGCAATATAGCGATGATGATGCCATATGTTCTCTTGGGCCCGGAGCTTATAAACCGTTACCGGGGGATCCGTTCGGCGGCCCTGAACAGCCTTGCGGCATCTTTTAT
Organism: Candidatus Omnitrophota bacterium; assembly: GCA_041653955.1. GTDB lineage: Bacteria > Omnitrophota > Gorgyraeia > Gygaellales > Profunditerraquicolaceae > UBA1562. The sequence goes on along the minus strand of JBAZEH010000027.1, from coordinate 3,381 downwards.
GATGCTCGGGGGGCAGCCGGAAGTATCTTTTTACGGGATCGTGTTATCCGTAGCCTTTTTTTCTTTTAAGATAGTCACAGGTAAAGAAAGGATGGCCGTTTCCGTAAACAAGAGTATACTTTTCGCCGTTTCATTAGCGGTGGCGCTTTTAATATCTTCTCCGTTCTTCGTGCCATTTTTAATGAATATCAGGGAATATTATACGCTTCATACTCCAGGGGGCAGCATGGGTATAGAGACTCCTACGCCGGCAGTAAATTATGTAGCTGCGTTTCTCCCTGAGATGTTAAGGTGGCGTTCGGTAGTGACCAGTTTTACTACGAACGCAGGATGGGATTCTTTGGGAGGGTATATCGGGGTTTCCGGGGTTTTTATCATTCTTACCAGCTTCGGAAAGAAATGGGAACGCAGGAAAGATTATCTGTTCTTTTTGTTCTTCTCCGCAGTTATCTTATTGAAGAACACAGGTTTTCCTCTTGTCAGCTGGATAGGCAGATTGCCGCTTTTTGATCAAGTCTGGACCCCGCGTTGGGCAGGGCCTGCGTGGAACCTGTCTTTAGCTATATGCGCCGCATTAGGTTTTGAGGGAGCTATATTAACATCTCATAAGGTTAAGGCATCTGCGCGGGATAGAGGTTTGCGCGGATGGTACTTATTGCTCCTAAGCGGTTTTTTGGCTATATCGCTGGGGGTCCTCATCAACCCCTTGTTACTGCTTATAGTAGCTAAGCCTGTAGCATGCGAACAGGCCTGCTGTTTCTCGGCCCTGGCTGTCATCAGGGCTCTGTTTGTGGCGGCAGGAATGGTTATTTTATTAAAGTGCGCCAAGCGTTTTGGTTTCGGCATCTTATTTGTAGCGCTTTCATTGGCAGTGGTTGTATGCGTCGTTAATTTTCAGGGGCAACTTCAACATATCAGCTTTCCTGGTGTTGAATACCACACCAAGAATATCTTTGTGATCAAAGACAAGTTGGTTTTATTTTCAATGTGGCAGGGCATGCTGGAGTCTTTATTTGTGGGATTGGCCGTGGTTTTTGCGCTCTCCGCGGTATTGCGGAAGAAGGATGCCAATAGGCCGGGGGCAGCGTTGTTAGCCCTGGCCGTAATCGCGATCGAGATGTCTTTTCACGTAACGCTCGGATACGGAGAATTGGGGAGATCGCTACGGTTTGTGGTGCATTTATCCGCGTTATCGGCGGTAATCCTGTGCGCCATGCCCTATGACAACGGGTTATTTGAACGGAAGGGCAGATTCTTAGTAGGATCGTTTTTCATGGGCATGCTTATCGTGGGCGCGATAGGCAGCGGGTATCTCCCCAGACGGGGCAAGGATTTATTTATGTGTGCTGATACGGGTCATAAGGCAGGGAGCCTGTCGCGCATAATGGCGATCAAAGGCTTGGCCTATCCTAACCTGGCAGTTGTTGGCGAGTTGCAGGATGTAAGGTCAATAGTGCCTATTTCCATCAGGAGATTTCAGCTATTCCAGGATTATTGCCTTTCGGCAAGGCCGCAAGGAAAATACAAGAGCCTTTGGTTTACGGGCATAATAGACCCTTATACCGGCAAGGGCATATCCGAACACCTGCGGGAACGCCATCTTTTTTACAGCCTGGCAGGCGTCAGTAATTATCTTTCTCCTGACTATGAAGATATACCATATACGCGGCTGGTTTATGACGGGGATTTCAAGAATTACCGCAATTTATCTGTTATGCCGAGGGCTTTCCTGGTCTATAATTGGTCTATAGCCCGGGATCCGGAGAGCGCTTTGGCATGGATGTTGTCTAACGCGTCTTTTCTTGCTTCCAGGGCTGTAGTCGAAGATACCGGCACCTGCCTTTCTGTTGCTGGTAATCATCTTGCCTCTTCTTCATCCAATGTCGAAATAAAAGAGTATACGCCTCACTCGATTCTCATAGAAACAGAGGCCGAAGCGCCAGGCTTACTGATATTGACCGATACATATCATCCTGATTGGACGGTAACGGTCAATGGGAAAAAAGAAATGATCGTTCCCGCGGACCTGTGTTTCCGAGGCGTGTTTCTAAAACCCGGAGTAAATAAGGTAAGGTTTACCTATTTTCCAAAAGTATTCTATGTATGCATCGCGCTGTCTTTTATGGCATTATTTGTTGTCTTCCTATTCATCCTGATGCCAAGCCCAGCCAAAGGGAGAAAAAACGGATGAAAAAAAGCCCGTTTAAACAAAAGGCGATTATGGCAGTGTTGGGGGTATTCTTTTCTATGGTATTGTTTGAAATAATGCTGCGCATAGGAGGGGCCGCATTCACATATCTGCAGGAGCGCAGAAACACGGTTTCTATAATGCGGCGGGGCGATTGCCGCATCCTTTGCATGGGCGATTCTATGACAGCAGGCCAGTATCCGCATCTGCTTGAAGAGATATTAAACGCCAGGGTGCCGGGAATAAAGTTTTCCGTGATAGACAGGGCTAATGTGGGAACTACATCCGAGTTTATAACCGCAAGATTAGACGAGGATACGGATCGGTATAGCCCGAATATGGTAATCGTGATGACAGGATTTAATGACGATAAAAAACTTTTGCCTTACGGCAATATACCGGTTTCGGAAAAAATTCCGCTTAAGACGTATAGATTGGCAAGAATCTTATGGCATAATTTGGAAGATAAAAAGAAGAGAACTGTAATGGTGCATAAAGCCGCGGAATTATCCTTAAATCCTGATAAGGTCTATTTGAATATCGCGGGAATTTATGAGACCAAGGGAGATAACAGCCGGGCGGAAGAGATGTATCTGAAGGCTATAGAGATGGATGACCGTAACGATAATGCATATGTTCGTCTCGCGTGGTTTTACAGAAGCAAGAAAAGGTTTATTGAGTCGCGGGAAAAATGCAGGATAGCCCTAGAGATTAATCCAAGAAATCCCTATGCCTATTTCGTGTTAGGGTGGTGTTACAAACATGCGGAAGATTTTGATAAATCCATAGATATGTTTATGAAAAGCATAGAAATCGACCAAAACAACGCAGAGGCATATTTTGAGGTAGGCTCAATCTATCAATATAATAAAAAAGAATATGCAAAAGCTATAGACGTTTTTAAAAAATCAATAGAAATTAATCCCAGGACTTCTAGGGCATATAGAGGTTTGGCCTATTGTTATGAAAAATTAGGTGAGCCGGAATTAGCAGAACGGTATTCTGGGGCGGCGGATAAACTGGAGAATCAGTATTATAAAACTATGACCAAAAGAAATTATCAGCAAATAAAAGATACCCTGGACAGAAAGGGTATACAGCTTGTCTGTGTCCAGTATCCGATGTGCCCAATAGAGCCGCTGAAGAGGATGCTTGCAGGCAAGGAAGATGTGATTTTTGTGGATAACGAACGG
>JBAZEH010000026.1:0-20233 GCA_041653955.1 Candidatus Omnitrophota bacterium | reverse complement strand
AACCGAAACCCATAAACGCTCCTTAGGTATCTTGAGCTCTTTAGTAAGGAACTCCCATGCGTAAGCTATGGCTTCTTCTTTAAAGTAATCCCCAAACGAAAAATTCCCCAACATCTCAAAGAAAGTGTGGTGCCCGATAGTCTTACCTACTTTATCCAGGTCATCGGTACGCAAACAGCGCTGGCAGCTCGCGGCGCGGCTGTAACCCGTAAGATATCCGAGGAACTGCCTTTTAAACTGGTTCATCCCGGCAGGGGTAAATAAAACCGTAGGGTCATCTTTAGGCGCGAGAAGATCGCTCTCAACGACCTTATGTTTCTTCGCCTTAAAATACTCTAAAAACTTCTCTCTTAACCTCTCCGCCTTCAAGGGACACCCTTCTTGCCAATCGAGGGACACCCAGCCAGCCAATCGGTAGGGTGTCCCTTATTAAATCTTTGGGGGGACACCCTTAGCTTTGGCAGAAGGGGTGTCCCTATTTATTTAATACTTCTATAATTGATTCTGGGGAAAAACCGCGGCGCAGAAGGTACGCGTAAACACGCTTCTTTGCTTTTTGCTGATCTATCCCTTTTAACCTGCTAAGCCTGTTTTTGGCGATACTCTTTACAACATCCTCTTCAGAGTAATCGCTCTTTAACTCATTGATACCGGCATCTATTATCGCCTTATCAATGCCTTTCAGTCTTAATTCTACCTTTAACCTTCTTATACCCAGGGGCTTCTTTACGCGTGAACGTATCCATGCCCTGGCAAACTGCTCGTCGTCAATAAACGCCTTTTCTTTTAAGAAGGATACGGTATCTTCTATCGTCTCCGCGTCAAACTTTTTCTTCTTCAGGCGATCGCGGACCTCTTTTTCGCTGCGTAGCCTGAACTTAAGGAGCAAAAAAACGTAATTCCTCGCCTTTTGTAATATATCAGCCCTTGTCCCGATTATTTCTCTACCTTTGTTTTTATCAGAACATAACCCCGCGATAATTTTACCAGCGCGTCCGACTTTAACACTGAGGTTACCTTCCGGTAATCTGATTTATTATTAACAGGTTCTTTGTTAATCTGGACTATTACGTCACCGGGAACGACTCCGGCTTCATCCGACGGGGAACCCGGTTCGACATCCATAACCACTACACCGGTTTTCTCCTGGACCCCGAGGCGGCCGGCAATTTCAGGTGTCAATTCCTCAACACTTAATCCGCGCCATTTACTTTCCGGGGTTTCACTTTCCTGTTCAACAATTGAAACCCCATCCAGATTATCCGGCCTCTCGCCTATTTCAACCTGTAAAGTAAGCTGCTTCTTGTCGCGCACGACTACTACTTTTACCTTACGGCCTACCTCTGCCTGCCCTACCGCATTCAGTAATTCGCGCACGCTGTTAATAGGCTTATTATCGAAGCTCCTGATTATATCGCTATCCTTTATCCCCGCTTTCTTGGCAGGGCCATCTTCCAGGACACTCACTACCAGCACTCCGTTCTTATCGGGAAGGCCGAAATACTCCGCCAACCCCTCATCAAGCTCCTGCACGGTCACTCCGAACCATCCATATGTCACTTTTTTACCCTCTATTAATTTAGAGATCACCTTCTTGGCATTACTTACAGGTATGGCGAAACCTATACCCTGATGCCCGCCGCTCGTGCTGAATATAGCTACATTAATACCTATCACTTCACCCCTGATGTTAACTAACGGCCCGCCTGAATTACCGGGGTTTATGGCCGCATCAGTCTGGATCAGGTCATTATAATCTCTGTCACGCCCAAAAGCGCGACCTAAAGAGCGATGCAGGGCGCTTATAACTCCTACGGTCACGGTAGGCTCGGGGTTTTGCATGGCAAAGGCAAAAGGATTACCTATGGCCACAACCCACTGCCCTATCTTCGAGCTGTCTGAATCTCCAAGCTTTGCCGCAGGAAGGTTGCGCGCGTCTATCTGGATCACTGCCAGATCAGAACGCGGATCCTGCCCTTTTACTACACCCTTAAAATTCCTTCCATCCGAGAGGGTCACGGTTATCTTATCCGCGTTATCAATAACATGCTGATTCGTTAATATATACCCGTCGGAGTTAATAATCACCCCCGAGCCCAGCCCTCTTTGCCTGAATTCCCTTTCGGGAAGTTCTCCAAAGAAATCATTAAAAAACTGGCGAAAGGGATCATTATCGCCAAAAGGGGAACCCTCCTGTCCTTCGCCAAAAGGGGAACCGAAATAATACCTCTTTATTCCTCCCCCCATCTTCTGCATATGCTCCGTGCTTATGGATACAACGGATGGCCCCACACTCTTAGCCACATTCACTATCGTATCTTCCATCATAAAGCTGCCCGCGGGCGCCCCAATTTCTTCCTGCGTGTCAGCCGTAGAAAATATATTTAATTTTACGGTTAATATTACCCCTAACGTAAAACCTGCCAGCAATACCGCGACAAAAAATATTGCCTTTCTTTTCATCTTGCCACCCCTTTTCGTTTCTTTAATCACCAAGGGAGATCTTTTTACGTATCTCCTTTTCTATAGTTTCCTGGACCTTAGGCTGCTCTTTCAATAGTTTTATGGCCGAATCCCTTCCCTGGCCTATCTTCTCATTTTGAAAAGAAAACCACGCTCCGGATTTCTCTATGATGTTAAGGTTTACCGCCGCGTCCACTATGCTTCCTGTCTTGGCTATCCCCTCATTATGGAGTATCTCAAATTCCGCCTCGCGGAATGGAGGCGCTACCTTATTTTTCACCACCCGCGCCCTGACCCTGTTACCTACCACGCTGTCAGCTGCCTTTAAGGTCGCAATCTTCCTTAGGTCAAGCCTGACCGACGCGTAAAATTTAAGCGCCCGGCCCCCGGGAGTAGTCTCGGGAGAACCAAACATCACTCCTATCTTCTCCCTTATCTGGTTGATAAACACAACGCAGGTGCGGGATTTGCTTATCGCGCCTGTTAATTTCCGTAATGCCTGTGACATCAGCCGCGCCTGCAAACCCACGTGCGCATCCCCCATCTCTCCCTCTATCTCCGCGCGCGGGGTAAGGGCTGCTACTGAATCAATAACCACAATGTCTACCGCGTTTGAGCGCACAAGGGTCTCCGTGATCTCAAGCGCCTGCTCTCCGGTATCCGGCTGGGATATTAAAAGGTCATCTAAATTTACGCCTATTATCTTGGCATATGTTGAATCAAAAGCGTGCTCCGCGTCTATAAAAGCGGCAACACCGCCTTTTTTCTGTATCTCCTTTATAATACTTAACGTTAAGGTTGTTTTCCCGGAAGCCTCGGGGCCGAATATCTCTACAACCCTCCCGCGCGGCAAACCCCCTACCCCAAGAGCCACATCAAGTGTTAAGGCCCCGGTAGGGATAGCCTCCACATGCACCCTTGCTTCACCCCCCAGCTTCATAATGGAACCCTTGCCAAACTGCTTCTCTATCTGGCTAAGCGCAAGCTCCAATGCTTTCTGGCGGTCCGATATATCCTTAACGACTTCCTTAGACGCTGTTTTCTTTTCGTGAACCATGGCCAACCTCCGGTTTATTTTAGGAAATGGAAGATTAATTATAACTTAACTATATCCCCCTGTCAAACAAAAAAACCCCTCCTTTCCGGCATAATAGACGCCGCCTGGGCCGAAATCTAACGCGGATTCTATCATCTTGACATTAAGGGCAAAATATGTTAGATTTTTAACATTATGGAAGAAATAACTAAGATAAAACAGGAACTTGAACGCGCAAAAAGCGAGCTGGCGATCCTGCACGAAGTATCCAATGCCATGCGCACCACCCTTAAGCTGGATGAGATCCTTTATATCATCCTAACCGGGGTTACCGCGCATATAGGCCTCGGTTTTAACCGCGCCCTCCTTTTCCTGGTAAATGAGAAAGATAATCTTATTGAAGGTAGAATGGGGATAGGCCCGGAAAGCGGAGAAGAAGCTAACCGGATCTGGACCCGCGTGGAACAGGAACGGATGGATATGGAAGACCTGATCGGCGCCTATAAGTTCTCCGGGCATATCTTTGAATCCGCGTTCAACGAACAGATAAGGCGGATAAAAATACCGATGAAAGAACAAAACGGAGGTATCCTTGCCCTCGCGGTATTTGACGCCATGCCCTTATACCTGACAAACGAGACCATAGAAGATTACCGCACGGACCCCATAATACAGTTATTAAAAACCGACGAGGTTATAGTTGTCCCGTTAAAAGCAAAAGATAAGGTGAACGGTATAGTCCTGGCCGATAATTTCATCACTAAAAAACCTATAAGCAAGGATGATATCCGCATGCTAACCATGCTCGCCAACCAGGCGGGGCTGGCGATAGAGAACTCCCAGCTTTATGAAAAAACTGTAACGCGCGCGCACTCCGATTCACTTACTGAATTATGGAATCACGGCTACTTCCAATACCTCCTGCAGTCGGAGATAGAAAAAGCCAAAAGCACCAAGTTACCGATAAGCCTGATAATACTGGATATAGATAATTTCAAGGCTTATAACGATACGCTCGGCCATCAGGCCGGAGACAACATATTAAGGTCGCTGGCAAACCTGATAAAAAACCAGTCACGTAAAATGGATTATGTGTGCCGCTACGGCGGAGAGGAGTTCGCTATTATACTGCCTCAAACCGAGAAAAAAGAAGCGTTTCTGATAGCGGAACGTATCAGGATGGATATCGAAAAATATGCTTTTTCCGGAAACGCCCCGGGTAGCAAATTAACGGTGAGCATGGGTTTAAGCTCATTCCCCAATGATGGCGGCCTGCCTTCAGAAATGGTCGCTAATGCCGATAAGGCGCTCTATGAAGCGAAACAAAAAGGCAAAAACTCTACCTGCTGCTACAATTCCTAACTTAACGCCGCTACCGGTTCCTTATCTTTCACCGCCCTGTTTTCAGAAAATTTTACCGATACTATCTTAGAAACTCCCGATTCCTGCATAGTGATACCATACATAACATCGGCATTGGCAATAGTCTTCTTATTGTGCGTGATCACTATGAATTGGGAATCCCGGATAAACTCCTGTACCATCCTGCCGAACCTGTCCACATTAGCCTCATCTAACGCCGCGTCTATCTCATCCAACACGCAGAACGGAGAAGGCTTCACCTTGAATATCGCGAAGATAAGCGCTATCGCCGACATGGATTTTTCTCCTCCGGAGAGCAAAAGCACGTTCTGAAGCTTTTTGCCCGGAGGCCGGCAGATAATCTCAATACCGGACTCCAACGGATCCTGTTCGTCAATAAGGAATATCTGGGCGTCTCCGCCGTTAAATAATAATTTGAAATAACTGCGGAACTCCTCGCGCACCTTTTCAAAAGTCTCCAGGAACATCTTTTTGGTAGTGCGGTTTATCTTCAATATCGCCTCATGCACCGAATCCTTAGCCGTAACAAGGTCTGCCTGCTGCTGGGTAAGGAAATCATAGCGTTTCTTTAATTCGTCATACTCCTCTATAGCCACCAGGTTCACGGTACCGCAGTTATCCAGTTTTACCTTGAGCTTTTCTATATCCTCAGAGAGTATGCTCTTATCCGCTTCCCCTTCCACAGTTAACGTATCTATGTCTACCTTATATGCCTGCAACAGCCTCTCTTTTATCCCGGAGATCTTAAAATCAACATCTTTAGCCTGCATATGCAATTCATACAAATTATTCTTTAAGGTATCCAGCCCCTTCCTGTCAGATTCTACCTTCTGTATAGCATCCCCGACACTCTCGGATATCCCCTTATATTTCTCTTCTGTTTCCTTCAGTTCGCGGTTAAGCCCATCTATATCGCTGTGCGCCTGGGCTATCTTCGCCTCCATATTCTTGCTGTCTAAAGCGAGGTTATTCACCTTGCCGTCATTATCCTGCATCCTTGATTTCAGGTCAGCAAGAGTAGCGTTATCCTGTTGGTAGGTATCTTCAAATAACCTTAGCGTATCCTCATCGGATTTTATGCGCCTGGCCAATCCCTCCAGCTCCGTCTTGGTCTGGGCGATCATAACCAATACCTCTTCCTTCTCCTTATTCTTCAGGTCTATATTGCCCTGCTCTGATGCGATCAACTCTTCGCTATCCTTCTGTTCTTTCTCAAGAGCAGATAACCGAGACCGCATCCCTGCAAGCCTCTCTTCAAGGCTGGCAAGTTCCCCCTCTACCTCGGTTGACTCCAGGGCAATAACCTCCTCTTCTTCGGTTATCTTGTTAAACTGTTCTAATATAGTATCGTGGGATGTCCTTTTATTAGAAAGTGCTATCTCCTGGTTGCGCGAATCTTCGGAAAGCACATCTATGGCCCTGCTAAATTCCTCTATGCGCGCCTCAGCGGACTTTTTAGAATCTCCTAACGCTGCCAGCTCCTCTTCTATCTTATTTATCTTATCCATTATCTTCTGGGTGTCCAGGTCAATGGGTTTTGCTTCCCCGGTCAGCTTGACTCCCGAAGGCTCAATATTATGTATCTTTATGACCAGCCCCGTGACCTCATTGCTGGGGGCCTTATCCAGATGCACCACCGCGTTCATAGACTCGTTAATACCCTCATATTTGGTCTTAAGCTTCTCCAGGAACTCCCTATGAGATTCCAGCGAATGTTTCTCCTTTTCAAGTTCCGCTATCCCGAAATTTATATGACTTAAAGAAAGATTCTCTTTTTCTCTTTCTTCCTTAGTGTTATTTATCCTCACCCCCAGATCCCGGAATGAACTCTCAAGCCCTTCCAGTTCAGAGGCAAGGTCATCCAGGCTCCTTTTGACCTGCGCCTTCTCTTCGCTTACCTTTACCTTCTCTATCTCAAGCCTTTTCTTGCGCGCCATAAAAATATGTTGTTTATTGGTAAGGTCGGCTAACTCATTTTTGATATGGCTCAAATTCGTAACCAGCTCCATTATCCCCCTCTTGGTCCTGGCTATATTATCAAGGGAGCTCTTTATAGATAAACCCAGGGCGTTAAGGCGCTCTTCCTCGCCCATAAGCAGCGCTTTCTTATCCTCCATATTCTTATTTATACCTTCATGCTCGGCCTTAAGGTTATCCAGTTTCTCCTTATCAAGAATTATCCTTCTCTCGGTCTGCTCTATCTGCCCCTTAAGGAGCTCCTGGTTCTCCTGAATCTCCCTGGTTTTCTCTTTATTGAAATCTATGCGCTCTTCATTGGCCAGTATAAGGTTGTCCAGGTTCATAACCTGGTTTTTTATCTGCATAAGCGCCTCTTCCATACCTTTCAGGTCAACGCGATGGCCGCTCACCCTGGACTCCTGCTCCTGTATAAGGGCGAGGATCCTTTCCTCATCCGCATGGAAGCTGCTTATCTGATTCGCGATATTATCCTTAAGCGCCAGCATCTCATGCCTATCCAATACCGCGAGGTTCGTCTCCTTCTGCTTGAGTTCCTCAAATATCTCCTTATACCTGCGCGCCTTGTTTGCCTGACGCTCCAGCGAACCGATCTGGCGCTTTACTTCCGTAATGATATCATTGACCCTTAAAAGGTTTTGTTCGGTCTCTTCAAGCCTCCTGATAGCTTCCTTCTTCTGCGATTTATATTTGGTGATACCGGCTGCTTCATCAAATATCAATCGCCTGTCTTCGGGCCTTGAACTTAATATCAAATCTATTTTCCCCTGTTCTATCAGCGAGTAGTTCTCCGCTCCGATACCCGTCCCCATAAGGAGTTCCAGGATATCCTTAAGGCGCACCACTGTTTTATTAAGGAGGTATTCGCTTTCCCCCGAACGGAACAGGCGCCTGGTAATTACTACTTCATTATGGTCAACGTCAAAATGCTTGCCTTCATTATCAAAGGTAAGGCTCACCTCTGCCATGCTTAACGGCTCTTTCTTATCGGTGCCGTTAAAAATAACATCCTGCATATCCGAACCGCGAAGGGATTTGGCAGACTGCTCCCCAAGCACCCAGCGGATAGAATCAAAGATGTTGGATTTTCCACATCCGTTAGGCCCGACTATCGCGGTTATCCCGGGCTCAAAATTCAAAGTCGTCTTATCGCAAAAAGATTTAAACCCTACTATCTCAAGTCTTTTAAAGTACATTTGCCTCTCCTTTTGTTTGTATTATAAATTTATTATTTTGCGATAGTCTCCAGCCATTCGTCTATTTTATCTTTTTTAAAACGCCATTGCCCCACCAGTTTTATCGCGGGGATCTTTTTATGGCTTAACCAGTCATAGATAGTCCGACGGGTAACTTTAAGATACCCTGCCAAATCATCGATCGTCATTAAACCACTATTTATTTGCATGGTTGTAATTATAAATAAAAAAGGCTATCTTGTCAAGGAAAATCTTTACATTCTTTAACATAAGACTACAAAGAGATTCATAAGAGAGCATATCAAGACATAGATATGCAGAGATTACCAGAAATGTTATTATTAGTTCTAACGTATGGATTTAAAAGGAGTTACATAAAGGAAGGAAACTATTAATGGTGTTTTATGCGCACATTTATCGCTTTTAACGCGAGCATTATAGGGTTCAATTCGGAGTCTTCCAAGTTAACGCCTATCTTGTATTTATTAGGAGTGATCATATTTGACCATATTACTCTCCCTTTCATATATAGCTGTTCTCCGTTATCAGGCATCTGCAGCCATATATCTAACGGGGCATCAACAGGAAGTTCTTCATTTGTAGTCAGGCATATACCCTGGGCGCTGATATCCTTGGTTTCCTGCAGATTAATATCTCCGGGCAGATCGATATTCAGGTATTTTAAAAATATTTTTACAGGGAATCTGGTAAATGACCTTCTCTCTCTGGAAACCGGAACCTCCATTTTTCATCCTCCTTATTACAGGAGTTAACTTATAGAATTACAAGTAAAAATTACAATATATATGCCGCATTTTCAAGGGTATTTACCCCTTCCGCGGAAACCGCTTTCATCTTAGGGACACCCCTTCTGCCAAAGCTAAGGGTGTCCCCCTAAAGATATAACGAGGGACACCCTGCCGATTGGCTGGCTGGGTGTCCCTCGATTGGCAAGAAGGGTGTCCCTAAATTATTTATTCAGGAGTTCTTTGAATTTCTTTGTGAGGGCTGGTACGATTTGGAATACATCTCCTACGATCCCGTAGGTCGCTACTTTGAATATGGGGGCATCCGGGTCTTTGTTAATGGCAACGATGATCTTTGAGGATTGCATCCCGACTAAATGCTGTATCTGTCCGGATATCCCGCAGGCGATATATATTTTCGGGGAGACCGTCCTGCCTGTTTGCCCTACCTGATGAGAATAAGGCATCCAGCCGGCGTCTACTGCCGCGCGCGAAGAGCCAACCGCGGCCCCCATTGCCTTGGCGAGCTCTTCTAACATCTTGAAATTCTCAGGCCCGCCCATACCGCGGCCACCTGAAACGATAATATCTGCCTCTGAAAGATTAACGGTAGATTCTATTTCATCTATAATATCAAGAAGCTTGCTCCTGCTCTCCAGCATTGGCCCGTTAAAATCCTCACGGATGATCTTCCCTTTACGCTTCATATCGGACACAGTTTCAGGAAACACCTTATGCCTTACTGTCGCCATCTGCGGCCGGTAATCAGGAGAGATAATAGTAGCCATAATATTCCCGCCAAAAGCAGGCCTGGTCTGAAGCAATAATTTTTTCTCAGGGTCTATGTCAAGTCCGGTGCAATCAGCAGTAAGGCCTACCTTTAATCTAATCGCTACCCGCGATATCAAAGAACGGCCGATTGAAGTGGCTCCGCAAAGGAGTATCTCGGGTTTATATTTCTTGATCAATTCTGCGAGTATATTGGTGTAAGGCTCATCCTGAAAGTTCGCTACCTCCCTCTTCTCTACCACATAAACATTATCCGCCCCGCGCCAGATAAGCTCCTGTATCTCCTCCTCTAAATGCTCACCCAAAAGTACCGCAGAGACATCAGTTCCGAGGGAAGCCGCGAGCTCCCTTGCCTTACCTAATAATTCATAAACTACAGACTGGACCTTTCCCTTCTTTTGTTCCGCAAATACCCATACTCCCTTGTAATCCTTGAGATCCGCCTTAGGCGCTGCTGCCTGAGGTTTCTCAAGCAGTATCGCCTTAAATTTACAGGCCGGCACGCAGGCCCCGCAAAGGGTGCATTTATTCAGGTCAATAACGGCTTTCTTATCTATAATGCGGATAGCGTCAAAAGGGCAGGTCTGAACGCATAAGGTGCAACCCGTGCACTTCTCTATAATTATCTGTATACCCATATCTTTTAATTTATCTCCGATCTCAACAGCCCTGCCAGTTTCTCGGCTATCTCAGGCGCTTCTCCCTCCAGCATCTGCCCGCACTCGCGCGCAGGAGGAGTAAATATCTTCACTACCTGGGTAGGGGAACCAGCCAAACCCAATGAATCAGCCTCTGCATCTATATCCTGCGCCTTCCAGCAGGTTATCTTCGCCTGCTTCGCGCGCATCATGCCTTTTAATGAAGGCAACCTCGGAGTATTTATCTCCTTGACCACGGTGATCAACGCTGGCAAAGGCGCCTCTATGATCTCAAACCCTTCCTCTGTCATTCTTTCCACCTTGGCGGCATTATCCTTTATACCCTCTATCTTCTTTACATAAGTTACTTGCGGTATATCCAGGTGCGCGGATATCCCGGGCCCGACCTGCGCGGTATCTCCGTCGGATGCCTGCTTCCCGCAGATGATCAGGTCAAAAACACCTATCTTTCTTATAGCCGCGGAGAGCGTATAACTGGTCGCCCAGGTATCGCTTCCGGCAAACGCGCGGTCAGAAAGCAATATGCCTTCATCTGCACCCATAGAGACCGCTTCCCTTAAAACCGCTTCGGCCTGTGGCGGGCCCATAGTGATGACCGTAACCTTGCCGCCGAACTTCTCCTTAAGGCGCACACCTTCTTCTATGGCGTACATATCAAAGGGATTGATGATAGATTTTACGCCCTCGCGGATAAGCGTATTCGTCTCGGGATTTATCCTTACTTCGGTCGTCTCGGGGACCTGTTTTATACAAACGATAATATTCATTATTTTGCCATCTCTTTTATCAACTGCAGGGCAATAATACTGCGCTGTATCTGGTTGGTTCCTTCATATATCTGGGTGATCTTGGCATCGCGCATAAATTTCTCGGCCGGATAATCCTTCATATAACCATACCCGCCCAATATCTGCACCGCGTCGGTAGTAACCTTCATCGCCATATCGGATGCGTACATCTTTGCCATTGCCGAATCCTTGGCTACATCCTTGCATCCGGCGTCAATCTCTTTAGCGCATGCATAGATCAATGCGCGCGCGGCCTCTATCTGGGTTGCCATATCTGCCAGCATCCACTGTATACCCTGAAAGCTGGATATGGATTTTCCAAACTGCTGCCTCTCCTTTGAATATTTAACTGCCACATCGAGCGCCCCCTGCGCGATACCCAATGCCTGAGCGGCGACCCCGGGGCGCGATTTATCAAAGGTCTTCATGGTCACGATAAACCCCATACCCTCCTTGGCAAGAAGATTCTCTTTAGGGATCTTACAATCCGTGAATATCAACTCACGGGTGGATGAAGCGCGAATCCCCAGTTTATCTTCTTTCTTGCCGAACGTAAATCCGGGAGTGCCTTTTTCTACGATAAATGCCGATGCCCCGCGCGCGCCCTTTGTCTTATCAGTCATAGCGATCACGGTATATGTCTGGGCGTCGCCACCGTTAGTGATAAAATGCTTCAAACCGTTCAATATATAATAATCCCCTTCTTTTTTGGCAACTGTCTTGATAGCTGAAGCGTCTGAACCCGCCTCGGGCTCGGTTATGCCGAATGCGGCTATCTTTTTCCCGCTTGCCAGGTCCGGAAGATATTTCTTTTTCTGCTCTTCGTTACCGAACAATATTATAGGAAACGTGCCTAATGCCGATGCTGCGTAGCAAACGGCTATACCACCGCAGGCGCGGGAGAGCTCTTCCGCGGCAAGGCACAGATCCAATACCCCGCCCCCTGTCCCGCCGTATTCAGCAGGGACAAAGATGGAAAAAAGGTCCGATTCAGCCATGACTTTCATTATATCCCAGGGGAACTCTTCTGACGCGTCATATTTAGCCGCTACCGGCTTTATCTTTTCTACGGCTATCTTACGCGCCAACTCCTGTATCATCTTCTGTTCATCGGTCAATAAATAATCCATTCTTCCTCCTTTAGGGACACCCTTTTTGCCAATCAAGGGACACCCCTTCAGCTAATCGGGAGGGTGTCCCCAGTGAATCCTTAGGGGACACCCTTAGCTTTAGCAGAAAGGGTGTCCCTTTTATTTTCAAGATTATATCACACAAAATTATTTTCGCAAGGTTTTTAGAAGGGCGACTTCATTGCAATCCGGGAATTTAGGGCAATTGATGCATTCTGCCCATATCTTATGAGGAAGGCTGGAGTGCCTGACCTTTTTAAACCCGAACTTCTTAAAGAAATCAGGCCTGTAGGTGAGGACGAATATCTTCCTTGCCCCCATCTTTTTCCCTTCATCAAGGCATACTTCTACGAGCTCACTACCTATACCCTTCTTCTGGCTCGCCTTTGCCACTGCCAGAGACTTTACCTCTGCCAGGTCATCCCAGGATATATGCATAGCGCAGCAACCGATAACCCTATTATTATGTTCATATACCCAAAAATCCCTTATATTTTCGTAAAGTTCATTCAGTGAACGCGCCAGCATCAGGTCTTTCCCGGCAAAAGAATTAATAAGCGCCTGTATTTCTTTTACGTCTCCTATCTTTGCCTTGCGTATCATTTTATCTCTGTCCCCTTGGCTACTACAACTATACCCGTCTCGGTAACATGGAACCTTTTCTTATCCTCCTGGGGGTCGTAACCGATCACCATCCCTTGAGGTATATCCACTTCCTTATCTATAATAGCTTTCTTTATCTTCGCGTACCTGCCTACGTTCACGCCTTCCATCAATATAGAATCATAAACCTCCGAATAACTGTTAATGCGCACATTCGGAGATAATATGGAACGCTGCACCTTGCCGCCGCTCACCACACACCCTCCCGAAACCAGCGAATCCAACACCAGCCCTATCCTGCCTGCTATCTCCTGGCCTGAATGCACCGTCTTGGCCGGAGGGAACTGCTCTTCATATGTCCTTATCGGCCAATCACGGTCATAGAAATTGAACACAGGTTCAACCTGTATCAGATCCATATTCGCTTCATAATAGGCGTCTATCGTCCCGATATCGCGCCAATACTGCGCGTCTTTCTTATTCTCTCCTATAAAATTAAATGCCACTACCTTAAGGCCTTTTTTGAGCATCTGCGGGATTATATCTTTCCCGAAATCATGGTTAGTGGGTTTTTTCCTGGCATCTTCATGCAGCTCATCCTCAAGCACCGGATGCTTAAAAACATATATGCCCATGGAGGCATACACCTTATCGGGATTATGGGGTATGGTTTTAGGGTCTGTCGGTTTCTCCTGAAAACCCGTGACCCTGCCCATACTGTCTACTTCCACTATGCCCATATGCGGGGCTTTCTCCTTATCCAGCTCTACTACCCCGACGGTCATATCCGCGTCCGTATCCTCGTGGAAATCCAGGATAGTATTATAATCCATCTTGTACACATGGTCACCGGCAAGTATCAGGACATCGTCAGGCTTGTCTATCTCAAGTGTGTACAAATTCTGGAAGATCGCGTCCGCCGTACCCAGATACCAGGTATTGCTTACCCTTTGCTGGGCCGGCAGCAGCTCAATGAACTGCCCTAACTCCGAAGGAAGTATATTCCATCCAAGGCGTATATGCCTTTGCAGTGAAGCGGATTTATACTGCGTGAGTATATATATCTTGCGCAGTCCGGAATTAATACAATTACTTAAAGTAAAATCCACTATCCTGTATATCCCGCCGAACGGGACAGCAGGTTTGGTCCTGTCTTTGGTCAAAGGCAATAACCTCTCGCCTTTCCCTCCCGCCATAATGAATGTCAATATCCTGGACTTCATCTTAAGAATATCCCCTCTATGCCGCGCCTGACC
This sequence comes from Candidatus Omnitrophota bacterium, assembly GCA_041653955.1. GTDB lineage: Bacteria > Omnitrophota > Gorgyraeia > Gygaellales > Profunditerraquicolaceae > UBA1562. The sequence continues at coordinate 6,207 of JBAZEH010000026.1, read as the reverse complement.
ATCATCACGCCGATAGCCGCAAGTAATATATACATTATTTTGGAGAAAGCGCGCGCGCCTGCGGGTCCCATTATTTTCATAAAAAACTCTGCTTTTGACAACACCAGCCAGGCAATAAGCATATTCAAAATAAGCGATATGAATGTAGGCACTAACCCAAAAGTATCCAGCATGATAAGCGTAGTAGCCAAAACAGCTGGCCCTGTAATAAGCGGGGTCCCTAAAGGAAATACACCGACATCTTTAGCCTCTTTTACGGTTAAAACCACTTTTTGCGTGCCCGGGAGCAGAAAACGCGCCGAGATCACAAAAAGCAACGCCCCTCCTGCTATCTGAAAGTCCGGTATGCTGATACCGATAAAGCGGAATACCAGCTTGCCGATCAACATAAAGATAAGCGCGAGGACCGCGGCGGTTGTCACGGACTCAATAATTACCCTTGACCTGTCTTTCCTGCTCGTCCCTTCTATTAAAGAGATATACAACGGCACAGTGCCTATTATATCCACAGCCACAAATATCGGGATGAATGTAAGTATGTAAGGTTCTATGAATTTCATCATTTAGAGGAGCGTTTCCTGGCTTTTCTTTTTTCGTAATTCTTTTTAGCTATAACGCAGATATACCTGGCAAAGCTGGAGAGCCTCCCGTTTTCATAGGGAAACTCTATGCAGGTAACGGGTTTTAAAGAGTAATCTATCTTATGGATGGAGCATAGCCCGTCTTTGGTCATAAATGTGCACGGTTCATCTTCGTAGCTTGTGCCGATGCGGTAACCGGAAGGATAGCTGTCATCTTTCTCAAGATGAAAGAAATCCCCCCCCTTTATTTTAAGCTCAAGTATCTTTTTCGCCTCTTCAAGGTCTATCCAGGCGCCAAGCTGGCAGCAATGGTGCTGCGTGTCGCACTTATGGCACTCAACCGGTTTCCTCTTCTTTTTCGTAACTGGTTTTTTATTCTTCATAGCGTTATATTATACTCATAAAACCAAATAAATCAATAACTCTTTAACATAAATCTACCGGGTAAAACATGATAGATCGGATCTGTTTTTAGATAATTGAGGAGGAAATTATGCCGGGAGGGAGGTTTAGGGTCACTCTTTCTCTACATAACCTCTGCATTTGGGGCATCTGACAGTATAGGCGATCTTTCTTTCTTCTTCAGCTTCTCCGTTCTCAAAAACTTCTGTTTCAAATTTGTATCCGCATCTTTTGCATACGAATTTCATCCTGATCATAGGCCACCTCCATGCCAGGGCCATTTTAACGAAAGCCCGGATCCTGTCAATGGCCTGATTCGCCTTTCAACTATCCTTTTGCCGCATGGAGAAGGGATCTGGTGTAGGGCGTGGCGGGGTCTGTAAAGATAACATCAGCTGGGGCCTGCTCCACAATGGCGCCGTTTTGCATAATGATCACCGAATCGGCGATATGTTTGATAACGGCGAGATTGTGGCTGATGAAGATATACGTCAGGTTAAGCTTATCTTTTAATTTCATAAAAAGGTCTAACATCTGCGCCTGGATAGTCAAATCAAGGGATGATATGGGCTCATCCAAAACTATGAATTTAGGCTCGGATGCCAATGCGCGGGCAATACATATCCTTTGGCGCTGGCCCCCTGAAAATTCAATAGGATACCTGTTTAAAATATTATTGTCCAGGCCCACCAGGGTAAGCAGCTGCGATGCTTTCTCTTTCAGGTGCCCGCGTTCCGCGGTCTTATGGATTATCAAAGGTTCACAGATAGCATCTATGATGCGCATCTTGGGGTTTAAGCTATTATAGGGATTCTGAAATATTATCTGCACATCTTTCCTGAAATTCTTTATTTTATCCGCGTCAAAGAGCACTTCTCCGCTTGTGGGAGCTATAAGTTTCAGGATTATCTTGGCTAAGGTGGTTTTACCTGATCCTGATTCACCTGCCACGCCTAATGTTTTAAACTCCTGGACATTAAAGCTTACCCCTTTTAATGCCTGAAGCACGCCTGCCTTCCGCTTGAACACGCCGCGCTCAATCTCAAACTCTTTACAGATATCTTTTATTTCTAACATTGGTTTTCTGGCATAAATATGAGTAAGTTTAAGTAAGATTAAGTAATATTGAGTAAGTCATATTTTTCCTATCTTTTCATAAGCGCTTATCAGCTCTCTGGTATGCGGATGTTGCGGTGAAGCGAATATATTATCGCGCGCGCCCTCCTCAACCACCTTGCCCTGGTACATAACGCATATCCTGTCCGCTATCCGTTTAGCTATGGATAGATTATGGGTAATGAACAGCAAAGAAAAACCTATCTTCTTTTTTAAATCCATAAGAAGGCCCAGTATTTCAGCTTCAATCGTTACATCTAAAGACGTAGTCGGTTCATCCGCTATCAGGAGCTTCGGCCTGCAGGCGAGCGCCATGGCGATAAATACCCTCTGGTTCATACCGCCCGAGAGTTGATGTGGATAATCCAGCAGGGTTTTACCGGGGTCTTTGATCTTAACCTGCTCCAGCAGGGCCCCTGCCTCTTCTTCAGCTTCCTTCGCGGTTTTATTCTGATGGAGCATTATTGCTTCGCAGATCTGGGCGCCGATAGTATACACCGGGTTTAAATATGCTGACGGCTCCTGAAAAATATAAGCGATCTCTTTACCGCGGACTTTTATAAGGTCCGGTTCCAAAGCCCCTGTGAGGTCATTACCTTCAAAGATTACCTCCCCCCCCGTTATCCTCGCGCTCCTGGGAAGTATATTAGTAATTGCCAGGGCAGTTACGCTTTTGCCCGAGCCTGATTCTCCGGCAAGGACCAGGACCTCATCACATGCTATATCCAGGTTTACCCCGTCTACTGCAGATATGACCTGCCTGCCCAGGTAAAAATTTACTTTCAGTCCCTTTATTTCCAGTAAATTACGCATATTAACCTATCTTTTCTTTTAGGCCTTCAGCGATAAAATTAAAACCGAGTATGGTAATCAATATAGCAAGGCCCGGAAATATGGTTATCCACCAAGCGATACCGAGCGTGGACTTAGCTTCAATAAGAATATTCCCCCAGCTTGATACAGGCGGCTGAACACCGAGCCCCAGGAAACTTAACCCTGATTCAATTAATATGGCTCCCGCGATACCGAGCGTCGCGTTTACCAGGACCGGGCCGATTGCATTGGGTATCAGGTGGCGGTTGATTATCCTGAAGTTAGACGCGCCTATCGCTCGTTCTGCCTGGATAAACTCCCTCTCTTTAAGCGAAAGTATCTCGCCGCGGATAAGGCGGGCCGGCCCCATCCAGCTGGTAAGACCTATAATGATCATAATATTAAATATGGATGGCTCGAGTATGGCGACAACCGCGAGTATCAGGAAAAATGCGGGAAAACAAAGCATAATATCTACGAAACGCATTATCAGGGAGTCCGCCAATCCTCCGTAAAATCCGGCAATGGAGCCAAAGATAAGCCCGATCATTGTGGCAATACCTACGGCGATAATACCGATACTTAATGATATCCTTGCTCCGTATATCATGCGGCTTAATATATCCCTCCCTAAACTGTCGGTCCCTAAAAGGTGCCTGGCTGATGGGGGCATAAGGAGATTTGCTCCGTCTATCTGCGAAGGGTCATAAGGGCTAAGTAAGGGCGCGAGGATAGCAATAACGCTGAATACGGCAATAATTAGTGTTCCTAAGAATAATTTTCTACTCATCCTGGACCTGACTATTATCTGTTAACTATTGTTTTTATACCTTATCCTCGGGTCAACATAAGCATAGCTTATATCCGCGATCAGGTTGCCGAGCATAGTGAGGACCGCCCCCAGGACAACCTCTGCCATGATCAACGGGTAATCGCGCATCATAACCGCTTCATAGAACAACCTGCCGATACCCGGCAGCGCGAATATAGATTCAAAGATGACGCTTCCGCCTAAGAGGCCTGGGATAGCTAATCCTACGATAGTAACTATAGGCAATATCGCGTTACGCAAAGCGTGTTTTCTGATAACCTGGTTTTCAGTTAACCCTTTTGCGCGGGCGCTATAAATATACGGCTGGTTTAACGCCTCCATCATACTTGAACGCATATAACGCGAGAGCCCTGCCAGGCCTCCTATGCAGGAAACGAATACAGGCAATATCAGATGGTGCGCCAGGTCAAGGAGCTTATGAGAAAAGGTGAAATATTCAAAGTCCAGGGACTTGATCCCCGATATCGGAAGCCATCCTAATTTTATACCGAACAGGTTCATCAATAAGAGCGCGAGCCAGAATGTGGGCGCTGCGAAAAAAAGGAATACGAATATAGTCGCGCTCTTATCAAAGGCGCGGTTCGGGTTTAACGCGCTCTTTATGCCTATGGGTATGGCGACAAGAAAGATAAAAAACAGCGAAAGGATATTTATGGCCAGCGTGACAGGGAGCCTTTCTGCTATCTTATTAAATACGGGCCGGTTGTCTCCGAATGAACGGCCGAAATCAAGGCGGATTATTTTGTTGAGCCAGTTTATATACTGGATATGAAGCGGTTTATCCAGCCCATACAGCTTATCAAGGCGCTCCCTCGCTTCCAATGAGACCTTCTGATTAAGCGACTGCTCAAGGGTGGTAGGTTTACCCGGCGCGAGGTGAATAATGGCAAAACTGATTATAGTGATCCCTAACAGCAGCGGAATAATCCCCAGTAATCTACGCGTAATATAACTAACCATCTTTTTTAAGGGACGGTTCTTGAGCCAAAGCTAAAAGTGTCCCTGTATTTCTGGGAGTTCTTTGGGACCCACCAGTCAATAAAGTTATAACTTATGCCGATAGGAGTAGGCTCTATACCTTTAAAACGGCTGTTTACTATCGCCAGGCTATCGGCGATATAAAGGAACATATATGGCTGCTCGTCATAGAGCATCTCGTGTATCCTATGGTAACGCTCCTCCCTCTCCTTCTGATCAAAGGTGCGGCGCGCCTCAACGAGCAGCTTATCTACCTCTTCATTTTTGTAGCCGACAAAATTGAACTCACCTGGCTTAGTCTTAGAAGAGTGCCAGATATCATAGTTATCCGGGTCGCGTCCAAGAGACCACCCCAGGAGTATAGCCTCAAAACTCTTCTTCTCTATATATTCAGTCAGAAAGACCGACCACTCCACTATTTTTATCCTTACCTTTATCCCTATATCTTTAAGCCGCCTCTGGATTATCTGGGCGACCTTTGCGCGCTCATCATTACCCTGATTGGTGATAATGGTAAACTCAAAGTCCTCGCCCCCCTTATCCAGCCACCCATCGCCGTTCGTATCCGTCCAACCCGTTTCCTTTAAAAGTGCCTTTGCTTTAACAGGGTCAAAGGAGAAAGGTATGACTTTGCTATTATAACCCCATGAGTCAGGCATAAACGGGCCGGTGGATTTCCTCCCTAACCCTAAAAGGACTATATTGATTATCTCATCCTTATCCACGGCATAATTCAACGCCTGCCTGACGCGTTTATCCATAAATTTAGGATTATTCAGATTATACCCGAGATAAGTATACCCGAAGCTCGGCAGCCTGAACTTTTGATAATGCTTCTTAAAGAAAGGCGTATCTGTCTGGCGGGTATATTCTAACGGCGAGAGCCCCGTAAAGTCAACTCCCAGCGTCTGTAGTTCCAGGAATATGGTCGCGCTATCAGGTATGATGCGATACATATATCGGTCAATATAGGGACGGTGTTCAAAATATTCGCGGTTGGATATAAGCTCTATCTTCTCCTGCGGTTTCCAGTTCTTGAATTTATAGGGGCCTGTACCTACCGGGTTCCTGGAAAAAGGGGTATCATTCAGGTCCTGATCCTTCAAAAGATGTTTCGGTATGATAGGCATACCCCAACTGCTTAATCCAGGAGCAAACGGCTCTTTATAGGTAACCTTGACCGTATATTTATCTATTACCTTAAGAGAGCTCACTCGTTCAAAATCTCCGCTGTACGGCGTCCTGACACCGGGATCTATGAGTTTATTATAAGTAAACTCCACATCTTCCGCCGTAAAAGGAGCGCCGTCATGCCAGGAGACATTTTTTCTTAAATGGAATACTATCGTTAACCCCTCATCCTCTATATCCCAGCTTTCAGCCAGGTCTCCGGTAAGGTTAAGGTCCTTATCATATTTAACGAGCCCGTTAAAAACCATCGCCGATATCTCGGCCGAAGCCGAATCCGACGCCAATGTCGGCACC
>JBAZEH010000025.1:0-21142 GCA_041653955.1 Candidatus Omnitrophota bacterium | reverse complement strand
CGTCCATGACCGATGAGACATCTCCCGTTTCATGGTCCGTGCGATGGTCTTTTACCATGCTATAAGGATGCATTACATATGAACGTATCTGGCTGCCCCACTCTATTCTTTTCTTCTCCTGGCCGTACTCTTTCAACAACTGTTCTTTTTTCTTCATCTCCAGCTCATAGAGCCGCGCCTTCAATATCTTCATCGCCACCTGTTTATTCTGATGTTGAGAGCGTTCATTCTGGCATTGCGCCACGGTCCCTGTCGGGATATGCGTGATCCTCACCGCCGAATCCGTGGTATTAACGCTCTGCCCTCCGGCCCCGGATGAACGATAGACATCAATGCGCAGGTCCTTGTCCTCTATCTTCAGGTCTGCATCTTCTTCTATCTCGGGGATCACATCAACGGAGGCAAATGAGGTGTGGCGCCGTTTATTGGAGTCAAAAGGAGAGATACGCACAAGCCGGTGGACCCCGCGTTCAGCCTTAAGATAACCGTACGCATACTCCCCTTCTATCAAAAGCGTAACATTCTTTATGCCGGCTTCTTCCCCAAAAAGAATATCCGTAGTCTTGGCGCTATAGCCGCGCCTCTCCGCGAACCGGCTATACATGCGAAAGAGCATCTGGGCCCAATCGCAGGATTCAGTGCCTCCTGCCCCGGAATTGATGCTTAAAATAGCGCTGCTCCTGTCAAATTCTCCTCCCAGGATAGTCTTGAACTCAAGCTTATCGGTTTCCTCCGAGAGAAGCCCGGTATCCTTATTTAATTCGGCGATCAGCTCTTTATCTTCGTCGGAAGAAATATCAACCAGCTCTTTCAATTCCCGATATTTCTGAAGCGCGCGCTCCCATGGCTCAACGGCCGACTTTAAATATTTCAATTGTTTTACCACGCGGGTAGAATTCTGTTCGTCATTCCAGAACCCGGCGCCGCTCATCAATCCGGAAAGCTCATCTATCTGTTTCTTCTTGTCATCTATGTCAAAGATAACCTCTTATTTGCTCAAGACGCCTCTCAATAGATACAAGCCCCTCCCTGATATCTTCCAACATCTGCTTTACCTCCCCTTAGTGTATACCGCTTTAGAGTTTTTTGATCCCTTTTAGCGCTAAAACAAACTCATCTTTATTGTCCGCGTAGTTGGCGGCAGCCTCTTCGCTTATCTTGCCTTCCTTAGCAAGCTTTACCAGCGACTGGTTGAAAGATTGCATGCCGAATATATTGCCGTCTTCCATGAATTGCGTTATCTCCCAGACTTTCCCCTCCCTGATCAGGCGGCTTATGGTAGGGGTGAGGCGCATAATCTCATAAGCGGGGATACGCCCCTGTCCATCCTTTTTGGGCAGCAACCTTAAAGATATGACGCCTTTAAGCAAGGAAGACAGCTGTGTCCTTACTTCCGTATGATGATGCGGCGGGAAGAAGTTAATGACCCTTTCTACGGTCTGGGCGGCGTTGACTGTATGCAGCGTACTTAAAACCAGGACCCCGGTCTCCGCGGCGGTCAGGGCGATAGACATAGTCTCATAATCCCGGATATTACCTATATATATAACATCGGGGCTCTGCAGCGTGAACGCGCGCAGCGCCACCTGGTATGAAGAAACATCGTGGTCCAGCTCCCTTTGGTTCACGATAGATTTTTTATCTTCAAATGTAAACTCTATGGGTTCTTCCACGGTCAGGATATGCTTATTGGCGTTCTCGTTGATATAATCTATCATGCTCGCTATAGTTGTAGATTTTCCGCTGCCGCAGCTTCCGGTTAAAAGGACGAGGCCCCTCATCTCCATGGAGAGCTGCCTGAGTATGTCCGCGGGCAGATTAAGTTCTTCAAAGGTCTGGACCTGCGAACGGATATTCCTGACGACAAGGATCGGCCAATTACGCTGCATAAAGATACTTATGCGGAAACGGTGCTGAAGCTCCGGTATATACACGCCAAAATCAACATCAAGGTTACGCTTAAAAAAATCCCTGAGCTCATTAGATGTAAGGTCTTTGACCGAATCGTTCACCTCATCAAGGCTTATCACCCTGTCGTCTATGGAAACGACTTTACCGTCAATGCGCATACGCACATTGCCGCCCGCGCGGTAAAACATATCAGAGGCGCCCTTTTCCACCATTATCTTAAGATAATCTTTTATGCTCATTACGCACCTCCAGCGTTAGTTCAAGCTTCATAAGTTACGGCCTTGTTTATTATAGCATATCTTCCCTGATTTTCTTTTCTAAATCTAGGAGGGCCCTCTTTTTCCTGGGGCCGCGGGAATAACCCCCTATCTTTCCTCCGCTGGCTATAACGCGGTGGCAAGGGATGATCAATGGCCAGGGATTATGGTTTAATACCTGTCCGACCGCGCGCGCTGCTTTGGGTTTACCCGCCTTCTTTGCCACCCAGGCGTAACTACGCACTTCACCCAAAGGGATACTTAATACCGCTTTATAGACCTTTTTAGCAAAAGGTGTTATCCGCGCTTTACCTTCCAATTACCTTCTTCCTCCTTAAAATATGATGATAGGATACCGCGAACCTGTGCGCCTCATCGCGCATCCGTCGTATCAGGTTAAGCGCCGGAGTATCGGCAATCAGTTTTATGGGGGCGCTTTTATCCGTAATATATATATTTTCTCTATCCTTGGCAATACTAGCCAGGGGTATCTTTAAGCCTAACCCCTCCATCTCCTTGCGGGCTACCGCAAGGTGCGATCTGCCGCCGTCAATAAGGGCGAGGTCGGGCAATGGCAATTCTTCTGAAAGCGAACCGGAATAACGCCTCCTTACCACCTCAGCTGTCATCTTATAGTCATCTATCTTCTCCACGGTCTTGATGCGGAAACGGCGATAATTATCTTTATCGGGCAGGCCTTTATAAAAACTTACCATTGAGCCGCAGGCTTCTTTACCGTAAATATTGGAGATATCAAATGCCTCTATCCTTTCGGGGGCCTTCTTCAAACGCAGCAGCGCCTTCAGGTCATTAAGCTCTTCATTGCGGCTATAACGGCCGGCGCTCTCAGACATAACGCCCAGGGACTCTATCTGGTCCCTTATCTGGGCGGCTTTCTCAAATTCATGGGCCCTGGAACTTAAATGCATCTCTCCCGTCAGCTTCCTGACCAGGTCATCCGTTTTTCCTTCTAAGATCAAAGAAATATTCTCAATAGTCCTCGCGTATTCCTCCTTATCCCCCTTTTTTATATCGGGCGCGAGCCCTATCCTGGAGTAAGCCCTTGCTTCCTGGGGCATCTTTTCATTTGAGCGATAAGGGAAATATTTGCGGATTATCCTCATAGCCTCCTTAAGGAGCCCGGAACTGGTATAAGGGCCAAAGTAGCGCGAACCGTCCGAGACTTTCTTACGCGTGATATATACTGCTGGGAAATCCTCATTCGTTATCTTCACCAGCGGGAAACTTTTGTTATCGCGCAAAGAAACATTATACCTGGGAGTATACCGGCGTATAAGGCCCGCTTCAAGTATCAATGCCAGGCTCTCTGTCTGGCATAGTTTATATTCTATATCCGCTATCTTGGCAACCATCAGTTGCGTTTTTGTATCAATGGGCTTTCTGAAATAAGACTGCACCCGCTTCTTCAGCGCCTTCGCCTTGCCGATATAGATTATCTTCCCAAGGCTATCCTTAAAAATATATACGCCCGGGGCCTGCGGCAGACCCGTAACGATACTCTTTAATTTATCCATTTATATGCCCAATCCCAAAGCTCGCGCATCTCTTTGACTTTTAATATAAAACAAAGGGCTATATAGGACACTAAACCCGAGGCGATAGAAGCGCACAGATTAAGCATTCTGGCTAAAGGGCCGCTTCCAAAAATAATATTCTCTGAGACCAGCCAGCATATGATACCCATACCGATACTGGCCGAGAATATACGCAGAAAAGAAGCGACTATCCCTCTTATCCCAAACCCGCCTATCTTCTTTTTCAGCAGCAGAAATAATATCAGGAAAGTGTTGATCCCCGATATTGAAGTCGCCAGCGCGAGGCCGGACAGCTTCAGGGGATACATAAAAACCAGGTTCAGGGAAATATTCACGGCCAGGGCGATAAATGATACTTTCGCCGGGGTCGCCGTATCCTTCAGGGCGAAAAAACAGGAGTGCAGGATCTTGGTGGCACCATAAGCGAATAACCCTATGCTGTAAAAGATAAGCGCGTTGGCCGTAGCTTCTGTGGAATACATATCAAATTTCCCGCCCATGAATATAGTCTCTATTATCGGATAAGCCAATACCATGAACCCTAAGGAAGCCGGCAGCATCACAAAGAATGTAGCGCGAAGCCCGAAAGAAAGGGTATCCTTCAGGTCTCTACGGTCATTCTCCAGGGCCTGCGTGGAAAAAGTCGGCAATATCGCCTGGGAAAGCGCGTTGCTGAATATACCCAAAGGAAAAAGGATAAGCCTGTAAGCGTAATAAAGTATTGCTACTCCCCCCTCCCCCACCACAAAAGCCAGGGAGCCGAATATAGAATCAACAAAGTTGTTTAATTGATAAACCGATGAGCTGAATATACGCGGCAACATCAATCTGCCGATACTCTTTGCCGCGGGATGCCTGAAACTCCCAAACAGCAGCAGATGGAACCCTTTCCTGTAAAGGACCGGTATCTGGACCGCGAGCTGCAAAGCCCCTCCCACCAGGACTCCCAGCGCCAGCCCCTTTACGCTCTCTCCGAAAAGCATGGCAAAAATTATAATTGATATATTCAAAAGGCAGGGGGCAAAAGCGGGGGCAGAAAAATGTTTTAAAGAATTCAGTATACCCATAGCGTAAGCCGAGAGGCTTACCAGCAATATATAAGGGAATATGATCCTGTTTAACCTGACGGTTATGGCAAGCTTTTCGGGGTCAGAGATAAAACCGGGGGCGATCAATCTGACAATAAGGGGAGAAAATAGTATGCCTAAAAGCGTTATCGCCGTGACTATTACCAGGAGAAGGTTCAGGACCACATTAGCGAGCTCCCAAAACTCTTCTTCTTTATGCCTGGCCCTGTATTCGCTGAATACAGGCACAAGCGCGGCGTTAGCGGCCCCTTCTCCTACCAGGTCGCGCAGAAGGTTCGGTATGCGAAAGGCTATGACGAATGCCTGCGCGTAAACATATACGCCAAAAAGCCTCGCTATCACAACATCCCGTATAAAACCCAATATACGCGAGCATAACGTGGCTATGCCTATAATACCCGCTGACCTGGCGATAGATTTGTTTGTTGACATAAATAATCAGCTGTGCTATAAATGAATCTGCCGGAGGAATCCGGGAGATAAAATCAATACAAAAAGAAGGAGATAGAAAATGCCAAGACGCAAGACATCTTTAAAAAGAAAACGTGCGGATAAAAAAAGGCACCTGCGCAATTTAAAGGTAAAGACCAGCCTCAAGAAAGCGTTAAAGAAATTTCAGGCGCTATTGTCAGCTAAGAATATCACAGAAGCCAAGACCCACCTGTCAAAGGTATTCTCCGAGCTTGATAAGGCTGCCAAGAAAAAGGTCATACACTCTAATACCGCCAAACGCAAGAAATCCCGCTTAACCAGAAGGCTTGCCAAAACCGCATAAACCGGTAATAAGCTTCTCCAGGGCAAAGTCCGGACGCAATTTCCCGCTTTTGATCTCGATATCACAACCGAGCAGGGCCCTTAATCTCTTTTTTGCTAAGGTAATATCCGCACAATTATGCTCCCAGCTATACCTTAATCCGCCCAATATCCTCTCCGGTTTCTCCCCGTTTTTCAGGAGTTGATTTAATAAACGCAGCGCATACCCGGGCTTTCTGGAATCTATCGCCCTGCTCAAGGCAAAGGTATCCGGGCGCGCCTCCTCCTTAGAGCGGAATACTTCACTATAGCGGGCGATCTGCCGCATAGGCTCATCATTAGAGAGGCATCTATCCATATCCAAAACCAGGAGCGTTCCTGCCTGGGGTTTCCTGGCATACCCGGCGATAAACCCTTTTATATCGTTTTTCAGGCCTTGTGCTTCTTTTATAATGACCATCCTTTTCTTTGCCTGAAAAGGCATGCTAAGCAATTTCTCCTGGAGCCCCTTAAGGGTGAGGTCTTTGGTGTAAAGTATATCCAGATTAAAATATTGGGTATGGGCGGGAATGAAGTCTTCTTTAAGTTTCCTGATCTTCGCGTCTTTTAAGAGGGCATCCTGTCCGATGAAAATATATAAGGCGGGTTCTTTCCTTACCATTGTTCAACTGCGCGCTCGACGATCCTGCGCGCTAAATCATCAAGGGCTTCGCTTACCGCCAGATCCTCTGATTTCGGCGTGCCGGCGGTAGCATATACGGTAAAATAGGTGTAATCTCCGGTGAAATTATTTTCCTCCCAGAGCAGGGTATCGGCTTCCCTGTCCCACATGCTGATATTTACCAATATATTAATGCGGTACTCTTCCACATCGTCATTATCCGTATAACGCAAAGGATCGCGGCGGAACTCAACCAGTTCCCCCTTCAGTATAAGGTCCGCTTCTTGCGACTTCACGGGGCGCAGGTTACCGTCAAAGAGGAATTTGTTGGTCACCCTCTTGGTAACATCGGATTCCAGCATCGGCCTGTATATCCTGTATTTATACCCTGCGTCGCTCTCTCTGGTAATATCTATCTTATTGATAAAAGGCGTTATATATATAGTCCTGTATTTGTCGGAGATCATAGAACGGGTAGTATAACCGCATCCGGCTATCGCGCATAACAGAAAACACACAGCCAGGAAAAACAGGGGTTTTCTAAATGCCTTCATTTCTTCTTCTCCAGTATTTGCAGCCTTTCAAGCGCTTTCGCGGCCAACCCGGTATCCGGGTAACTGTTGATAACCTGATTATAATATATCCGCGCTGCATCATACGCCTTCTGTTTTTCATAGAAGCCGGCTATATCTAAATTCGCCTGCGCCTCCTTCTCCCTCAGGGCCTGGATATTCTTTTCGGCATCCTGGGACAGCGCCGCGTCCGGGTGCTCCTGCAGGAACTCTTCAAATTTTTCCCTTGCCTCGTTGGCAGCCCACTGGTCATATTCCGGGCCGCGGGATACTGCCGCGCGGCAGGAAGCGATCTGGAACCTGGCGGGGACTGTCCACTCGCTGTCCGGGTAATTGGAGATCACCTTATTAAAGGCGTCTTCCGCCTCATAATAACGCAACAACCCCTTTAAGGCCAACCCCAGCTTATATTGCGCTGCCGGGGCCCATGGTCCATAGGTAGAATTATCAACAACCTTACCGAATATCTCTATCGCAGGGTTTTCAACCGGCAAGGGCACTCCCAAGGCCTTGCGTTTCTCCCCTGACATGAATTCTTCTCCTATCCTGTATTCACGCTCAATGATCTGCGGTATTCTTTCCGAAAAAGGGTATTTATCTATCACTTTCTGATACGCCTGATATGCCTCATATAAGTTCCCTTTGGCGTCCTCTATCAATCCGAGGTAATACTGGCTCTCGGCAGCTTCAAAGGATTTAGGATATGCCTTAAGGAGTTTCTTGAATTCGCGGATCGCCTCATCATATTTTTTTATATCATAGAGGCCTTTGGCGAACTCAAACTGTTCGGCAGGGGTAGGCCTTGCCGCGCTCTTTGGATTTACCCATTTCCCGGTCTTGGGGGTCCATATCCAATAAGCGTATGCCGGGCTTACGGATAAAACAAAAATCAAGATAAAAAATATTGCGTATGCGCGTTTCATCATACTGTAATTTAACATACGCGCGGCGCTTTGTCAACAGAATAACCCCCGCGGGCCGCCCCTCCTAAGGCAAATAAAAGCAGGCTCCCGGTAAACGGGCCATAAAGGCATTGGTATTAAGAAGGATGCTGACCATGAATTCACTGCTTGAGGCAAAAAGCGGGACAAATCGCGGGCAGATAAACTCCATTAATATCATGCTGAAACCGCACAGGACGGCCAATGACGCAAGCGGCACTACGAATATATTGGTTAACACCGCGACCGGGGATACGAGTTTAAAATAATAAGCGATAAGCCCCGCTGTCCCAAGCCAGGCGGAAAATGACACCAGAAATCCATTGAACAGGAAACTTGCATATTTTATCCTGAGCGCCCGTTCGGGGAAAATACGCCTCATCCTGGGATACAGGTACGCTATAGAGATAACGCTTGCAAAAGAGAGCTGGAATCCGGGATCAAATAACTGGGAGGGCCTGGCTAAAAGTATGGCTATCGCGGCCAGGGCCAGGCTATTATAAATATCTGCCTCCCTTTTCAGTAAAGGGGCATAGATCAACGCTATTGCCATTACCGTCGCCCTTACCGCGGGAGTAGAGGCCCCAGTCATCAGGCAATATATGATTATAGCGGGTGCGCAGATAAATAAACGCAGCGCCCTGGGTATCCTGAATAATTTAAGGAATAGCGTGACCGCAAAAACGGCTAAAGCAACATGGAACCCGCTTACCACCAATATATGTACCGAACCGGTCCTGGACATGGAATTCCTTACCGGCAGGGGTATATTTCTTTTTTCGCCTAATATCATGGCGTCCAATATTACAGCCGGGATATAAGGCAGCCGCTTGAAGATTATCCCCTCAAATTTCCCTTTCAACCCTGATGCCAGCAGCTTTAAGGAAAGTCCTTTATTGCTTTTTGTCTTTATAATCAAAGCCGGGTTCTCTATCCGCATTACGCAGTAGATACCGCGATCGCGCAGATACTCCCGGTGATCCCTGCGCAGGGAACCCTTGATCCAGGAACGCCCGCGTATATTCCCGGACAAAATAACCTCATCCGCGTAATCCAGGTTTTTTACCCCGAATGAGGCGCGCGGGAGATCCTTTCTAAGGCGTATATATACCAGGATATTGCCGCAGGTATTATAAACCTTCTTGTCAGAACATACTTCTTTTGCCTTCAATATGAAAGAAGCTGTATTGTTTTTGAAAAATGGCCTTGTCTGGATATTCCCCCTGACCGTGTAAGACCCATTATATTTATATGCGGCTATTTTAGATATATGGCGTCCGGGTAATATGCGCGCGTTACTAAAGAAGGCTGCGGCAAAAAATAAGATAAGGAAAAATAATGATATATCAAATCCTGTCTTTCTCTTAAGCAATAAGAAAGATAAAAGCGCGGATATGGCGGCAAATATAAAGGCTGTTGTAAAATTGACCGTTATAAAACGGGCGCAGCATATCCCAAAAGAAAAAATAAGCGCCAGCGGCACCAGCGGCCTTTTTGCCGCCCTATTCAACATAAAAGAAACCCTTCAATTTTTCATAACGGTATTCCCCTATACCCTTTATATTCTTCAGCTCTTCCAACTCCCTGAACGGCCCGTGGTCGCGGCGGTAAGCGATAATGCTGCTGGCTAATCCTGGGCTAAGGCCCAGGACCCCTGACAGCTCTTCATATCCGGCCAAGTTAAGATTTAACCTGCCGAGGCTCTCCTCTACGCGCACTATCTGTCCTATCCCGGAATTAAGTTTAAGTGCTGCGCTTATCCCGGCTCCCGTTAATGCCGCGCAAATAAAGAATAATATTACCCTGCGTTCCTCTAAAGTAAGGCCGAACATAATGGACCTCCTCGCTGCCTTAATAGACGCAGGTATGGAAATAATCTAACGGGAATATTTTTGAAAGATATTAATGGAAGGGGGCTTATTTGAAGGAAGAGGCTTCCTTCAATAACCTGTAAATATCGCCTTGCGTGCGGGCGCCTAAGATCTTCTCCCTGTATTCATCGTCTCTTAAAAAACGCAGGAGATGCGTTATCGCGGGCTTAGCGTTAAAAGAGCCGGCTTTATCCCTGTTCAGGGAAGCCAGCAGTATCCTCGCCGGCCTGCCGTCAAATGAACCGAAATCCACACCCTCTTTTGTGCGGCACAGGATTATCGCTGAAGGCCTGTTCAATCTGGCATAAAGGGCTTCCGGAAGCGCGATACCATTGCCTATAGCTGTTGTACCGCGCCTCTCCTTCTCAAGAAAACTATTGTAAAGAGGCTCTTCTTCGTTCACGAGCCCCTTCTCCCTGGCAAACCTCGACAAGCCAAGAAACAGCTCTTCTTTGGTATGACCCTCCAGGTCCAGGAGGATGAGGTCGGTAAAATCTTTTTGGATCTGCCCCAAGTCCGGGATCATCTCTTCGGGGTTAGCTGAGATATCGCTTCCGCTCTCAGGCTGTATCCCGGTATCGCGCTCCTTATTACCCGCCGAGAACAGCCAGAAGAGAATGAAAACGGCTGCGGCGCTTAAAAATATAGTAGTGAACGTATAGCGCTCCAATATGCCAAGATATGTCCACCTGGGTATATTATAAAGATTATAGAAATCGGCCAACTCCTGCCCGAACGCCTTGGTCGCGAAGCAGAAGCCGGAAGAATAATCCCTGTAAAAAATATCTTTCTTCTCAAGGATGAAAGACATAAGCCAGAGGATAAAAGAACCGCAGATATATAAAAGGAGTGCGGCAGATATGAAACGGGCGAGCTTTTGAGTGGCAGAAAGAGACCTTATCCGGTCTTCACTTTCCATGGTATAGATGATTATAGCACTTTAAAATAAGATATGGAAGGGTAAAAATACGCCTAAACTACGATATTGACAAGTTTACCGGGCACAACAATAATATTCCTTACCTGGCGCTCTTTGATCCAGGGGGCCATCCTTTCATCCGCGAGTGCAAGTTCCTTCAGCTTCTCCGTGCTTATACCGGAAGAGGCATTGATCTTAAAACGTAATTTACCGTTCACCTGGACAATAATAGTAATGACCTTATCTTCCAGCATCTTCTCCTCATATTCCGGCCAGGGGGAGCTCAAAATACTTTCTTTATTCCCTAATCTAAGCCACATCTCTTCTGCCAGGTGCGGGGTAAAAGGAGAAATAAGCCTTACTACGGTATGCACGGCCTCCGTAATATCGCTATCCAGGTTTTGATATATCTCATTGACCAGTTCCATGATCTGGGCTATGGCGGTATTGAATTTAAAACCTTCTATATCCTGCGTGGCTTCTTTGATCACGCTATGCGTCTTCTTCTCTAATGCGGCTGATCTCTCCCCTTTATTGCCCTTCACATTATCGGCCAAACGCCATACCCTGTTTAGAAACCTGAAGGCGCCCTCTATCCCCCGCTCAGACCATTCCATCTCCGTTTCCGGGGGAGCGGCAAATAATATATACAATCTAAGGGTATCCGCCCCGCACTTCCTGATAATGGAATCCGGGTCAACAATATTCCCGCGAGATTTAGACATCACCTCTCCATCCTTTAAGACCATTCCCTGCGTAAGCAGTTTCCGGAAAGGTTCTTTGAAACTTATCATGCCCAGGTCATTAAAAAACTTGGTAAAAAAGCGCGAATACAGTAAATGCAGTATTGCGTGCTCAATACCTCCGATATACTGGTCAACAGGCATCCAATACGCTGCTTCCCTCTCATCAAAAGGCCCTTTATCAAATGAAGGTGAACAAAACCTTAAAAAATACCATGAGGAATCAAAGAATGTGGCCATTGTATCAGTTTCCCTGCGGGCAGGGGCATTACATTCAGGGCAGGGAACATCCACGAACTCCTTAACCTTGCTTAACGGGCTTCCTCCCTCTCCCGTAAATGGAGCGTCCTTCGGCAATTCTACCGGGAGGTCATCATAAGGCACGGGGACGATCCCGCACTTATCGCAATATATTATGGGTATTGGCGTACCCCAGTAGCGCTGGCGCGATATGAGCCAATCCCTCAGGCGCCAGCGGGTTTGTATTTTGCCTATCCCTTTCTCTTCCATCCAGGCGGCGATCTTCGCCTTAGCTTCCTGATTGGGCAAGCCATTAAACTGGCCGGAATTTACCTGGATACCGTCACCCTCATACGCCTCAGAGATCTTCGCGGCGGATATGGTATCGCGGCCTTCAGGGCTGATGACAACTTTCATAGGCAACTTATGCTCTTTTGCAAACAGGAAATCGCGCTGGTCATGCGTGGGCACCGCCATGATCGCTCCCGTGCCATACTCCATCAACACGTAATCAGCTATCCATATGGGGATAATCTCATTATTTACAGGATTCACGCAATAGCACCCGGTGAAGACACCTTCTTTTTTTACATCCTCACTGGAGCGTACCGCCTTATTCTGCCTGGATACCTTATCAATAAAATTAAGCGCCTCTTTTTCCTGGGGCCTGCCGCGGATCATATCTTTTATAAAAGGGTGTTCAGGCGCAAGGACTATATATGTAGCCCCAAATATAGTATCTGCCCTGGTAGTAAAAACCGATATACCCTTATCGCTGTCTTTCAGGCGAAAATATATATCAACCCCTTCACTTTTACCTATCCAGTTATTCTGCATCGCGATTACGCGCCTGGGCCAGTCATTCAGCTCCTTCAGGTCATCCAGCAGCCGTTCTTTATACGCGGTGATCTTCAGGAACCACTGCTCCAGGTCCTTCTGCTCAACCTGCGTGCCGCACCTCCAGCATCCGCCGTTGACCACTTCTTCATTGGCCAGCGTAGTTTCGCATGAAGGGCACCAGTTGACATCAGAGCCCTTCTTATACGCTAAACCCTTCTCAAACATCTTCAGGAATATCCACTGATTCCATCTGTAATAACCGCTTTCACAGGTAGAAAGCTCCCTATCCCAGTCATAGGAGAAACCCATCCTGCAAAGCTCCTTCTTCATCCACTCTATGCATTTATGCGTCCATATATCCGGTTTGGTCTTGTTCTTTATGGCGGCATTCTCGGCTGGCTGCCCAAAGGCGTCAAAACCCATAGGATGCATGACATTATATCCCCGCATCCATTTATAACGGGTATAGGCGTCCGCGATAGTGTAATTGCGCACATGCCCCATATGTATCTTCCCTGAAGGATACGGGAACATCTCAAGGAGGTAATATTTCTTCCTCCCCGGTTCAGGCCCAACGTTGAATACTTTATGCCCCTGCCAGTATTTCTGCCATCTTTCTTCTATTTCAGAAAAAGGGTATGCCATATCTTTTTTTATTCCCTCATCTTCCTTACCGTATCCAGGTTCATCTTATCGTCATCGTCGCACTTCTTAGGCGTCTCCAATATGAAAGGGATATCCCTCAGCCGGGGGTGGTTTATTATCCTCTTCATCCCTTCGGGCCCTATAGTGCCTTTACCTATATTATCGTGGCGGTCATGCCTTGAATCCAACGCGCCCTTGGCATCATTAAGATGTATAAGCTTTACCATCTTAAGCCCGGCCGCGCTGTCTATCTCCTCTAAAGTCCGTTCCAGCCCTTCTTCGGTGGCGATATCGTATCCCGCCAGGTACGCGTGCGCGGTATCAATGCAGAGGCCTATGCGCCTCTTGTCCTTTATACCTCCGATGATCTCTTTATGGTGGCTGAATTTATATCCAAGCCATGAACCCGAACCCGAGGTATTCTCAAGCAGTATGCCTACGGGGCAATTCCTGGTCTTATCCAATATTATATTCAAGGCCTCAATAAGCCTCTTTATCCCAGCGGATTCAGTGGTATCTTTATGGCTGCCCATATGAGTAACGATATAATCGGCCTTAATAAGCCCTGCCTCAAGCATATCTTCAATATACGCCTCTATTGACGCTTCGTAAAGCCTGGCATTAGGGGAGGCGAGATTTATCAGGTAGGATATATGCACGAATAACGGCTTTATCTTAAAGATACCAAGCCGCTTTTTGAACTCTTCAATATCCTTGGAATCAAGGAAGCTGTCGCGCCATCGCTGGGGGCTGCGCGCGAATATCTGCATGGTATTACACCCCAGCCGGTGCGCCCGGTCAACCGCTTCGTATATCCTGCCTTCGGTAGAAACATGCACGCCTAATAACATAGTGCCCTAAATTATACTCTATTTGGGATTTAGCGTCAAGGCGAAAAGGCGGGGGGATAAAACACTACATCTGCTTCAGCCATTTATCTTTGCCTTTATCTTTTCTATATAACCCACAATACTATCAATATCAAACGGCTTGTACAGGCAACCGGCCAGCTCAATCTTCCCTTTTATCTCTTCTGCCTTCTGCGGGTATCCGGTGATCAAGACTATCTGCGCCTTAGGGATTATCTTCTTGATCTGCTCATAAACCTCCAACCCGCTCTCTTCTTTTAGCACCAGGTCCAGAAAAACCAGGTCAAACCTCTCTTCCGCGGCTAATGCGGCCGCTTCCTTGCCATTACGTGCAAACTTGTATTTCAGATTCTTCCCTTTTAAAAGAGTAGAGAAGAAATTCAACACCACCTCTTCATCATCCACAACCAGGATATTCAATAAACCACCGGCCTTTTCTTGGCCCACCTTCTCAAGGACATCTTTTATCTGGTTAATGTCAAAGGGCTTACGTATAGCGCTATAAACGCCTTCCTTCTGGGCCTGCTCCAGGATCTCTTCTACGGCATAACCTGTGATCATTACTACCATAGCTTCAGTATTAATCTTGCGTATCTGGCGGTAGGTCTCAAGCCCATCCATTCCCGGCATACGCACATCCAGGAAAAAAAGATCAAATTTGTCTTTTTTCACCATATCTATCGCCTTATAGCCGTCCTCGGCATCCGAAACCTCCAGGCCCAGGATGGATAATAACCGTTTGAAGAAATCGCGGACTATCCTCTCATCATCCACCACCAGAACTTTGATCTTGCGTTCTTGCATTATGCCCTCCGCTGTTTTTATCCTTAAGATACCTTCCGGACTAAATCATGGGCAAAGGCGTAATATCACCCGAAATTATAAGTAAAGTGGCCAGCTTTTCATAATCAATTTTTGCGAATTCCAGCCCTATTTCGTAATGCCCTGGTTTATCTCCGAGCTCCCTGCTCCAGACTACCCCTGCCTGCACATTGATCTTGCAGGCCGCACTCCCCCGCGCCTTCAATTCCAGGTCCAATATAGCACCCGGGGCTATATCCTCCGTGACAATGATCCTTATGCCTCCGGGCGCAATATTCTTGCTTGAAAAAAGTCCTGACGCTTCTATAGCAGGATTCCGGCTTATTTTATAATTTACCTCCAAGCCCACATCCAGGCGCGTGTATGCCCTCCTATCGCGGATACCATTAGGCGCCTTGGGCGCAAAACGGGAATCCTGCAGCGCCTTGTTCACGATATCTTTGATCTGCCTGATATCCTCAAACGGCTTTCTCAGGCATATGGTCCCCGGTTGTTTCGTCTTATCCACCAAGGACTCTTCCATGGCGTAAGCCGTCATAAATACACAGCTTAAATCAGGGTTTATTTTTTTTAGCCTGCCGAATGCCTCAAAGCCGTTCATCCCGGGCATCCTTATATCCAGGAAGATCAGGTCAAACCTTTCTTTTTGCGCTAATTCCAGGGCATCATACCCGTCATTTGCTGATCGCGCGTCTAAACCCTCAAAATTCAAAAGCCGCGTCAGAAAAGTACGGATAGCGCTATCATCGTCTACAACCAAAACTTTTACTTTCCCCTGGATATCCATCTGTTTGGCTACCCTCCCTATATTTCCAGGCCATAACTGCCAGGGTCAATTCTTTTGCCGCGAATAGATTAGGCTTATCCGCTGACCGGAAAACTTATCTTAAAAATACTCCCTTTATCAAGTTCGCTTTCCACTGTAATAGTCCCTTTATGTTCTTTAACTATATTATAAACGATAGAAAGCCCTAACCCGGTTCCTTCTCCTACCTGTTTAGTGGTAAAGAACGGCTCAAATATACGCTCTAAATTCTCTCTGGGTATACCTACGCCATTATCAGAGATAACGATAGATACTGAATTGGCCTGCGGATCATGCTGAGTCTTAATAGTTATCTTCCCATCCTTATTATCGCTCTTTTTCTGTACGGCCCATTTTGCGTTAGTAATAATATCAAAGACCACCTGCTGTATAAGCTGGGGGTCAGCCTTGATCAAAGGGATAGCAGGGGTAAGGCTGGACTCAAAAGCGATATTCTGTAACCTTAATTCATGCTCTATCAATATACCTACCTTATCCACCATATCATTCAGGGAGATATCCTGGTATATGCCTTTGGAGGCGCGTGAAAAACCAAGGAGGGAGCGGGTGATCCTGGTGCACCTCTGGGCCGACTCCTCTATCAGGTCAATAAGGTCTTTAAAATCGTCCATCTTGAATTCTTTTTTCTGCTCTGTTATCATCTTGATCAGCTGGACACTATTCAGCACCCCGGTCAAAGGGTTATTTATCTCATGGGCCACTCCTCCGGCGAGTAACCCTACCGAAGCCATCTTGGCTGACTGCACCAACCGAGATTGTGCTTCTTTAAGCTGCTGATAGGCGTATTTTAACTCTTCTTCAACCTTCTTAAACGCGGTTACATCGCGGGCTGAAGTCATAACTGCTTTTACTTCTCCTTCATCTCCTAATTCCGGGACCATGAACCAATCAATCCAAACACCCGAGGGGAGCTTGAATTCAATGCGGTGGACATGGCCGCTTCGGAACACCTTTTCAATGGCATCTTCCCATAAAACGCAAAGTTCCTCCGGGAAACCGAGTTCACGGTGGGTCTTCCCGATAAATTTGCCGGCCGGTATCCCTGTCTCCTTTTCCGCCCCCTGGTTAACATACAGATGCCGATGCTGCCTGTCAAAACGCATGATCGTATCCGGAGAATTTTCGGCGAGCGCCCGGAACCTCTCTTCGCTCTCTTTCAGGGCCTTTTCAAATTTCCTGCGCTCGGTAACATCTTCAACAACTTCAATAAAACCCCTTGAGCTGCCGTCAGCATTAAAGATCGGCACCGTAGATAAACGGACATCAAAAAGAGTGCCGTCATCCCGGACACCCTGCCTGTATGCCTCTGCGGGCTTGCCGGTGTTTAAGGTTTCTGCGCCGGGGCAGCCTGAACAGGGTGAAGAGCGCTTCTCAAATTCGGAGTAACATTTGCAACCGATAAAATCCTTGGGATTTTTTTTGAACATTTTCCCCTGAGCGGCATTAGTCATAACTATATTGTAATCCTTATCTATCAAAGTAATGCCCATATCTATATTTTCTACGAGCGTGCGATAAAGCTCCTCGGCCCTGCGCAGGTCCTCATCAGCTTTCTTGCGTTCGGTGATATCCTCCCCGGAACTTAAATGCCCTGTTATATTCCCTGAGGGGTCTCTTAATATTACCCCCCTCCAGGCTATCATCCTTTCTTCGCCGGATCTATTTAATACCGGGTTTTCAAAATATTCATTTACCTCCATTTCACCCGCGAACATCCTGCGCGAGAGCTCGCGCACAATCCCCCTGTTATTCTCAGGAACAAAATTATTAACCCATTCCTTGCCTACGATCTCCTCTTTCGGATATCCCAAGATCTGGCACCCCTTCCTGTTGATCATTGTGACCCGCCCTTCCGTATCCAGGGCCAACAGCATTGTCCCGGCAATATCCAGATAAGTCTGCGCCTTATCACGCTCACGGAGAATAGCATCTTCTGCTTTGCTGCGTTCGGTGATATCCCGGTCAACACCTCTATAGCCTTTTAATTCTCCCCCGGAGTCTATAAGCGGCACGCCATTAGTTTCCAGAATAACTTCCTGGCCGTCTTTTCTCATGCTTCTATTAATAAGGCCGCCTATAGGCTCTTTCCTGGAAAAAGCCCCAAGCGCCACCCTCTTTATATCCTCCTTGTCTGTGGAACAAAAGAAATCATAAAAATGCTTTCCGATAATTTCATCCGGCTTATAACCCATTATCCGCTCAACCATGGAGTTGGAGTAAACATACCTCCCCTGGGCATCAGTCTCCCATATCCAGTCTCCGGTGCTCTCCGCCACATCCTGGAAACGCTTCTGCTCTTTTCTTAAATCTTCGATTGAGACGGTTGTGCTGCGCAGATTATCAAGCATATGCCTGAAACTATCTGATAACTCCCCTATTTCATCTTTTGATTTAATCTCTATCTTTGTATCCCACTTGCCTTTGCTGATCTCTTTAGTAGCGTTTCTTAGCTTTATTATAGGCCCGGTGATTATCTTTGATAAGTATACTCCCAGGGCCAGCGCCACCAGAGCACCTAAAATAAAAGCGGCTAACGCGGAAAACACACCCTGTATCACCATTTCATACGCCTCTGACAAAGGCAACTCAACTATAACCGCCCAATCAGGTATATCAAGATGCGCGTGAGTAGTAATAACAAGATTGCCGTTAATCCCCCTTGAAGGCTCTGCTTTAGCGATATGGTGTGCCGAATCATGGTCCATAAATTCGCGCACTTCCTTAAGCTGCCTTAAATTCTTTCCGGCTAATACGCGGCTGATATCAAAAAAAGCGATAAGATCGCCTTTCCTGTTAACTACATAGGCATACCCGCTTCTCCCGATCTTTATAGCGGATACGAGGTCCCACATAAACTTCAAGTTCAACTCGGATAATATAATACCCTGAAAATCACCGAGGACATTTGTCACCGGCACCGCCATTATTACCATCGGTTCACTGGTTATCTCATCAATATATATAGGGCTGATATAATTATTTCCGTTCTTGAGGCTTGTTATTATCCCGCTATCCATACGGTCAATAAGCTGCCTGGACGCGCCC
The DNA here is from genome assembly GCA_041653955.1 of Candidatus Omnitrophota bacterium. GTDB lineage: Bacteria > Omnitrophota > Gorgyraeia > Gygaellales > Profunditerraquicolaceae > UBA1562. The sequence continues at coordinate 2,583 of JBAZEH010000025.1, read as the reverse complement.
CGAGAAAGGCGGGAGACGCGCTCTAATTCTTTCCCCCGCGCATCCAGCAAAACTACCTGGCGAAAGGAACGCTCAATTCCCAATATCCTTGCCAGCGCTATATTCTGGTCTTCTTTTGGAGCATCCACAAGATTTGTAAGGCTGCCTGTTGACTTTAAAAGATTCAGGCGTTCCTGTATAAAATTATTTACGGTGCCGGCTGCCATTTCAGCGGTGATGGTCTGCTGTTCGGAAATAATCCTCTTCTGCACCTGAAAATTAAAATACAGCCATAGGCTGCTGACAATTAATAACACTACCAGGATCGACGCCAGGAATGATAAACTTAATTTAACTGCTAAACCCTTTAAATCCGCAGCCTTAGGAAATCTGATCTTTATCATCTTAATTTACCGCCTTATCTGTTATGCTCAATACCTCCCTGTTTATTTTCAAGCCCAGCTTCTGGATAGAATTCTTATTAATAAACAAGCGCCCCTTGGGAGTAGCAACCATGATTGTGCCGGCCGGCGTGCCTTTAAATATCTTATCCGCAAAAGGCGCTGCCATACGGCCAGCTTCCTCCATATCCGGCATATAACCGAATATAGCTCCGCCCTCTACCTCAAATTTGGCAGCCGCGGCTACGGGTAGCTTGTATTCATCGGCAAAATTCTTAATTAGGCCCCACCCATCGCGTGTCTGTATGAGCAACTCGGGCATTATCAAAATAGCATCTACGCCGATATCGCCGGAACCTGCCTTTTTTTGTATCGCCCCCCGCATCTCTTCCAGATTATTAACGGGCTCCTCTACCAGGGTTACCCCTAATGCCGGGGCTGTATCGTGTAATGCCTGAAGGGCAAAAGAAGCAGTAGGATAATTAGGGTTATATATTAAGTAAACCCGCTTTGCCTGCGGCGCCAACTCTTTAAGTATCTCAAGGCGTTTAGCTGTCAATTCAGGGCCGGGGAAACGCACTCCGGTAATATTACCGCCAGGAGCAGATATGCTATCAACCAGGCCGTTACCTTCTATGCCGGCCATAGCGAAAAGCACAGGGATATCCGTCCCTTTGACAGCTGTTTTAGCCGCAAAGGCAGGTTCAGTAGGAAACGCGAATATAAGGTCCACTTTATCTTCTACAAATTTTCTTACTGCCATCTGTCCACTATCGGGGTCAGCGTTTAATTTCTGTATATCATAAATTATATCCCTGCCCTCTATATAACCTAATTTTGACATCCCTGCCTTAAAACCGTCTGCTATAGCCAGAAAAGCATCTACCCCGGAGATTATCCCCACCCGGTAAACTTTAGGAGGCTCCTTCGCGCAGCCTCCCGAGGCGATAAGAAAAAACGATATTATTATAAGAGTTCTTATTGATAATCTCATTTCTACCTCTCTTTCCTTTGTCAACGGATTACCTCATCCGCCCTGCTTAACAGGCCTTCAGGGGCCTTCAGGCCCAGCCTCTGTATCACTTTATAATTAATCCGCAGATACGCTTCGGGAGTCACCGCGGGGATCGTGCCCGCCGGGATACCCCTGAAGATCTTATCAGCTAAAGGAGCGGCAAGCCTGCCTATTTCAATATTATCGGGGATTGTAGTGAGCACGGCTCCTTTTTGGATCGCGAAAGCAGCGCCTCCGACAAGAGGCAATTTATGTTCAGCCGAGAACCTGTTTATCAACTCAAAACCAGGAGGAGAAAGCGTAATAACGTCGGGTATTATGTTAATGGCGTCAATACCTATATCCCCTGATCCGGCCCGTGCCCGCAAAATAGCATCAAGCTCCTGCAAACTTCCAACATGGGTCTCTATTAAAGATATCCTGTTTGATGAAGCAAACAAATCCAATGCTTCCATACTGCTGGTGCCGGCAGGATAGTTTTTATCATGAATTATCCATATCCGCTTGACGTGAGGCGCCAGCTCGAGGAGGATTTCAGCACCTTTGACTATTAAATCCGATCCGTTAAAGCGCACACCGGTAATATTGCCCCCCCGGATAACGCACGTTTTCTATAAGGCCCGTGCCCTCTATAGTGCCCATAGCAAAAACTACGGGGATCTTTGTACCCCTGACCGCTGCCTTGGCTAATAAAGCAGCCTCGGTAGGATACACGAAAATAAGGCCTACCTTATCCGCTACGAATTTCTTAAGTGCGCGCCGTTCAACAGCGGGATCCCCTTCTGAATCCTGCACATAATATATAATATCCTTACCCTCTATATAGCCTAACTCCGACATCCCGGCCTTAAAGCCATCTTTTATATCTGAGAAAGCGCCCGCTCCGGAGAGGATACCTACCTTGTATATGCGTGGTTTCTGGGAACACCCGCTTAAAACGGCCAACAAAAAACAGATTAACGCCGAACACCTAACTAATAGTTTCATCATTATACTCAACGGATTATCTCATCCGCCCTGCTTAACAGGCCTTCAGGGGCCTTCAAGCCCAGCCTCTGTATTACTTTATAATTAATCCGCAGCCGCAATTCAGGAGTAACTACAGGGATAACTCCGGCAGGAACACCTCTTAAGATCTTATCGGCCAAACCCGCGGCCAGGGCACCCTGGTCAAAATTACCGGGGACA
>JBAZEH010000024.1:0-22289 GCA_041653955.1 Candidatus Omnitrophota bacterium | reverse complement strand
ATCATCTGTAGTTGCCTCAACAGCAGACTGGATAGCTACAGGTGAGAATCCCGGGGATTCTATCGGTGGTTCTGTTGCTTTCGCAGGCGATGTGAACGGCGACGGCTATAGCGATGTGATAATAGGGACGGCTTACGATAATCGTGCCTACGCCTTCTACGGTTCATCCTTGGGTTTATCTGAAGGGGCTCCATCTGTCAGCGCTTCAACAGCAGACTGGATCGCTACAGGCGAGAATACAAATGATTATTTTGGCTATTCCGTCGCCTCAGCAGGGGATGTAAATGGGGATGGTTATAGTGATGTGATTATAGGGGCGGATAGGTATAACAGCGATCAGGGCCGCGCCTACGTCTTTTACGGTTCATCCTTGGGTTTATCTGAAGGGGCGTCATCTGTAGTTGCCTCAACAGCAGATTGGATAGCTACAGGTGAGAATACAGGTGATTATTTCAGTAATTCTGTTGCCTCCGCAGGGGATGTAAATGGTGATGGTTACAGTGATGTGATTATAGGGGCTGATTACTATTTCTATCCTGGACGGACTTATCAGGGCCGCGCCTATGCCTTTTACGGCTCATCTTCAGGCTTATCTGCAGGAGCATCTTCTGTCAGCGCTTCAACAGCTGACTGGACCGCTACAGGTGAGAATACAAGTGATTATTTTGGCTATTGCGTCGCTTCAGCAGGGGATGTTAACGGTGATGGCTACAGTGATGTGATTATTGGAGTGCCTTTATACGACTTAGGTGGTCGTGTTTATGCCTTTTATGGCAACAATGGAGGCGGTATCTCTCTTAAGCCGCAACAGTTAAAATCCGACGGCACCCCTATGCAGCTTTTGGGTTCTTCAGGGAGCAGCTCCAGTTTTCAGATAACGATACTCGGCCGTTCTTATTTAGGCAGGACAAAGGTAAAGCTGGAGTGGGAGGTAAAGCCTGTAGGTACACCTTTTGATATGACCGGCCTTGGGCAAAGCTCATCCTGGATTGATACCGGTGTTAGCGGTGCCACTATTACAGAGCCTATTTCTGGCCTTGACCCGGATACTGCTTACCACTGGCGCGTGAGAATAATTTATTTTGGCAACGCAGGCAGCTCTCCGTGGTTCCATACGGCAAATGGCGCCAATGAGACGGCCTTTAGGACTTCAGCCCCAATCTCACAGCTTACCTTTACCTCCTTAAGCCAAACCCTTGCTGCAGGTGTAGTTTCTGATATTGTGACTATCCAGACGCAGGATGATTCAGGAAACCCCGTTAATGTCTCAAGTAATACCACGATAAATTTAACCTCTGACTCTGCCCAAGGCAAGTTTTACAGCGATTCAGCAGGAGAAAGCGAGATTACCTATGTAACTATTATTAGCGGCAGCAATTCGGCTAATTTCTACTATAAAGATACAAAAGCAGGCACGCCGACCATTGGCGCAGCTGAAGATCCCAGCCAGGGATGGGTTCAAGGGACGCAGCAGCAGACCATAAATCCAGGGACAGCCACTCAATTCACCATCTCCGGAGGCGCTACCCAAACTGCAGGCGCAGCTAATGCGCTTACTATTACCGCCAAGGATACCTATGGTAACACTGCCACTAGTTACACCGGAAATAAGAGCCTGACCTTTAGTGGCGCTACTTCCATAGGCGTTTACACCCCGACTGTTACCGATAAAGACGGCTCTGCCGTAGGCTTTGGAACTGCTGCTATTATTACATTTGCCTCGGGCATCTCCACAGCAGGTGGCTCCATGGTTTTATACAAGGCAGAAGATGCCTCAATCACTGCCACTGCCACAGGTATGACTACGCCAACAGCCCTGTCAGTAAGCGTAACGCCGGCAGAGGCGGACCATCTTGTTTTTCTGCAACAGCCTACAAATACGGTTGTAAATGGTATCATAACGCCCGCTGTTACCGTAGAATTACGCGATGAATACAATAATGTATGCACTAACGCTCCTGCCACTGCTGTTACAATATCTCTTACCCCGTCTGCAAGCTCCCTGTCAGGCACGTTAACCCAGAATACCGCATTAGGTACCGGTATAGCGGCATTCGACGATTTAATAATAGATAAAGCAGGTATTGGATACACATTAAAGGCCAGGTCGCCCGGTCTTGGTAATGTCAGCTCTGATACTTTTAATATATTTACCTCAGGTATTTCTACCTGGACGGGAGCGGTGGATACGGATTGGGATAACGCGGGTAATTGGGATAGCGGGGTTGTGCCTGTCTCTACGGATACCGTAATTATTCCTAATACGTCAAATGAACCGGAGCTGGGAGCGGATATAACAATTGCCGGGCTTACAATAGAGTCCAACGCGTCTTTTTCTACCAAGGATCATTCTCTTACCATTACAGGAGATATGGTTTTAGAGGGGACTCTTAATGCCGGTTCCTCAACAATAAACGTTACCGGCAATATCACCGCTAAGTCTCATGGGACGATAGAAGGAGTAAGCCTGAATATCTCGGCAGGCGGTTATATAGGGACTTTTAGCAAGCCTGTTTATACTGATGTTAGCGGGAGTGTTATTATTCATGCTTCCGGCATGCTTGATAATACGTCTATTGCCCTTAAGGGCAAAGGCAACTACCAAGTCCAGGGGAGTGTCCCCGGGTTTATCTTCTTTAACGGAGCCCTTCAGAATACCGGGCAATCAAGTATATCTTCAGTACTGGAGCAGGGGACTAGCGTTTTATATAAAGGCAACCTTACTATACCTTCCGGTTTAAATATCAATGCCTTTACCACTGTGCAGCCACAGGTCATCTTTTTGCGCAAACATTAGGGCTTATTTGCTGTTAAGGAGGAGGAAGCGGTGGGGCATTATTTTTTGTTATCGGTGCATTTACGCTGGTCTTTTACGTAGTTGCTTCTTTCCAGGCTCTTGGCGAATGATTTTAACTCCGCGCCTATCTCACCGATCTCCGCTACATGTTCTATCTTCCTGAATTCGTTGGTCACTACGCCTATAGATACGGATAGCAGGGGTATCTTTTGTTCTATGCCCTTACGGTCAAACCCCATGATATAACCGTTGGCGCGGTCTGTTTCGTTATAGAACGAGGGTGCGGTATTTTCAAAATCAGAGATTATTTTTTTACAAAGCTCATCTATCATATTTGGAGTGGTGACAATGACGAAATCATCACCTCCGATATGTCCGACGAAATCCGAAGGGTTGCCCTTATCGTGGGCGGCCTGGATCAGTATGCGCGCGGTCTCGCGGATCACATCGTCTCCGTGCTCAAACCCGTACTTATCATTATAAGATTTAAATTTATCCAGGTCTATGTAACAGACCGCGAATAATGCCTTGCTTTCTATGCGGGAGGAAAATTCGTCCAATATGGAGACATTCCCCGGCAGGCGTGTTAAGGGGTTCGCGTCCAGGTCCCTTGTAGTGCGCCTTAGTATCATCCTTATGCGGGCAAGAAGCTCTTTCGGCTCAAATGGCTTAACGACGTAATCATCCGCTCCGGCGTCTATGCCGCCGACCTTATCTTTTACTTCTCCTTTGCCCGTTACCATGATTACGGGAAGGTGCCTAAGGAGTATATCCTTTTTTACCTCCATACATACCTGCCTGCCGTTCATTTTGGGCATCGCATAATCCAGCAGGACGAGGTCAAGGGGTTTTGATCTTATGATCTTTAAGGCTTCCTCCCCGTCGTGCGCCTTGATGATCTCGTAATTCTCCTCGGAGAGGGTTATCTCAAGGACATCCAGTATGTCGGGATCGTCATCTACGATCAGTACTCTCGGTTTTGCCACGGAGGACCTCCCTATATAGCCGGTATGGTAAAGCTGAACGTGCTGCCTTTTCCTGGTTTGCTTTCTACCCAGATTTTCCCCTGATGAGCTTCCACGATATGCTTGACCAGGGAAAGGCCAAGCCCGGTGCCTTTTACCTGCTGGTTTATATCATTATCCACGCGGTAGAACTCCTCAAATAACATAGAGACGGAATCAACGGGTATGCCTATGCCCGTATCCGCTATATCCACACGTATAATGCCGTTTTCAGAGCGCGCCTTTATGGTTATTTTCCCTTTTTCAGGTGTGAATTTCACGGCGTTGCCAAGGAGGTTTATGAACACGCGCTCAAGTTGCACGCGGTCGGCCGATACGGAGGGGATATCTTCTCCTATATCGGTTAGTAGCTCGATATCCTTGTTTTTGCATTGTATTGAAATGATATCCGCGGCGTTATAAATTATATCCTTTAGCCGGACCTCTTCCATTTTCATGGTTTGCCTGCCGGATTCAATGCGCGCTATATCAAGGAGGTCATTTACCATATGTACCAGCTCGTCGCTGTGCCGGTTTATCTTTTCCATGCGTTCTTTAGCCGCCGCGGGCAGATGCCCGAGTTTTTCTTCTATCAGGATCGCCGCGTAGCCCTTTATGGAGGTGAGCGGGGTCCTTAACTCATGCGAGACGCTGGAGATAAAATCAGTTTTGCGCTTGTTGATTTTCTTTACTTCTTCCAGGGCGAGGGTTAATTCGCGCGTCCTTTCTTCTACCTTTTTCTCCAGCTCCTGCTGCGCGTGCCACGTCTTTTCGAACAGGCGCGCGTTCTCAAGGGCCTGGCCGATCTGGTTGCTTAATATGGTGATCAACTCCTCGTCGCCTTCGTTTATAGCTACATCCGTATTTTCCGTGCCTACGAAGAAGAGCCCCTTTTCTCCTTCTTTGGGCAGGATCGGGGATATCACAAAGGAGTTTACTTTGAAAAAACGCGCTATCTTTTCCTTTAATAGGGGATTTTGCGCGGTCGCGATAGAGCAGAATGTTTTTCCGCTCCTCATCAGTTCAAGATATGTATTCTTATCGGAATTTATATGTTCTTCTATCTCATTGCCGGGGATACCGATATTCAGTCGTACGGAGAACCTGTTTTCTTTTTCATCCCACAGAATCGCGAAGGCCTTTTCAAAGCCAAGGTCATCAAAGGAGGAGGAATCTATTGTCTTAAAGATCTGGCTTTCTTCAAGCGTGGTAGCGATAGTGCGCGAGAGCCTTTGCAGGGCGTACAGGCCGGTTATCTTTTTATCCAGCTCCTCCTGGGTCCTGTTTAGCTCAATATCCGTGCGCACGATCAGTTTTGCCTGCTCGTCCATCTCCTCCAGGGATTTCTTTAATTTATCCACCACGGCTTGCATCTTCTTTATCTTGTCTATTTTCAAGATCAGGAAGATAACGAGAAAGGCGATAGCTGCCGCAAGCCCTGTAATGGTCAACGCGCTCATTCTTTTAGCCCCCGATATTCAGTATGGCGATAGTTTGGTTATGGAAATGCGCCTGCCCCTGGTAGCTCACGGCTTTTAACGGCGCCTGCTCCCCGTAGGTATACAAGCCGATTATAGGGGTATTCCTTCCGAACCCCTCTTTGATTATCTCAAGTTCGCGGCTTGCGTCCCTCCTTAACAGCATATACCTTGAAACCGAATCAAATACGAATACAAAATTCTTTATCTCTGTTTTGGTCATCTCCACGATAGGCGCAAACAGTATTTTCTTGGCTTCATTCATCGCCTGGAGCGTAGCATTGAGGCAGGATTCTTTTGTGCCTATCATCAGGCGTACGGCTGCCCCTTCCACGACATTGCCCTGCAGGCGCATGGAACCATTGCCTTCTATGGAAAGCACGTTCCTTAGCAGGTACTCCTGCTCCCCGGGCAGGTACAGCCCTATAGGATAAAGCGTGGAGATACGCCTTATCTCTTTCTGCAGCTGTGGCAGGCCGCAGGCGAGGTACTCTTCATATATCTTAGCCGCCGGCTCTCCGTCTATCTTCTGTATGATATTACCTTCACCTTTAGTTATTGTGCGGGGTTTGCCCAGCGGCTTCCACCCGTGTTTGATGCCCAGGCCGAAACTTAATTTTCCTCCCAGCAGTATGCCTACCGCGCTGTCGGTGAGCACCTCTTCGTTGAAATATATATAGGTCCTTAAGAATTGCATATTATCCGAGGCGGAAGCGCCTACGAGAGGGAAACTCCTGCCCAGTTTTTCCTGCAGGCCGGATATCAGGTTAGACGCCTCATCCATTAATCCGTCGGAAAAGATAACGCTGAAGTCCCGGTGGATATTGCGGAAACCATGAAGCAGCCTGTCGCCCATCTCTTTCCCGGCGTTGAAGGCGCCTACCCGCTGTATATCTTTGACGCAGGCGATATTAAAGTACGCGTTCGGAGGGAAATCTAAAAGCATGACCACAAGGCCGTGTTTGAATATGCCTTCGTTAGAGATGATCCCTGCGCTGCTGCAGCCGATTATGGGGACACGGCTTTTTAGCGCCGCGTGTATTGTTTTTAGAAGCGCCGCGCATGCCAGGTCTGCGGAACTGAATACTATCGCCAGGTCCACTTTTGAGCTGTGTATGTTTATGGCGGCTAACCTGGTTGCTTCTCTGGCCGCGGCAACGGGTTCCCGTTGCGTGCTTAAGCCTACGCCTATGTTCACTTTCTTAGGCCCAATTCGCCGATCACCGCCTTGGGGTTAGAGGTGTATTTGCGGCAGATCGTGGTCACATCTTTTATCTCCGTTATATTCTTTTCTATGAGCGATGTGATCAGCTCGGTGCGCATCTTTAATTCTTCTATTATTTCTTTGGCAGGCCTTCCGCTTATCTGCACAAGCCGGTCGCGGTAAATACTGCTTACCCCTGATTCGTGGAAACGCCCCGTGATTAAGTCGTATGTCCATATAGAAGAGAGGAGGACTAATTTTCTTTCCATCCCCGCTGTTTCCACCATCTCTCCTATTACACGCTGCGTCCTGCCGTTATGATTATGCCTGCGCATGATCACAAAAACATCCACCAGGTTCACAAGCACCTCCGGCACGTTCATAGGCTCATTCTCAAGGCGCATTATCGTTTCTCTGGCAGTAGAGGCGTGCATAGTGCCCATGCAGTATTTTCCGATATTCATGGCAGTCATCAGGTCTTCGGCCTCTTTGCCGCGGACCTCCCCGACTATTATCCTGTCAGGGCGCATGCGCAGGGAGTTTTTTACCAGGTCAGCCAGCGAGGCTTCTTCGTCGCTCTCAAGGCGGGAACAATTCTCCTCTAATGCCGTATTCAGTTCAAGGGTGTCCTCTATTACGACGATACGTTCATTATCGGGGATAAAGCTGAAGAGCGCGTTTAACAGAGTGGTTTTCCCTGTCCCCGGGCCCCCGGAAATCATGATATTCGCCGGCTTCACGCCTAAGCCTTCTACATAAAGCCATAGTTGCGCCGCTATCGGAGCGGTCAGGGTCCCGCTTTTTATCAGCTCTATTATTCTTAGGGGTTTCTCTTTCGCCCGGGTTATAGTGATCTGCGGCCCGAACGGGGAGTATACGATATTCCCCCTGCCTTTTATTTCGGACAGCTCTATATTGTTTACCTTATTTATTGCCCGCCTCCCCGAGAATATGATCAATTTTCTGATAAAAAGCTCCAGTTCTTCCCGGGAAGAGAACTTTTTATCTGTTTTGGTCGTGCCCCCCTTGGTCTTGCGGATATAAATAGGGGAGAGGTAATTTATCATGATATCTTCCACGTCGGGGTCTGCTAGGAACTCTTCAATTATGCCGTAGGAAAGGAATTCTTTAAAGAAGCTCTCCATATCCAGCCCCCTGGATTTACGAATGAACCTCTGCAACTGCTGGGAACTGTTGTAGACCTCAAGGAATACCTGGAAGATGACGTCGCGCTTATGGGTGAAATCCTGCAATAGGAATATCTTCCCGGTCAGTTTATCCAGGATCTCATTCTCTATGGCAATCTTTTCTTCGTCCATTTTCCCTCCATTTTTCTTACTTATACCAAAAATAAGGCCAAAAAGCAACCAAATTAGTTTTGTAATAAAATTATTGACGCCGCGGCAACTATTATGTTATTATTTGCGTATTCAAAAGCCATTGGCCCCATCGTCTAGCCCGGTCTAGGACGCTAGGTTCTCAGCCTATAAACACCGGTTCAAATCCGGTTGGGGCTACCAGATTTATCTGCAACCGGATCCTGCGGCTATCAATGTTGTCGGAGGACATGGTTGGGGCTAAATTTTCAGCTGTTATATGCCGGGAATTTATGCCGGAGGATAATATTTAATAATTATAAAATTCTATTGACTTATTTTTTTTTATTTGATACTATAATTTAATAATAATTTTCTAAAAAGGATACTGTAGACGATGCATATCCCCGACAAGAAGGAGCAGGCGCTATATATTTCTATATGCCTGGTCCTTATTTTTTTATTCGGCTGCCAGAAGATAGAGAAATTAACCGGCAAAAAGGCTATTGTGCAGCCTAGGGGTACGGTTATTGCCAGGGTGGATGACCTGGCGATAACATCAGAGCAGCTTGGCGAGGAGATAGATAACTATAACCAGCTTGTAGGGGATGCTGCGGCCCAGATCGTAACGCGCGAACAGAAGGTCGCTTATCTCAACGAAGAACTGATAGGCCGTTACCTTTTCTATATAGAAGCAAAGAAGCGCGGGTTAGACCAGCGCCAGGCTGTCCAGGAGGCATTGCAGAATGTAGAGGTAAACGTCCTGGCAAATCAGTTTATACAGGATACCATAGGTAATATAACCGTTACCTCCTCTGAAGTAGAGAATTTCTATAATCTGTATAAAGATCAGTATCAACAGGCAGAAGAAAGAAGGGTCAGAGAGATAGCGGTTGATTCTGAACAGGAGGCCAGGGATATACTTATTGAGTTATTAAGGGGGGTGGATTTCTCCACCCTGGCAGGGCAGCGTTCCCGCGCTGATAGCGCGGCCAATGGAGGTGACCTGGGGGTTATAAAAAAAGGCAGCCGCGGGCCGGAGTTCGCAGCTTTTGATGAAGTGGCCTTTTCGCGCTCTTTGGGCGCCGGGCAGGTAAGCAATATCTTCAAGGCCAACAACCGCTATTATATAATTAAGGTAGAATCAGTAAAGGGCGGGCAGGCTAGGCCCTTATCCGAAGTGTGGGATGAGATCAACAGGACGGTATTATTCTTTAAGCAGCAGGAGAAGCTGCAGGAGATAAGAGAGGGGCTTTTAAATAAGAGCAAGGTAGTAATATACGAAGACAAGGTGAAATAAATGCAGATACAGAGTATACGTAAACGGCTTCCTTTGATAATCGCCATAGCCTGCGGCGTATGGGCGATATTATTGTTGAATAGTTATCTTAGCCGCAGGGAGTCTGAGATATGGGAGAAGATAAAACAAAATCAGAAGCAAGCCCAGCCTTCCAGGCCGCAGGCACAGATGGGGATAGCTTTGGTAGCGGCCAGAGATATAGCCCCCCAGACCCCTATCACGCCGACAGACCTTATGATAAAAGAGGTACCGGCGGAATATATACAGCCGGGAGTCGTTTCTTCCCTTGATGAGGTTATAGGCCAGATCGCTTCAAGCCCGATATCGGCGGGAGAGCAGATATTAAGGAGTAAGCTTCTTCCTCCCGGGAAGATAGGCAGGACTTTATCCCAGATTACCCCCGCCGGGAAAAGGGCGGTAAATGTTGTCGTGGATAATATGGCAAGTATCGCCAATTTAATACATCCCGGAGATTATGTTGATGTATTATCCCTTATCGCGCTTCCTGACGCTGCAGGAGCAAGAAACTCTGAGCCGCGCCTGGTAACATTATTCCAGAATATTGAGATCCTTGCGGTAGGGGGAGAATTTACGCCCCAAACAGATAGTTCATCGGTAAAGAGGGAACAGATAAAAGCCCCGGGCGTTTCAGGGGGGACTGTTACGGTCGCCCTGGACCCCCAGGAGGCAGTTTTGCTTTCTTTTGTGCAGGAACATGGCAAGATAAAATTGTCCCTGCGTTCTGCTGAAGATACGCGGAAAGAAACGATCAAGCCCGCTGATTGGGACACATTGCTTCAATACCTGCAGCCTTCAAAAGACGGGGGGGCAGGAGGACAGCAGGTAGTAGAGATATATCGCGGGTTGAAAAAAGAGGTTGTCCCGTTATCAGAAGAATAAAGATATGAAAAAAATATTCAGCATACTGCTTATTTCATTCATTGTTATATCCTACGGTTACAGCTACTCTTTGGACGAGCAAACCCCCGTTAGCGGCAACATTATCAAAATATATTCGGGTGAGATCAAGATCATAAATGTGGATAATCCTACAAAAGTAGTTATTAATAATCCCGATATAGTAGACGTTACTTCCGTGGCCAAAAATGAGATGGTCCTGCTTGGAAAAACGCGGGGCACAACAAATCTTATGTGGCGGGACGCTAAAGGAGAGCATCTGGCGCAGGTGGATGTTTTGCTTGAAAATATGGGCCCGGTCAAGGAGCGCATAGATAATATTTTAAAAGAAATGGAATTTGCCTCGGTATTCACGCGCGGGCTGGACAGTGAAGGAAGGGTGCTGCTTTTAGGTAATGTAAAGACCCCGCAGGATATAGAGCGCATCAATGAAGCATTAGGCCCTATGAAGGGTAAGGTGATCAACCTTATTCAGGTGAGGGAAGAGGAGACCGTAGTAGCGATTGATGTGCAGGTATTGGAATTGGATCAGGACGCTACAAAGACATTGGGGTTCAGCTGGCCGGGTACTACTACTATTACTGAAGTAGGCTCTCCCAGCCTTGCTGCCGCCGGGACTAACTGGGGCAGCCTGTTCAGGGTATTAAATGTAAGCCGCGGGGCGTTCACCCTGACATTGGACGCCTTGACCCAGGAGGGTAAAGCTCGCGTACTCTCCCAGCCGCGGCTGTCCTGCCAGAGTGGTAAAGAGGCAGAGTTGTCGGTGGGCGGAGAGAAGCCTATTTTGACCACTACCGTAGCAGCTACGACAGGAGCCGAGGGGACAGAGGTGGATTATAAAGAGTTTGGCATTAAGCTGAAGATAAAACCCACCGTGACTGAAACAAAAGATATCAAGCTGGCTTTAAATGTGGAAGTAAGCGAAGTAGGGACAGCCGAGATCCTTGGGGCTGCAAATGCGCCTACGGCAAAGGCATATCCTTTAACCAAGCGTAATGCCTCAACAGAGCTATTCTTAAAGGACGGCCAGACGATGGCTATAGGCGGATTGAAGAAGCAGAAGTCAGAAGAAGATATCCGTAAGGTCCCCATTTTAGGGGATATCCCTATTGTTGGCTTCTTATTTAGGAAGAAAACCACACAGGCAGGAGGCGGCCAGAGCGAACGCGGGGATGTGGAACTTTTTATCACGCTCACCCCTACCATAGTAAAAGAGCATATGGAAGCAGAAGAAGCGGTCGGGCAAGAAGATCAGGCAGAGCCGGTTGCCTCTCAAGAAGTAGCGAAAGAGGAAGCGTTAGTTAAAACAGAGAGCAGCCTTGAGGAAAAACAGCAGAAGCCGGAAGCGCAAAAGCCTCCGGCCTCCCCGCTTTCTGAATATATACTCTCCGTCTCTCGTCAGATAAGCAGCAATATTGTTTATCCCTGGGCAGCCCGGCAGGCAAATATAGAAGGTTCCTTAAAGTTAGCGCTGCATCTTTATTATACGGGCCAGCTCCTTGATGTTCAGATAAGAGAATCGTCTGGGTACGCAGTCCTTGATGAGAATGCGGCCAGTACGGTAAGGATTGCCGCTCCGTATCCGCCTTTTACTCCGGAGATGAAGCAGAGGGAGCTCTGGATAGACCTACCTATTGTTTATAAGACAAAATAGCGTTAAGTATGGCGCAGATCATATCCGTATTCAGCACTAAAGGTGGCGTAGGCAGGAGTTTTATCGCGACTAACCTCGCGGTTTCGCTTGCCAGGAAGTTCAAAGGGAAGAAGATCCTGCTGTTAGATATGGATCTGGACCTTCCCGGAGATATGGCGAAGCTCCTGAACCTTAAGCCGACAAGGTCTTTAAGCAATATCTCTCCCGCGGCAGGCCAGGATAAATACCTGCCCCAGGACCTGCAAGATTGTATCCTAAATCATCATTCCAGCGGCCTCCATTTCGCGGCTTTCACCCTGCACACACGCGATAAGCTTAGCCTCCATTTAGATGAAGTTTTTCTTTCCTCGCTTCTCGACGACCTGGGCAAGGCGTATGATTTCATTATTGCCGATAATGGCCGGGCCTTTAACAAGTATCTTATTTCATTTCTAGAAAAGGCGAACCTGATATTGCTTGTGGTAAACCCGGATATGCTTTCGGTCTCCCAGGCAAAAGAAGCAACAGATATCCTGCAGTCTTTATATTTCCCATTGAAGATGATAAAGGTGATATTGAACCGGGCAGAGAGCCTGGGAGGGGTTGCCTGGCGCGAGGTAAAAAATGTTTTGCCTTGCGATATAATCGCGCGCATACCTTCGGAGGGCAGGATCATCGGTTCCGCTCTCAACCGTCAGATACCTGTTGTATTAGATAGCCCGCGTTGCAGGGCGAGTATCGCTATTGACAGCCTGGCTGATGACCTGGCCAGCCACCATGAGTATTTTATGCCGAGGCAAGAGCTGGAGGCGATATTCGCAAGCCAGCCTGGATCTAAAGAAAAGGCGTTGCTGCAGGAGGCGGTAACTACACTGGAATCTCTTTCTTTAGGGGGGCACAGGCATGCGGATGAGGAGAAAAGCGATCCCCACGACAAGATAGACCAGTTAAAGCAGCGCATACATAAACGTATTATTCAAGAGTTAGATTTACGCCGCCTTGACCGGGTGGCGGGTGACCTGGGCAAGGTTGAGGGGTTGCGGGAGCGTACTGTTAAAGTAATAAGCAACGCGCTGGTAGAGGAGGCGGAGAGCCTGATCTCACGGGAAGAGCGGGAGCGTATCATTAAAGAGATAGCGGATGAAGCGTTAGGGCTTGGGCCGCTGGAAGACCTGATCAGCGATCCCGATATCACCGATATTATGGTCAATAATAAGAAACAGATATATATAGAGAAACACGGAAAATTACAGCAGTCAGAGAAAAGGTTTGTTTCTAATGAGCAGGTCCGCCAGATAATAGAGCGTATTGTCGCGCCGCTGGGAAGAAGGATAGATGAATCTATGCCTATGGTTGATGCCCGCCTTTCCGACGGTTCGCGTGTCAATGCTATTATCCCGCCTTTATCGCTTACCGGGCCGACATTAACCATAAGGAAGTTCGGCGCGGAGCGGCTTAAGATATTTGACCTGGAGAGGCTGGGGGCGCTTAATAACACAATGAGTGAGTTTATTAAGGCCTGCGTATTGCTGCGAAAGAATATTATTGTTTCCGGGGGTACCGGATCCGGGAAAACAACGGTATTGAATGTCCTCTCGGAGTTTGTCCCGGATGGCGAGAGGATCATTACTATTGAGGATGCGGCAGAATTAAAACTTCACCACGCGCACTGGATAAGATTAGAGTCGCGGCCGACCAATATTGAAGGTAAGGGCGATATCAGCGTGCGGGATCTGTTCCGCAATTCCCTGCGTATGCGCCCGGACCGCATAATTATAGGCGAGTGCCGCGGCCCGGAGAGTCTGGATATGCTCCAGGCTATGAATACGGGCCATGATGGCTCAATGACTACCTTACACGCCAATTCTACTCAGGATGTCCTCGCCCGCCTGGATTCTCTGATCCTTATGAGCGGGATAGAAATCCCGCTGCGCGCTATCCGCGAGATGATCGCCTCCGCAATAGATATTATAGTGCATACCGCCCGGTTATCCGACGGTTCCCGTAAGGTGACACAGATAACCGAAATTACCGGGATGCTGGATGAAGTGCATATTGGGCTAAAAGATATTTTTTCTTTTCGTCAGACCGCTACAGATGAGCAGGGCAAGGTCCAGGGGACTTTTCAACCTTCCGGCCATATACCTACCTTCTTTGAGGATTTCCGTAAGCGCGGGATCCCTCTATCCGAAGACATATTCAAGGCAAAATGAAAGTTACCAATAGCAGTAAAAATACCATTCTTGCTGATAAAGCAAAGGTCGCGGAAGGATTTTTTGCCCGCCTGATAGGCCTGTTAAACCGTAAATCTTTAAATCAGGGGGAGGCGCTGGTCTTAAGTCCATCTAACAGCATACATTCATTTTTTATGCGTTTTACGATAGACGCAATTTTTCTGGATAAGGCAGGGAAGGTTATCGCGGCCTTGCCTTCTTTTAAGCCTTTCAGGTTAAGCGGCGTCTACTTTAATTCCCACACCGTTATTGAGCTTCCCGCGGATACCATTCGTATCACCCGCACCGAACCCGGTGACACCATCCAAATACTATAAAGACGCTTTTTATTCCAAAGCAAAGACGTTTTTCGGCTCAAAGCGAAAAGTGTACCCTATCAGTAATAATCATTAAATGCAAAGGTTATCAATTATACTGATAACCATATCTTCTCCTGCTACTCTTTCTCTGTAACTGCTCCAGTCATAATCCTGCAGAGTTTTTACCATATTAGCCCTTACCGGATTCAACTCAATATAATGTAAGCAATCGATCATATAATTATCTTTGACTATTACTTTACTTTTGAATCTACCTTGCCATAGATAACCGGACTTGTTGTATTTTTTGTTAAAGTAGGCTGTGTAAGAGCGATTTAACCCCTGCATGAATTTTGTCAGATCATCCGGGTCTTTAGGGTGGCAGATAAGGTGTATATGATTAGGCATTAAGCAAAAAGCATAAAGCATAAATCTATACTTTTGTTTATACTTCTTTAGCCTGGAAAGATAAACCTTGTAATCCTCTTCTTCCATAAAGACCTGTTGGTTGTGGTGGCCTCTTGTGATAACATGATAGCAGGCATTTTCTATCAGTAATCTTGGTCCTGTCGGCATGGCTTATCACCTCCTTTTTCTAGAATAATTGACGCAATTACATCCTATTTCTAACACAAAAACTTTTATTTTTAAAAACCTGGGGACAGTTTCTGCTTTACGTTGAAAAACGTCTTTAGATTAGGGTAGAAAGCGTCTGTGGAATTGGCTTGACAATTAGTTGAATTTATGTTAGATTTATATTGAAAATAATGTCCAATAATTAAAAATAATGTCCAAATCAATGTCCAGTTTATAAAATGGCAAGACCGTATAAATTAACTGATGAAATTAAAGAGTATATTATAAGAAACAAGCAAGAAAATCCTAAACTTTCTTGTCGTGGCTTGATTTCATTGATTAAGGAGCAATTTCAGGTTGAATTGTCAAAATCTTTAATAAATAATGTAATTAAAGAGAAGAATTTGAGCGGGCCTGTAGGCAGAAGAAAAGAGAGGGAAGATATTCCCGTTGAGAAGCCTCCGGAGCCCCGGGAACTTCCTCCTCAAGAAGTCCCGGAGACGCCCGCTGAAACAACCCAGGAATTGCCTCCTCCAGCACCGTCGGAAGCACCTGCCGAGAAGCCTCCGGAGCCTAAGGAACCCCCGCCTCAAGAAGAACCTAAACCGCTTCCTTCGGTAACCCAGGAATTGCCGCCTAAGGAACCCCCGCCTCAAGAAGTCCCGGAGACGCCCGCTGAAACAACCCAGGAATTGCCTCCTCCAGCACCGTCGGAAGCACCTGCCGAGAAGCCTCCGGAGATAGAGAAAAAACCTTTAGAAATTATCCCTATATCGGTGATAAAGCAAGAGACAGATTTTATGGAAAACGGGGGTTTTTTCTTCTTAAAAGCCGCTGATCTTAAACTTGGCTTAACTCCTTTTGTAGCCGATATCCTCTCGGGATACCTTCCGGGCCTGGCTAAAGAAGACCATATAGCGATAATTGAAAGTTTCTTATATTCTCCTTTCTTCAAGGAGAAAAATCCCCTTTGGCTCCTTATCGGCAAGGGGATCCCAGAGCAGGATATAACTCAATATTCCCAACATATAGAGCAGATTCCAATAGCCCAGCTTGCGAGCTCTTTTACTAAGTTGGATATTATACTTAAAACTAATGAAATCAACGAGTTATGGCAAGGATGTCTTTTGCGCCTAAATTCATATATCACACAACTTTTCCCGCCAGAGTACCATACTTTAGACTTTACGGGTATGCGGCAGCGCTTCTATTCTTTGCCGGCCAGATTACAGGCAACCGGAAACCTGCTAATGATCCAGTTATTTTATCCTAATGGGTTCTTTTGGATGAATGATATTATATGGCAAGAGGGTTTTTCTTGCGCAGCTAACAGGATCAATGAAACCAGGATTATGACTGCATCCGGCCTGCAAATTTGGGTCAGCCCCCAGGTCCAGTTTATCTAGGCAAACGCTTTCTTACATCCCCTGTTTATTCTTGACACGTATATATATATATGCTATATTTTTCTTGCCAAACGAAAAGGTTATTCTAGCGGGGAAAAAGTGCAGAATAGCAAAGCCACGGAAAAAATAATTATGTTGACCGGGCTACCGAAATGGCAGCCCGGATTTTTAATGTAGGAGTTCATAATGACTTTAAAAAAGTCTAAAAGAATTCAGGGAATAAAGGGCCAGTCAATCTTCGAATATTTTATTTTAACGACTGTCGTAGTGGCAGTCGTTTTATTTTTTGCGTCTACTGATTATTTCAAGAACATAAAAGGATCATGCGAAAAAGCATTTAACAAAGCGACAGAGGAGATCTTAAAATGAGAAGGGGCCAGAGCACAATAGAATACGCGTTGTTGATCGCCGTAGTGGCAGCGGCATTCCTGGCGATGCATCTTTACGCGCAAAGGGCGGTGCAGGCTAATTTTAAGTTGATAGAAGAACAGATTAACGCAGAAGCAAAATAACAAATAGGGGGTGAAAGATGCATAGAAGCAAGGGTCAGAGCATATTGGAATATGTGATCGTTCTAACGGTGGTTATCGCGGCAATAGCATTTGCAGCGAAGTCATTTATAGGCAAGGGAGTAAGCACTGCACTTAAAGATTCGGGCTCGGCTATTGAAACGGCGACGGGCAAGATCACAGACTCGTTAGAATAAGAATCCAAAGGAGGTGACAAGATGTTTAATCGTAAGGGCCAGAATATAGCGGAATATTCCATTCTTATCGCCATAGTCATCGCAGCCGCCGTAGCAATGCAGGTATATGTCAAAAGAGGGATACAGGGAAGGGTGGCGGATGCTGTCGATCATGCCCCGGATGTTGACTTAACGGGAATCGACATGGTAGATGGAGCACAGGCAAATGTGGGAACACTGGAATTCACCACCAAGCAGTATGAGCCGTATTATGTGGATACTGACGTTACCAGAGGAGCCGAACGAACGGTCACCGATACTGGTGGTGCGAGAGGACAGGTTACTAAAACGATAGCAAAGGACGAGCAGACTAAGACAGGAAAAGAAACTACTACTGCCGCAGAGTCAAGGCAGTAGGCCGATTAAAGGGGGGTGGCAGAATGTTTAATCGTAAGGGCCAGAGCACATTGGAATATGCATTGATCATAGCTGTGGTAGTAGCCGGTCTTCTGTTGATGCAACATTATGTAAAACGCGGCTATTCCGGCAGGTTAAGAAGCGCGGCAGATGATATGGGGGAACAATATGATCCGACCACCTATTCATCTTCCATTACTCAAACTCAGTCAACATCGTTTAAGGAAACAGTGGCGCAGGGAGTCACCACAAAAGATTATACCAAAGATACTTCTGCAAGGACTGGGTCTGAAACGGTTGGGGCATGGCAGGAAGACGATAAGCTGTTTGATAAGTAATAAAGCTCAACAGGGGGGAGGTGGCTGCAGGATGAAGAATAAAGCCCAAAGCGTGAGCGAATACAGCATATTCTTGTCTATTATACTAGTCGCGCTTGTGGTGATGAATATTTACGTTAAACGCGGACTTCAGGGTAGATATAAAGATATGGTCGATATGGCTACCGCTTCCTCTTCAGCTCAAGGTCAGTACGAACCTTATTACGCTGACTCAGAAAATATTATAGATATATCAAGACAGGCCAGCATGGATGTCGGCAGCCAGTCTCTCCCGGAGGAAGGTAAGGTAACCAAGCGCCTCTCCGATCTTGCTAAGCCAACAACAGTTGAGAGCGCCTCCATAGATGGCGCTGCAGAGGCAGGAACAGAATTAGAAGAGGGCAGCCGGGTTCTAGGGGTGAGATGATGAAAAGGTTCAATAGGGCGCAAAGTCTGGTGGAGTATGGGTTGATACTGGGGGTAGTTACTATCGCCCTGGTGGCTATGCAGCCTTATCTTAAACGCGGTTTGCAATCTTTGATAAAGGTTATGTCTG
Source organism: Candidatus Omnitrophota bacterium (assembly GCA_041653955.1). GTDB lineage: Bacteria > Omnitrophota > Gorgyraeia > Gygaellales > Profunditerraquicolaceae > UBA1562. Next base: position 4,149 of record JBAZEH010000024.1, on the reverse strand, counting down.
ATGATTATGGCACTCAGGGAGAGAGGGTGAGCGATATCGAAATAGCGGTCAAGAAGAAGGTTTACTCCGAGTCTAATGAAGGGGTCCAGAAGTTTCCTGTAAATACGCTGAGTGAAAGTGAATCCACCCAGACCAAAAAGAATCTTGGTGACGGCAATATCCGTACCGAGAAATCGGTTACTAATACGGTAAGCGGAGAAACATCGTCCTATTCGATAAGCGCAGACTATAGCAAAAGAAAGATGGATTGAGATGTTACAGATACCTGGGTATAAAAGGAGGGCGCAGTCGACAATGGAATACGCGATACTTATAGCTTGTATCGCAGCTGCCCTGCTTACTATGCAAATATATATAAAGCGCAGCATCCAAGGTAGGATACGAGGTGCAGCTGATGAGATCGGCGAGCAGTACTCGGCCAAAACCAGCACTTCCTCCTTGACTCAGACGATCACTACGGCAGATAAGGAAGGTAACACGCAGATAATAAGTAAGGGTACTCCCAGATTCATAGACGTAGAGGTCACTGATGAAACCGGGGCTACGCATATAGAAAAGCGTGAGATAATGGAAATGGAAAGGAGCGAGCCTGTAACCTTAAGTATAGGCAAGGGTAGCTATGAAGAAACGGGGAGCTTATCGGATGAGAAGTTGTTTGATTAACAACCATGCTCAGTCAGCCATAGAATTCAGCCTGGCTTTTATACTGGTTATTCTGTTTCTGATATTGACTGGTAATCTTTTTGTTTGGTTGAATCACAATTTAGTACAGCGACAAAGCAAATATGAGGCGACGCGTGTCCAGGCGGCTAGTCCATCGAGCCCCGGGAAATTGGATTTTTATAAGACCCCTGAACTTAATGTGTTTGCTCCCGGGGGTATAGGTGAGAAATGAAAAAATTAGCGGAGGGAATAATATCGGAAAGGAAGGCGCAGGCGTTGACCGAACTAGCTATATTCGGCAGCATACTGCTTTTTTGCCTTGCCATGCTTATTCAATTCGGACTGCAGGCAAACTATCAACAGGAAGCTCAGATGGAAGCCTTCCGTAAGGCGCAACAGATGGCTTTTAACAGGGATGGCCCTAATTCTGCCGTTTCTTTAACGTTATTCAAGAACAAGGCTATCCCTGACCCTAGGGACCAGTTTGGGTTTGCGGAACGGGTTGCAATACCGGGAAGCGGCTCAGTTACCTGGGATACGGATCAGTCCGCGGCCTATATAAAGAAGTTTGATGATGCTCCTCAGGAGGAGGATTTGCCGGCAATGTATTTTCAAATGGAGGGTGTCAGCAGGGGCGATGTTGTTCTCGACCAGGATAATTATCCCACAGGAGAAAGGATACAGGATGTAGCTAAAGCGGAAGTGGTTTCCGGAGACAAGAATACATTTGGCTTTTATACGGCAAAGTTCGAAAAGCGCCCTTGTCCGCCTAAGATTATAGTAGTCTTTGAAGATCGCGAACACAGCCAGAATACCGAATATATCAAAGAACCTGTTTTTAAGGATCAAATAATGGTGTCGCGTTTAGAGGGAGGTTTTGAAGGCATTGAAGCAGAGACAGGGTCTACATTATTGATGTATCCTTACTTTCGTCGTAGCGGTTCGCTAATAAAACAGAGAATCACCGATGCGGATTTAGACGGAGACGGCCGCCTGGAGTATATATTGGCAGCCGACAAAAACAAGAATCTCTTTTATATCCGTTACCATGGTGCTTCTCCTGCAGATGCTTATGATAAGGTTGGGAACATACAGGTTGATACCGCTTATGCCCAGATAGATCCGGGCGACAGGGAGGTGACTGAGTACGGCCTTGGGAGAGAATTAACCCCGCAGGATAGACAGGGGCTTCTAAGAGATTTTGAGAAGAGTATTCAGCATTCAGGCAGTAAGATCGTAAGAACCGAGAACGCAGGGTCTGTAGAATCAGAAACTACCCTTAACGCCAAACAAACCACTTATTATAAGTTCAGATTGAACGATGGTCGTACAGTGAGTATCCCTGTTGAGCTCTCTACTGACCCGGGGACAGCACTTTACAAATGGGCAAATTAACCATGAGTATAAGAAGAACTTCCCGGGGGCAGATAACCACGATATTGATATTCATTGCCGGAGTGCTTTTCCTTTTCGCCCTCGTGACCATCAATATAAGTAAATTAGCCCAGAAGAAGACAGTTGTAAGCAATGTGGCCGATTCAGTAGGGTTGCGGGTTGCTTCTCAGATAGGCAGCATGGCCAATGCCTTAAAACAAGAGTTTGAGATATATGGCAGCAAAGTAGAAAGTTGCGATGTTAACTGGAGGTTGATATTAGGGGGATTGCTGGTAATCGCCGGAGTGGCTTTGATTTGGGCCGGAGGGCTGGGGGGGATTGTCGGCGTATTAGGCATAGGTATGATAGTGGGAGGAGTCATCAGTGGTGGCTTTGGAGTCAGCCAGCAGATAACAACTGGTAACCAGGCTGCGCAGGAGCAGATGAGACTGAAATTCAAGAACTTAAGCGCAATGCAACAGATCATAGAATCCCCCGTTTATGGCACATTAGCAGCTTTAGTAGATGACCCGGCCCTGGTCAGGGATAAATTCGATTTGGACAGGGACGGAGATACAGAGGATTATATACCGCGTTTCTTTCAGTGGTATGTAAACAGGCTTGATTCTTTTCCCGCCATAGGCCCTGAGGTAGAGACTTTTTATAGTAATTTCTTTTTACCCGGACGTTTTTATATCCGGGAAGACAGCAATATGATGATAGTAGAGAGGAAGAAGAACTATGACCCCCTGCGCCCCGATTCGGAGGGATGGTGGGTTGATTGGCAGGTAGGGGGCATAAAGATGGTCCCATGGATTAATAACCAATTGCGTCCGATGCTCGCTACGATGAGGGACCCTTATGGATATGGCATCAATGGCTCAGAAGATGGCGACAAGATAGTAGGTGTGGAGGATACCGGAAATAGCACCTATGAGGAGCTGTTGGGTGTGTGGGTCTATGAGATAGAGGAGTTTGAGAATGTGGTCGCCAGGGGGCTGTATGATATGGATCGTGATACCGCGGTGCAGGGTCTTGATAACTGGCTTGATTATTTAATATATACCGAACATACAGGGATTAATTGTCCTAGCGACGATTGTCCCCCACATGACCCCTCTAAGCCTCCGGATGACGCGGATTGGCATACCAGATTAGGCAATTTACAGAATTATGCCGTTATGTTAAGGGATAAATTGAGTTTGAGAAAAAGCCAGATACACGATTGTATGGCAACAAGATGCATCTGGCCTTATTCAGGGTGTATAGATAATAACTGTGATGCCAAGCAGGCAGACTGCGCATGGGATCCCTGTTGTTATCAGGTACCTTATGGATGCGGCACAGAGGAGGAACCAGCAACCTGTTATGAATGTGTAGGGTGCTATACCAAATTCATCTGCTGCGGTAGGCCATTGAATTGCGGCAATTACTGTAATACCGCTTGTAGCCCGACAGCAACATGTCCTACGCCATTGGGAGGTAATCGTCCCTGCTGCAGTATCCTTCCGCTTGAGCCGTATTGCACAAATAATATAGTTGACCGTTATAATGCGATCGGTGTCTTGAACAGTTTTATATCTGATATACAACAGATAAGGTCCGCTATGAGTTCTTTCTATAACAGGATACAGAAGATCAATAAAGATAGTTACGAGAAGATGCATGAGGCAGTCTATATATGGTCTGACAAAGTAGGGGGGGATTCCGTGGATAGCCAGGAGGTCGCCCATATGGTTTATGTTAATTTTAGCGTGGATGACCCGAATTGTTTTGGGCTGCCCTCTATCAGGCATCGTACGAAATGGGACTGGGGTATACCCAAAACATGCGTGTGTGTGCGCAATGCATCGGGGGAATTTAATCTTGCGGTGGCGCGTTTTGATGAGGACACATCGAAGAAAGGCCCTCTTAGCAGATTCTGGAGGTTTAGGTTCGGGAGGGCAGGCATAACTGCGGCTGAAGAGCAATTCGTGCATGATCAGCCAACAATATATGATTATTTCTTCAAGAACAATGTTTTCTTTGATCCATCCCAGAAGAGCAGATTGATAGATATTATGAATAAGTACGGCATAGCCAGCAAGATCCGGGTCCACTATGGTCCCGGGG
>JBAZEH010000023.1:0-22884 GCA_041653955.1 Candidatus Omnitrophota bacterium | reverse complement strand
GCTCATCCTATCCTGGGGCTGTATAAGGTCCCAAGGGTCCGGCTGTTCGCCGGTTAAAAGGGTACGCGAGCTGGGTTCAGAACGTCGTGAGACAGTAATAATGGACCGTTGCTGTCTTTAAATCTGGCTAATTGCTGGAAAATCCCGTGTATCCGAAGATACTAATTTCTTTAGTGACAATTCTTCGGTGGGGATAATCAGCAGGAAAGGCTGGTGGTTATGTTGGCAAAATTTTTGCTGACGCCGCGTCTTCGAAAGATTAAGGCGAACAAACGATTCGGAGACGTAAAAAAGCGATAATAGTAATTTGTAAATTGGCGAGAAAATTTATTTACAAGTTACCGCGGCAAAAGGCTTCAATTACCAGAATCTTCAGAGACTGTACGCCAGAAACCCCATTCGAAAGAATAGGGCTAAGATACAGTCCGAACTGCATAGCGATATGTAGAGTTTGGCAGAAATGCCCAAACCCTCCAACAATGTTGGAGAGTAACATTATTGTCGGTCTCTATCTGATGTGGGTGTTAGGATACTTGAAGGGGAGTTCTCTTCAGTACGAGAGGACCTAGAGAAACGAACCTCTGGTGTTCCGGTTGTCCTGCCAAGGGCAAAGGCCGGGTAGCTAAGTTCGGACGGGATAAACGCTGAAAGCATCTAAGTGTCAAGCCCACCCCAAAAATAGGTATCCCTGTGCCGCAAGGCACTGAAGGCTGGTCGTAGACTACGACCTTGATAGGCGCTAAGTGTAAGATCCGTAAGGATTTCAGCTAAAGCGTACTAATCAGCCAATCGGCTTGGCCTTAAAATCTGTTTTCATAAAGAAAGCGGATTTTTATCCCAAGTTTCCTTCATGCAAAAGTGTCGGAAACGTGGGATTAAGTTTGGTTCAATCGTTTTATAGTAGTTTTACCTAAAACTTGTCTGTAGTTGTTGGGGTTTACATGGTTACGCACCTGACTGGCTTCGCCAGCCAGGTGCCAATTTCCAACAAGTAAACTATAGAAATTGGAGTACTCATACCGAGGGGGAAACACCCGTTCCCATTCCGAATACGGAAGTTAAGCCTCTCAGGGCCGATGGTAGTGTATGTCGTAAGGCTATGCGAGAGTAGGTCGGTGCTCCTTAAAATAAAAAGACGCCTGTGGCTTCTAGCTGCAGGCGTTTTTTTATTTTATGCCGAGCGATACCACAAAATATTTTTATCCCAGCAGGAGGCGGGGTATATAGGTAGAAGCGAGGCGTAAATCTGTAGCAGGTTTGAGCGCGGCGTAAAAATCGCTGTTAGATCCTGCAGCGGGGTACGTCTATTAAGTCAAGGAAGGCAAAGCCTTCATTCGTACCCCCTTGCAGCATAATTGGATAATGCCCCTTTCTAACGAAGAGGACGATGCGGGTCCGAATCCCGCCAAGGGGGTAACGAAGCAGGCATAGTTAGGTCAGAAAGGCTAACTGTGCCTGCATTTTTCTTGACAACCCCTGTTTTATAAGCTATACTTTAATTACTTCGTTAGGAAGGGATATTATGCTACAAGGGAAGGCGCCGGAAACGGTGCCTTTTCTATTTGTAGCGGCTAGTTTGGGCGGCTTCTCGCCGCACTGCTCAGTTTCTCCGCCATGGAAATCTTGCTTGAAGTTTCTGCTCGCTTTCACCGACAGGCATTAGCGGGTGATCCCTATTGACCTTACCCCTTACGCTGCACAGTTCATAAATTGAATTCCCGAATAATAGAAATTGAATTTTCGGTTTTTAGGGGTATAATTTAGACAGGAGGTGGGGAGATGGCAAAATTCTTCATGTACGGAAAGTATTCAAAAGAGGCGATGGTCGGTATCTCATCCGATAGAACCAAGAAGGCGCTTGATGCGATAGCGAAGGCCAACGGTAAAGTAGACTCTATGTACGCGCTTTTGGGAAAATATGACATCGTGCTTATTGCGGATTTTCCCGGAGTTGCGGATGTAATGAAGGCATCGGTCGCGTTGAATAAGCTGACAAATATCTCTTTCACCAGTTTTCCCGCGATTACCGTAGAGGAATTTGACAAGATTATGGTATAAGGAGATAAGGGGACGGTTCTGATTTGCATAAATCCCAAACCATTTTTAGGTTTGGGATTTTTTGTTCCAGATTGCTACGACTTGCGGTATAATATTCCGATGAAGCGTTATTACGTTATCACTATATCGATTTTCCTCATCCTGTTCTGCGGCTGCCTGGGTATAATAGGGTTTTATCCTTCAACCGGCCTTGCCAGCTGGTATGACCCTCGCCGCACTGCTTCCGGAGAAAAGTATAACAAAGGGGAGCTTACCTGCGCGATGCGCAAGAGAGAATTCGGTAAATACTACCTTGTATGTAATTTGGAAAATAATAAATGCGTGGAAGTCAGGCACAATGATTTCGGCCCGGCATTTTATTTCTTTACGAGAGGGAGGATCATTGATCTGAGCCGGGATGCCTTTGATAAAATAGCTAACTTGGAAAAGGGCTTAATTCGCGTGAGGATCGGAGCAGTTTATCCTGCGAAAATGAAAGATGAAAGGGATAACTTTGACTATGGGGCAGGTATTGAACCCAAAATTCATGCATATGGCGGTTAAAGAGGCCCGGAAGAATATCAAAACTATGGAAGGCGGGCCATTCGGCGCCTGCATTGTAAAGAATGGGCGGGTATTGGCTGTAGCCAGGAATACCGTATTAAAGAATGATGCTTCCTGCCACGCTGAGATAAACGCCATAAGGTCCGCTTCAAAAAGAATAAATAATTTTGACCTTTCCGGATGTATAATCTATTCTACCACCGAGCCCTGCCCGATGTGTTTCAGCGCCATACACTGGGCCAGGATAGGGAAGATAGTTTATGGGACCGGTATTTCTGATGCAAAAAGAATAGGATTCCGTGAATTAAGTATCTCTTGCGGAAGGATGAAGAGGGCAGGTTTTAGCAAAGTGCAGTTAGTCCCGGGCTATCTAAAAGAAGATTGCCTTAAGCTGCTTAAGGATTGGGGATCATTGGGGAATAAGATATTATATTAAAAACAGGGAGAGGGCATGTTTAGGGAAAAAATTAAGGTATTGGATTGCACTATAAGGGATGGCGGGTTGATCAATAACCACGATTTTGACTTGAAATTTGTGCGCGCGGTGTATAAGGCGCTTTCTGAAGCGGGGGTGGATTATATGGAGATAGGCTATAAAAACTCCAAGCGCCTCTTCTCCGAAAAAGAATACGGCAGATGGAAGTTTTGCGATGATGAGGATATAAAGAAGGTGATTGACGGGATTGAATCAAAGACCAAGATATCAGTAATGGTGGATGTGGACCGCGTTGATGTAGAGGACGTCAAGCCCCGCAAGGATAGCCCCGTGTCCATGATACGGGTAGCCTCTTACGTGAAGGATATAGATAAGGCGATATCCCTGGTGAACCGCTTCGCGGACAAGGGCTATGAGACGACGGTAAATATCATGGCTATCTCGCGTGCCCTGGATAACGAATTGACCGAGGCTTTGGAGCAATTGGAAAAGGAGAGCAAGGCCAATGTCATCTATATAGTGGATAGTTTCGGGGCCCTGTATCAGGAGACATCCGAGTTTTTGGTTAAGAAAGTTAAATCTATCGTTAAGAATAAAGAGATAGGGATGCACGCGCATAATAACCAGCAGCTTGCCTTTGGTAATACTATTGAGGCGATTATACATGACGCTAATTTCGTAGACGGCACTGTCTACGGTTTAGGCAGAGCGGCAGGGAATTGCCCCTTAGAACTTCTGCTGGGTTTTTTAAAGAACCCCAAGTTTGATATCCGTCCGGTTTTGGACCTGATCTCCAAAGAGTTCATACCTTTGAGGGATAAGATAGAATGGGGTTATATTATCCCCTATGCTATTACCGGCATCCTGGATGAGCATCCCCGCGCGGCCATGGCTTTGCGCGGAAGCGATAAAAAAGAGAATTACCGCGAGTTTTATGAAAGCCTGGTAGGAGAGGTTGAGGAATAAAGATGGATCTCAAAGAGTTTAAAAAACAGCCCCTTTTGGGTATCCTGCGCGGGGTAAAATCAGGGCAGATCGAGCCGTTGATAGAGGCGGTAATATCTTCGGGTTTAAAAACGGTAGAGATCGCTATGAATACCGAAGGCGCGCCTCATTTGCTCCGCAAGGCCAAAAAGGCAGGTTGTAAGCGTATTACACTCGGAGCGGGGACAGTGCTGGATATGCGCAGTTTGAAATCTGCTCTGGATTCCGGGGCTACTTTTATAGTCATGCCGGTACTGATAAAGGATATTTTAAAGTATTGCGTAAAAAATAAGATACCGGTTTTTCCCGGAGCGCTAACTCCGCAGGAGATCTATCAGGCCTGGAAAGAAGGGGCAACAATGGTTAAGGTGTTTCCTGCTAAGTTTCTCGGCCCGGAGTATTTTCGGGAGATCAAAGGCCCTTTTCAGGATATTGAACTTTTAGCCTGCGCGGGCGTTACGCCTGAAAATTTACGGGATTATTTCTCCTGCGGCGCCAGTGCCGCGGCCTTTGGCGCCGGTGTTTTTAAAAAAGAGTGGCTGCAAAAGAAGGATTACGCCAGCATTGCCCGTGTGATTAAATCTTATATCGCCAGGCTTCCTTAAAAAAAAGGGGGGGGTGAGTGGTATTATTTACAGTTGATAAGCCCAAATGTAACGGTGACGGCAGGTGCATAGAGATATGCCCGATAAATATCCTGCGGATGAATGAAAAGGAGCGTGTACCGGAATTTATACCGGGTGGCGGGGATATATGCATTAACTGCGGCCATTGTTTCGCGTTTTGCCCGACCGCAGCCATAAAACTATCCACGATGGACATTAAAGATTCAATACCCCTTGACCAATCTAAATTACCAAGCCCAGGGCAGGTGGAGTTATTTTTAAAGGGGAGGCGTTCGGTCAGGACATATAAAGATGAACCAGTAGAAAAAGGTGTAATAGAAAAACTTTTAGATACCGCCAGATACGCGCCTTCCGGGATCAACCGGCAGCCGGTTAAATGGCTGGTGATCGCGGGAAAGGAGAGGGTCCAGGGGCTTACGGATAATGTTGCCAAGTGGATGGAAGGGCTTTTAAATGCAAAATCACTGTTAGCGGAATCCATGCGTTTTGACCGGTTGGTTGAGTCTTGGAAGAAGGGCAAGGATATGATCTGCCGGAATGCTCCCTGCGTTATTATCGCCTATGGGCTTAAGGATGACCCCCTGGTTCCGCAGTCATGCACGATCTCTGCTGCATATCTTGAGCTTGCGTCGTTCGGTTTCGGCCTGGGCGCCTGCTGGGCCGGATATGTGCAGATGGCGGTTAATATGTCAGATGATGTCAGGAAGTTTGCAGGTTTATCCGCACGGGCAGCGGCCGGAGCAGCAATGATGGTAGGATATCCTAAATACCGCTATAAACGGATACCCGCAAGAGATAGCGCAAAGATTATTTGGTGAAAAAGATGAAAAAGGAAATAAGGATAGCTGTATTTATATGTTTGGCGGGAGCGGCAATACTGTTTACCGCGCCTTTTGACTCTTATGGCTTTATGCGCGATACAGATAACTATATGTCCCGTCCGGGCCCTACGTTATTGTATCCTGTTACGGATAATATTGTTTTAACGGGTAAAGAATACCTTGAATTCAGATGGATCAAGATCAATATCACAGAAACCGATCATTTTGACTTTAGGTTGTATAAAGGGTATGATACAATTGCTCCTAATCTTATATTTAAACAGCGTTTTTCCGCGATAGAATATCCGATCCGGATCCCTGTTTCCATCTTTGAAGCAGGGCAGGTGTATAGCTGGGTCCTGGTGCAGGTGTACACGGGGGGTGAGAAAAGCGACCGCAGCTCCTCGTCTTTTAAGGTAATAAATAAATAGCCGCTCGCCCATATTTAATATAATAACCGTTATATGTTTAAGATCGGCACATTAAAACTGAAATCTAACCTTATCCTTGCCCCTATGGCGGGGATAAGCGACCTGCCTTTTCGCATGCTTAACCGCCGGTTCGGCTGCGAGCTGGCTTTTGTGGAGATGATCAATTCCCGTTCCATAAGCCACAGAAGCAAGCGCACGCAGAAGATGCTCTCTTCATGCAAGGAGGACCGGCCGCTGGGGGTGCAGTTGTTGGGTTGTGAAGAGAAGTTCATGCGCAGGGCACTGGATGTCATAAATGAATATGAGTTTGATATTCTTGATTTTAATGCTGCTTGTCCGGCGAGAAAAGTAGTGCGCCGGGGCGAGGGGGCGGGCCTTCTCAAGGATCCGGAGGCATTAAGCAGGATATTGAAGATCGTGGTAAAAAGGTCAAAGGTGCCGGTGACCGTAAAGATCCGTTCGGGATGGGATAAGGAAACTATAAACGCGATAGAGGTGGCTAAATGTTGCCAGGACTCCGGCATCAACGGGTTATTTATACACGGGAGGACCAGGGCCCAGGGCTATAGCGGTACCGTTGACTATGGCATTATCAGGGGGGTCAAAAAGGCGGTCAAGATACCCGTGATAGCCAGCGGGGATATCTTCAGCCCGCAGCTTGCCAGGAAGATGTTTGATGAAACCGGTTCCGACGGAATTATTATCGCAAGAGGCGCACTGGGTAACCCCTGGATATTCCGAGAGATAAAGGAGTATACCGGGAACGAAAAAACGGTAAGCAGACCCTTGCCCCAGGAGATAATGAAGGTAATGACAGAGCACCTTAATATGTGCGCCGATTTCTACGGAGAAAAGAACGGGGTAGTAATATTCCGCAAATTCTTCAGCCGTTATACAAAAGGGTTCCGTAAGGCAAGGAGGTTGAGGGAGCTTTCAAGCCGCGTAAAAACATTAGAGGATATGTCCGGGATCATTAGTAAGTGCGTAAACCCCGCGGTGAAGTAATAAATTTACTTTGGAGAGATTATAATAAGGTATATAATATGGCTATAGGACAAATAGAAAGGAGCAGGCATGCTGATATTGACTAAGCTTATAGGGATATTAATGGCTTGTATGGGTATCGCGGTGGTCTTCAAGCCGGAGACTATGAAGAAAATGGTCTTTTTCTGGAAACAGGATAAGAGGATATATGTGGCAGGATTGCTGAGGGTAATTTTTGGCAGCGTCTTTTTGCTGTCAGCTCCCCAGGCAGAACGTTTCCCCTGGGTTATTTATTTCTCCGGTGTTTTTATCTTCTTTGGAGCTATCATTATATTCGCCCTGGGATTGAACAAGATCAAGGCAATGCTTGACCGCTGGGATAAGAAGCCGGTTTCTGTGCTGCGGTATATGGGGATACTATTTATAGCGATGGGCGCTTTAGTTATTTATTCCGCTTGACCGGTTAACAGTTAAAAAAGGGGAGGGGTATGGCCCATAAGCCCGATGATAAATGGTATTTTAAGCCTTCTATTTTTATAATAGCCCTTCTTTTCGTAGGCCCTTTCGCTTTACCGTTAATATGGTTCAATCCGGGTTACAGCAGGAAGGCAAAGATAATAATAAGTATTATCGTGCTTGTAGTAAGCTATTACTTGAGTTTGCTCCTTTATGGTTCGTTAAGGTCAATAAGCCGTTATTACAGGGCGGTTTTTCAGGGGACTTTAGATATCTGAACGGGTCTTTAAATGCCTGATAAAAGAAGCCATGTGAGGTTAACGTTACGCGGCAGGGTCAAGATGAAGTCCGAGGGTGAGCCGCCGTATATATTCTCCGGGGAGCTGGGGAATATCAGTTTTCGCGGGTTCTCGGTATTAGTGAGAGAAAAAGAAGGAATGGTTATAGAGGCAGGCATGGTGGTTCAGTTTGAGCTGGCCGCGGACTTGTGGAGGAAGCCTTTGATCGGCAAAGGTATTATAAGAGGCGTTACTAAAGGCGCGAGATACGGGTTGCATGGTATGTATTTAGGCGTGGAGTTCCTGGATATGGATAGGAATGAGATAATGTTGTTTTTAGGCAGGCTGCAAAGCAGGATCTCCAGGGATAAAGCTAAAAAGAACGCAAATTTAGTCATTTAGGGCGGGAAAGAAAGAGGATCCTGTGAATGTTTCTTCCTGGAGTGAAGATATATACCTTACTAAAGAAGGTTATGAAAAGTTAATTACCGAGCTTGAGTTTTTAAAGAAGGATAAGCGCAGGGAGCTAAGTAAAAGGATAGGAGAGGCGAGGTCGCACGGGGATATCAGCGAGAATGCCGAATATGACGCGGCAAAAGAGGCCCAGGGTATGAATGAAAAACGCATCGTTGAGCTTGAACATAAGCTTGCGCGGGCGCGGATCATTGAATATGAGAATATCCCTAAAGACGAGGTCCTTATCGGAGCGAAAGTCAGGCTTAAAGATATAGCTTCAGGGGAAGAGCTGGATTACACCCTGGTTTCAGAGGCAGAGGCTGATTACTCAGCAGGGAAGATCTCGGTTAATTCCCCCGTAGGCAGCGGGCTGTTGAATCACAGGATAAATGATACGGTTGAGATCAGGGTCCCCGCCGGGGTCCTGAAATATAAGGTAATGGATATATCCAGATGACAACTGAATCATTGAATAAAACAGGCATAATATCCGTAATAATCCTATCTTTTGCGCTTTTAACTTGCTATTTTTTAAAAGGAGTTTTTGCCATGGAAAAAGATATTGTAGTGCTTCAGACGAATGAAGGGGATATAGAGATCAGGCTTATGCCTGATATAGCGCCAAGGGCATGTGAAAATTTTATTAAATTGACGCAGAAAGGTTACTATGACGGGTTGATATTCCATAGGGTAATAAAGGATTTTATGATCCAGGGTGGTGACCCCAGGGGGACAGGCACCGGAGGAGAATCCGCGTGGGGTGCCCCATTTGAAGATGAGCTATCGGCTTCCGTTAAATTTGACAAACCCGGGATACTTGCTATGGCAAACGCCGGGCCCAACACCAATGGAAGCCAGTTTTTCATTACTACAGCCCCTACTCCCTGGTTGAATATGCGCCACACTATATTTGGCGAAGTTATATCAGGTTATGATATTGTGCAGAAGATAGAAAGCAGCCCTACAGGCCCTTCAGACAGGCCGCTATCCGATAAGAAGATCATAAAGGCATATCTGAAGAAGTAGGCTGGTAGCGCCCTGCTGTTTTAGCGCCCAAACTAATTGGATAGTTTGGCGTAAACTGCTGTTTTAGCGCCCAAACTAATTGGATAGTTTGGCGTAAACTGCTGTTTAAACGCCCAAACTAATTGGATAGTTTGGCGTAAACTGCTGTTTAACAAAAAACCCCGATAATATCGGGGTTTTTTTGTAGGTGATAGGCCTTTTTGGCTTAGCGCTATCCCACCTACCTCCTTTTTAGTAAACGCTTAGTTATAATATGCAATATAATCTTTCTTTTTTCAAGGTAAAAACATATACTTCGGAAAGCGTTTTCTCGCGGGGATAATTATACTTGATTAAGACGTGATTTGGCGATAAAATAATTTGCAATAAACAAAGTGTTTCAGAGCAGAAAGGAGAGAGCTATGTCAGAGGGGGGATTCGGTAAAACATCTATAGGCTTAAAGGCGAATGTCGCCGCCGCCCTGAGTTACCTGCTGGGATTTGTCAGCGGGATAATTATTTATCTTCTGGAAAAAGAAAACAAATTCGTGCGTTTCCACGCCATGCAATCTATAGTTACTTTCGGGCTCCTGTGGTTAGTGAGCATACTGGTCTGGGTCCTGCCGTTTGTGGGCACCATGATAGCCCCTATAATATATATGCTTGAGGTGGCCCTTTGGGTAATATTGATAGTCTCGGCATACAGGGGTAAATATTTAAAGCTGCCAATCGCCGCGGATATAGCCGAAAAGATGGCTTAACGGGAAGATATGTTCAGGGGTGTCGAGAAGATAATAAAGGTTATCTTTCTGGGAGCGATCATATTCTTCGCGGCGTATTTGCTGAATAGCTTCAGGGAGAGCCTTTTATTAAAGAAGGTGATTGAGCGGCTCACGGCAGAATCCATGATCGCCGAAGTCGTAGTAGCGGATCTAAGGACAGATTATCATACCGGCAAGGCATACACTACTATAAAATTCCTGGAATATGATACGCTGGGAAAAGCGCTTCCGCCGAAATACTTTACTTTTTCTTCCGATATACTTCAGTTCCAATCGCTGGTTATCAGGTTTGACGATTTTTATATAAAGAAGGGGGATCCCCTGAAAGGAAAGAGCGCGTATCTTTTTATGAAAGTGTTCGCGTTGAAGGATGACGGCGCCGAAGTCTATGAGATAAATAAGATCAACGAGGTCCCTTCAGGCTACCGCGTCGGAAGGCAGGTTACCGCTTTTGAAAACAGGTTATGGAGAAAATTCTGGGAGTATGCCCTTAGCCCGCAGGAGGCAAAAAGAATAGGTATCAAGAACGCTCAGATAGAGGCCCCAGGAACGAAATTCGTGCCGGGTATGCTTTATACGCTTAAAATAGAGCATGACGGAGGGATGCGCGTGGATGTTTCTGCTTTACCGCGCGTGCACGCGGAGTAAAGGCGTTTTTTTTGGCCCAAAATAAAGTTTGATTAGCGGGTTATTTGGCAGTAAAATAAAAGAAAAGAGAGGGCTTTTATGCGGTTTGATGAAATAAAGAAAGAGATAAGCGGAGTTGCTTTTGATACGCTACGCGCGGATAATGAAGATTATTTTGAGGCAGTGATTGAAAATAATAAAATAGGCGAGCTTACCGGAAGCCTTGAGAAGGTTTTTGGCCCGCCCGCATGGCCTTCCGAAAAGCCGATCATGCCGGATACCCAGGGCATTATAGACACTTTTGGGGGGATAAGGGAAGGGCAAACGCTTTATTTGCGTAATGACGGTAAGTATTCTTTTTTCGCGATGCTTTGGCCGTGGCAGGATATGCAGCACACAACGGTTAAGATATCAGGTAAAATATCTTAAAAGGCTTATCTGGAATTCTGTTGAACCAGTTTTATTTAGTCATAAAATAATAGCCGGGAGGGAAAGATGGGAGGGAGGCAGATAAAAGGTATACTGATAAGAGTTATATTGTTTTCACTGGTACCTTTATTTTTGTCGGCATGCGCAAGATCGCCTAAGTCTTCTGCGGCGCAGGAGAAAAAGAATATCCTGCATGACGTGCTGTTTTTTAACGACCTCAAACAGATAGACCTGGATAATGACGGCACAAAAGATATGATAGCTGTCTATTCCACCAATTCAAACTCAAGCGGAGTAAAAGTTATAAAATTCCATAATGACCGGGGGGAAGTCATATTTGAGCGTTCTTTCAGTAATCCTCCGGGCGTAAACCTGAAGATGGATGGCGATACTCCCATACTTGTAGTTGAGAGGATAAACAATGATACCGGGCGCAAGATGCGCGATATTTACCGCTGGAACGGTAAGGCCTTTATGCTTGTCAGTCAATAATGCCTATCAGAAACAATGAGGAATATAGTCGGCTTATCTTTGATCTTTATTTCCTTGCTCGTAACAAATGTTTTCGCGCAAACTTCCATAAAATCAGAAATAGATAAGACCGTAATTACGGCCGAAGAACTCCTTACCTATAAGCTCGCCATCATCTCTTCCGAAAAAGAAATACAACAGCCCGAGTTTCCTGATTTCACTGGTTTTAATGTGATATCTTCTGCCAGGTCATCAACGGTTTCATTCGCGGACGGCAAGACAAAGAAAATAGTAGTTTACGCTTTTATCCTGGCCCCCATCGCAACCGGGATATTCAGTATAGGGCCAAGCAGATTAAAGACAGGTGATAAAACCCTTTCCAGCGATAGCTTTGAGGTAGAGGTAAAAGAGGCGCCTTCCGCGCTAGGGGCGCCTCAGAAAAATGCCCCTTCGTTAACCCCAAAACTCCCTCCGGAAGAAGCGCCCGGGTCCTTACGGATAACCCTTTAATGATAAAAGACCCCGCCACCCCTATCCAATACATAAAAGGGATCGGGCCCAAAAGGGCCAGATTGTTCAATTCCCTGGGTATAATGACCGCGGAAGACCTGCTGTATTATTTCCCTTCTCGTTATGAAGACCGCACAAAATTCATGCCTATTTCCGGGCTGCAAAAAGGTTCAGTCTCAACCATAAAGGCGCGCATACTGTCTAACCAGGAGCGCCGTTCTTTCAGAAGAAGAGGGTTTAGCATAACGGAGGCTGAGGTAGGGGACGGTTCCGGAAAGATCCGGTGTGTCTGGTTTAATCAGCGCTACCTTAAAGAATACCTAAAGGCAGGTATGACTATTATCTTATACGGAAAAGCCGAAGAATACGGGGGCAGGTTACAGATGAGTTCTCCGGAATTTGAGATCGCCTCTTTAGGGGATGAGGAATCGTTGAATATAGGAAGGATAACTCCCATATATTCATTACCGAAAGGAATGACACAACGGAGCCTGCGTCAGGTTATAAAATATGCATTAGATGAATACCTGACCGGCATAAAAGATATCCTTCCTTATGACCTTAGGTCAAGGAATGGCCTCTTAAACCTGGCCAAGAGCCTGCTTAATATCCATTTTCCGGAGAACTTCAATATACAGAAAGATGCCTATAGAAGGCTTTCTTTTGAGGAGTTCTTTCTTTTTCAGATACCGCTTGTTTTAAGGAAACTGCGAAAGAAGGAGAAGGCCGGCATAAGCCATAATATCGCGTTGGAGCTGTCCGGTGATTTTAGAAAGGCCCTGCCTTTTACCCTGACCGCCTCGCAGGAGAGGGTGATCGGCGAAATAAATAAGGATATGGCTAAGCCTTTTGTTATGCAGCGCCTCCTCCAGGGGGATGTGGGCTCAGGCAAAACAGTGGTCGCGACACTCGCGGGTATTACGGCTCTCCAGGGCGGATACCAGGCGGTTATCATGGCCCCTACCGAGATACTGGCAAGGCAGCATTATGAAAAGATAAGTTCGCAATTGCATTCAGGCAGCCCGCGGCTGAAAAAGATAAAGCTGGGACTTCTTACTGCCAGTGTTACCGGTAAAGAAAAAAAGAGCATATACCGGAAGGCAAGGGACGGTAAGGTGGACCTGGTCATAGGCACGCACGCCCTTATAGAAGAATCACTCAAGTTCAACAATCTCGGGCTGATAGTGATAGATGAACAGCATAAATTCGGGGTGGGGCAGAGGGCGTTATTGCCATGCAAGGGCAGAAACCCCGACCTATTGATAATGACCGCAACCCCTATCCCCCGCACCCTGGCGATCACCTTATACGGCGACCTGGATATATCGGTCATCAATGAGCTGCCTCCGGGAAGGCCGGTAGTTGAAACTATGCATTTCTCTTGTAAAGAGAGAAATATGGCTTATGATATTGCCAGGGAACAGTTACGTAAGGGTTCGCAGGCATACATAGTTTATCCCGTTATAGAGGAATCTTTTAGCCTGGATATAGCCGGTGCCAAAAAGATGTATAATGAATTAAAGTCTGGAGAATTCAAAGATTTCCGGCTGGGGCTTATCCATGGCAGGATGAAACAGTCCGAGCAGGATGATATTATGGGAAAATTCAAGGATAAAGAGCTGGATCTCCTGGTTTCCACTACTGTGCTGGAGGTAGGCATAGATATACCTAACGCTACATGTATGATTATAGAGAGTGCCGAGCGTTTTGGGTTAAGCCAGCTGCATCAATTACGCGGCCGGGTAGGCAGGGGGAAGGAAGGGTCTTATTGCCTCCTTATATCAGACGCTGTTACCCCTCAGTCAAAAGCAAGGATCTTCGCGATGATAAAATATAACGATGGATTCCGCATCGCCGAAGAGGACCTGAAGATAAGGGGGCCGGGGGAATTCTTCGGCAGGCGCCAGTCAGGGCTTTCAGAATTAAAGATAGCCAACCCTTTAGGCCAGATGCAGCTTCTTAAGAGGGCCAGAGAAGAAGCGCTAAGGCTCGTAAAGTCTGATCCGCGCTTTGAGTTGCACCAGAACGCGGGCCTTAAGGAGAAATTATCGCAGAGATTCCCCGAATATGATAAATTAGTAATGGTGGGTTAGCCTTGAAGAAAATACATATATTCTTTATATTTATGCTTTTTACATTGGCGCTACTGCTGCGCATCAACGGCCTTTCCGGACGCTCGTTGTGGACAGATGAGTTTTTTACTTTCTTCCAATCTACCGGGCACGGCGAAGCGCAGAAACAGATGAATCTCCTTTCTGAAATTACTCCCCCTAAATATTTTAATGCCGGTTTTTACAAACAGATGCTTCATAATGACCCTTCCAAGACGATCAGCGACGTCACTCTTAGCCTGATCAGGGAGGATACGCATCCGCCGTTTTACTTTTGGACGATTTATTTCTGGATAAGGCTGTTCGGTGACAGCATATTCGCGGTAAGGTTCTTTTCTGTCTTGATGGGACTGTTTTCGGTGCTTATGGCATACAAGGTTACAAAACTGCTGTTTGGGGATGCGGCAGCTGTTTTTTCCGCGCTCTTTATGAGCGTATGCCCTTTTGCTGTTATTTATTCCAGGGAAGCCAGGCATTACAGCCTGATCGCCTTATTGGCGCTGGTATCATGGTTTTTCTTGCTGCGCTTTGAGAGAAAGAAGAGGAATGCCGACCTGGTATGCGCCGCTCTTTTTAACTCTATAGCGCTGCTTACGCACTACTTCTATTTTTTTATTATACTGGGGCAACTGGCATATTTTATGCTGATTTACAGGAAGGATAAGTACCTGCTCGATAAGTTCTTGCTATCCTTTTTTTGTTCTTTCTTGTTATTGGCGCCCTGGTTTAACTTGGTAGCTTCGCACGGGTATAATTTTTATCTTGCCTCGTGGCCATTCGGATATTTCGGTTTTTTTGATAAGATATATTATTTTCTGATAGCCGTGAGCCGCTATATATTCATTTTTGAGCCTCGAGGGATGGTTATGAGGGGGTTGTTGTTAGCCGGCATATTCGCGTTAGCCTGTCGGGGGCGCCCTGTATTTAAAGAGGCGGTTTCGCGCTACCGCAGGGAGACGTTATTCTGCTGTATCTTATTCCTTGTCCCGATATCGGCTATGTTCATAATAGATATTGTCCAGCATGGCGTATTGTTACAACAGGAACGTTTCCTGGTTTTTCCGTTCATCGGATTGATACCGTTGTCAGGTTATTTCCTGCGTTATCTTTTTCGCAGAAGCAAAATTATATTCTTGCTATTCTTTATGTTTTTGGCGGTATACTCGTTTATTATCAGCATAGACCCGCAGTTTGGCCCAGCTCCTAAACGCGTAGCCGAATGGATAAACAGCAGTTCGCAGGGGTGCCGCGCGGCGGTAATAATGGGGAATATAAGGTCTGTTGTGCTGGCCCAGGCATACTATATGGACGAAGATATTCTTATAATGCCTGTCGCGGATACAGACCAGCTGGTAGAAGGAGTTAAGGTTTTAAGCCATTCTGTTGATAAGATATTTATCGTCCGTCATTTTAACCGCACCGACCCTAAGTTTGTCGACCCGGATTTTATTAAAACCGAAGATATAAATTCCGGCTTTAAATTGACGCGGTCCATGCAAAGCAGTTATGTTAAGGGATTAGAATTCACAAGATGAGGATAATAACCGGAAAATACAGGGGCAAGGGGATTCAACTACCCCGCGGTATAAGGCCTACTCAGGGGGTAGTAAGAAAAGCTGTCTTTGATATTCTCGGCGATATGGACGGGGCCTCTTTTTTGGAGCTATTCGCCGGTTCCGGGGCGGTGGGTTTTGAGGCCGCATCCAGGGGCGCGGAAAGCCTTACCCTGGTAGAATCTGACAGGGATTGCGTAGCGGCTATCACTAAAAGCATGGAAGCCCTTAAGTTAGGGAAATGTGTTTTATACCCGGGCGAAGCCGAAACAGCTATAAAGGCTTTTTCCAGGGACAAGAGGAAGTTTGATATCATCTTCCTGGACCCTCCTTATTATAAGGGGTTATCAAAAAAAATCTTGCAAATGCTGGGGGGATGTGATATATTAGCGCCCGATGGATTCGTAGTAGTCCAGCATTTCAGAAGAGAAGAGTTGCCTAAAGAAAGCGCGAATCTGGCCCTTATTAAGGAATCCAGATACGGGGATACGATTTTATCATTTTATACCGGTAAAAACTGACTATGTGCCAGAAAGCGATCTATCCGGGGACCTTTGATCCTGTTACCTATGGCCATATTGACCTTATAGAACGGGCCCAGGATATATTTTCGGAAGTAATAGTCGCGGTCGCGCATAATCCTCAAAAGAAGCCGCTCTTCGGCGTCAAAGAAAGAGTGGATATGCTTAAAGAAGCGACTAAGGATATGAAAGATATAGCGATCGATGATTTTGACGGCCTGATCATTGATTACGCGCGCAGGCAGAAAGCAGGGGTATTGATACGCGGGGTGCGCATGATCTCTGATTTTGAATATGAGTTCCAGATGGCTTTGACCAACAGGAAACTCGATCCAGACATAGAAACGATCTTTCTTATGCCCCATGAATCCTACAGCTATCTTTCCTCAAAGCTTTTGAAAGAAGCGGCTTCTTTGGGCGCTGACTTATCTTCTTTTGTCCCTGATTTTGTGGAAAAAGCGCTGAAAAATAAGCTGCGTAAGGTTTCGTGAACTCCTTTTGAAGCTGGCCGGCTTAAGAAAACAAGATGAAGATAGATATAAATAAGATACCGCTGGAAGGCGTAGAGTTAGAAGAGGATATAGACCCTTCTGCTCTGGACCTGGATACAAATATCGTTAAATTCCTGCAGCCGGTGCATATAAGGGCGGAGGTTTCAAGGATAACCAACGCAGTTACCGCCAAACTTAGCATAAGCGGATTGATGCGTTTAACCTGCAGCCGCTGCCTCGATGAGTTTCAGGTGGCCCTGGACAAGCAGTTGACCCTGAACTATCAAGCTGAAGGTTCCAGGCCGATAATAGATATGGGCCAGGATATAAAAGAAGAGATAATACTGGATTACCCCATAAAGCCTTTATGCAGCCCGGGCTGTAAAGGCCTTTGCCCTAAATGCGGCAAAAATATCAATAAAGGAGGTTGTAACTGTGCCATTACCTAAACAAAGACACTCTAAGGCGCGCGGAAGAAAGCGCCGGACGCATTGGAAGTTAAAGAAAACTAATCTTATAACCTGCCCGCAATGCAAGCACCCAAGGCTGCCTCATCATGCCTGTTCTGTATGCGGTTATTATAATGGTAAGCAGGTGGTCACTATAAAGACCAAGGAAAAGAAAAAAGATAAGAGGCAATAAGGGAGAATCGCAAATGAGGATCGTAGTAGATGCTATGGGCGGAGACCACGCTCCGCGCGTGGTGGTTGAAGGAGCTATAGCCGCGGCCAAAGAGTACGCTAATACAGAAATAGTCCTGGTGGGCAACGAAGAGAGGATAAGGCCCCTTTTGGCGAAATACGGTTATGAAGGAAAGAATATTTCTGTGTATCCGGCCTCTGAAATTATAAAGATGTCTGAACCTGCCGCGGCCAGCGTCAGAAAGAAAAGAAATTCTTCCATTGTGGTGGGATTGGGCTTGCTGAAGGATGGCAAGGGGGACGCTTTTTTCAGCGCCGGGAATACTGGGGCAGTAGTGTGCGCGGCGACCTTGGGGCTTGGGCTTTTGCCCGGAGTCGAGAGGCCCGGGATAGCCATAATTACCCCTACCCTTAAAGGGATATCTATTATAATAGACGTGGGGGCTAACATAGATTCAAAGCCTATGCATTTATTACAGTACGCTATTATGGCGGACGCCTATTTCCGCTATATCCTCAACAGGCCTGACCCTAAAGTCGGGCTTTTGAATATAGGGGAAGAGGAGATAAAAGGGACTGACCTTATTAAAGATACGCGTGAGCTTCTGGAGAAAAGCCGCCTTAATTTTATCGGCAATGTGGAAGGCAAGGACCTGTTTTCCGGCAAAAGCGATATTATTATTTGCGATGGATTCATGGGGAATGTCGCTTTGAAGGTTACGGAATCGGTAGTTGAGACTATGCAGGCATTTTTGAAAAAGCATCTCTTAAGCAGCGTTACCGGTAAGCTGGGCGTGCTTCTTTTAAAGCCCAGCCTTATGCGTTTTAAGAAAGAGATGGATTATTCCGAATACGGCGGAGCCCCTTTGCTTGGCGTCAACGGCGTGGTGATCATCGGCCATGGGCGTTCCAACCCCAACGCCATAATGAATGCCATCAGGGTCGCCAAAGAAGAGGTGGAGCGCAAATTTAATGAAAGAATACTTGAGGCGCTGAAAGAGAAAACTATATGAAAAAAGTAGGTATTATAGGGGTAGGAGATTATCTTCCCGCTAAGGTGTTGACTAACGCTGATCTTGAGAAGATGGTTGACACTTCGGATGAATGGATAACTACGCGTACAGGCATAAAAGAAAGGCGTCTTGCTTCATCAACTGAGGCCTCTTCTGATATGGCGATAAATGCCGCCAGGGAGGCATTAAAGGACGCCAGGATAAAGCCTCAAGATCTGGAGTTGATCATTGTAGGGACAATTACTCCGGATATGCAGTGCCCGGCTACGGCGTGTTTTGTCCAGGCGGCACTTGGGGCAAAGGACGCGGTATCATTTGATATATCCGCTGCCTGCGCGGGTTTTGTGTATGCCGTGTCTATCGCACATCAGTTTATAGCATGCGGCACATATAAGAACGCCCTGGTAATAGGAACAGAAGTGCTTTCTTCCGTAACGGACTGGAAAGACAGGGGGACCTGCGTTTTATTCGGAGACGGGGCAGGCGCCGCGGTATTATCCGAGGTAAAATCCGGAGGTATACTTTCGTCATATTTGGGGAGTGACGGCACAACCGCAGAATTATTGATGATACCTGCGGGCGGCTCAAGGAAACCGGCTACGCACCAGACAATAGATGAAAGGCTTCATTATTTAAAGATGGAGGGCAATGAGGTTTTTAAGCGCGCCGTAAAGATCATGGCTGATTCGGCGCAGATCGTGTTAAAACAGTCCGGGTTAAAGTGTTCCGATATAGACCTTGTTATACCCCACCAGGCAAACGTGCGCATCATATCGGCTATGGCTAAAAGGCTTGGCTGCCTCCCGAGAAGGTATTCCTTAATATAGAAAGATACGGCAATATGTCTTCTGCTTCTACGGCTGTTGCGCTCTGCGAGGCGGTAAAATTAGGCAGGGTGAAGAAAGGCGATATTATAATTTTGGACGCTTTTGGCGCTGGCCTTGTTTGGGGCGCCTGTTTGATAAAATGGTAGGTTATTTATTCGCGGGGCAGGGCGCGCAGTATGTAGGTATGGGGAAGGACCTGTATGAATCGTTCCCGCAAAGCAAAACGGTCTTTGATAAAGCGGATGAAGTTTTGGGATTTTCTCTCTCCGGGCTTTGTTTTGAAGGGCCCAGGGAAGAACTGACTAAGACTAATAATTGCCAACCGGCCATATTGGTAACCAGTATAGCCGCGTGGGAGGCATTTAAATCAATAAGTGGACTGCAACCCGCGGCCGGAAGTTATGCGGCTGGTTTAAGCCTGGGAGAATACTCCGCTCTTGTAGCGGGAGGCGCGATAACGCTGGAAGATGCCGTGCATCTGGTAAGGAAGCGCGGGGAGTTCATGGAGGAGGAGGCATTAAAGTCTCCGGGAAGTATGGCTTCTGTCCTTGGCCTTGAGTTGAAGGTACTAAAGGATATTTGCCTTAAAACCAAAGCGGAGATCGCCAATATAAACTCTCCGGGGCAAATAGTAATATCAGGGGGAGTGAAGGAAGTTGAGGAGGCGTCCAGGTTAAGCCAGGAGCTGGGTGCCAAAAGAGTTATCCCGCTTGAGGTAAGCGGGGCTTTTCATTCATCATATATGCGGGGCGCAGCCTCAAGGCTGGCTTCGGAGTTAGGCAAGATAAAGATAAGCCGGCCGAGTATGCAGGTAGTAAGCAATATCACGGCAAAGCCGGTAAATGACCCTCCGGAGATCAGGGAGAATCTGATCGGGCAGATCACTGGCAGCGTGCTTTGGGAAGATTCAATGCGGTTCTTATTATCCGCGGGTATAAGCAGCTTTATTGAGTTTGGCCCCGGCAAGGTGTTGAAGGGGCTTATGCGCCGTATTGACGATAAGGCGCAAGTAACTAATATAGAGAAAAAAGAAGATATTCTTAAGGAGAGATGATGAGTATGCGTCTTAAAGACAGAGTGGCACTGATTACCGGTGCAGCACAGGGCATAGGAAGAGAGATAGCCCTTAAGTTTGCCGCTGAGGGAGCCGATATCGTGGTAGCGGATGTCAACCTTGAGAAGGCGGGCAAGACCGCGGGCGATATAGAAGCCTTGGGCAGGAAAGCGCTGGCCCTTGAGCTGGATGTTACCGATTCCGCCAAGGTCAATGAAGGTATAAACAAAATTCTTGACAAATTCGGGAAGGTTGATATATTAGTTAACAACGCAGGCATCACTAAAGACAACCTTTTGCTGCGTATGAGCGATGCCGAGTGGGATGCGGTGCTTAGCGTGAACCTGAAAGGCACCTTTAATTGCATAAAATCCGTATCCCGTTTGATGATAAAGCAGCGCTACGGTAAGATAGTGAACGTAGCATCGATCATTGGTATAATAGGTAACGCAGGGCAGGCAAATTACTCCGCATCCAAAGCGGGGATAATCGCCCTGACCAAGACTGCCGCGAAGGAGCTGGCGAGCCGCAATATAAATGTTAACGCGGTAGCCCCCGGATTTATCCAGACGGATATGACGGCGCGGCTTCCAGAAGAGTTAAAACAGAAGATGCTGGGGGTTATTCCTTTAGGCAAGTTCGGCACGCCGGCGGATGTCGCTGATCTGTGCGTATTCCTGGCAAGCGAACAATCAAGTTATATAACCGGCCAGACTATAGTGGTTGATGGCGGTATGGTGACGGCATAATTTACTGTCCGCAGTCAGCGGGCAAATTAAAGGAGGAGAAAAGAATGGCAGTACAAGATAAGGTGAAGTCAATAATAGCGGAGCAACTGGGAGTAAAACCGGAAGAAGTAACCCCTGAGGCGTCTTTTATAGATGACCTTGGAGCGGATTCTCTTGATACGGTAGAGTTGGTCATGGCACTGGAAGAGGAGTTTGGCGTTGAGATACCCGATGAAGATGCCGAAAAGATCACTACTGTAGGGGATGCCGTTAAATATATTGAAGAAAAATCTGCCAATAAGTAATAAACAGCATAAATTTGCTTTGAAATCTACCCCGCCCATGCTTTTGGCGGGGTAAATTTTAGAAGACAGGGCTATGAAGAACGAAAGAAGAGTAGTGGTTACGGGATTAGGGGTTATCACTCCTGTCGGGAATAATATCCCGGATTTCTGGAGTGCCTTAAAGAGCGCGAAGAACGGGGTAGGGCCCGTGACTTCTTTTGACGCCTCTGCCTTTGATTCGCGTATCGCTGCCGAGATCAAGGGATTTGATCCTATTTCATCAGGGATACCGCCTAAGGATGCCAGGAGGCTGGAGAAGTTCGTGCAATACGCGCTTGCTTCTTCCGCGGAGGCATTGCGTGACTCCGGTTTGGATCTTGAGAAAGAGGACAAGCGCAGGATAGGGGTTTTGATAGGTTCGGGGATAGGCGGTTTGTATACTATAGAACAGCAAACGCAGATATACCTGGAGAAGGGGCCTTCCAGATTGTCGCCATTCCTTATCCCCATGCTTATTGTAAATGAGGCTTCCGGACACGTGGCTATAAGATTTGGTTTAAAGGGGCCTAATTCCTGCGTGGCGACTGCCTGCGCTTCAGGTTCGCACGCAATAGGAGACGCTTTTAGGATAATAGAGCGCGGAGACGCCGATCTTATGATAAGCGGAGGTTCTGAAAGCTGTGTTGTGCCTACGGGTTTTGGAGGGTTTTGCGCTTTAAGGGCATTATCTACCAGAAATAACGCCCCGCAGAAAGCTAGCCGTCCCTTTGACCTTGAGCGCGACGGTTTTATTATGGGAGAGGGATGCGGCCTGGTTGTGCTTGAGGACCTGGAGCACGCCAGAAAAAGAAAAGCGCGTATATACGCGGAACTCTGCGGTTATGGGATGTCTTGCGACGCCTACCATATAACTGCTCCTGATCCTAGCGGAGAGGGAGGGGCGCAGGCAATGAAGGAGGCAATGAGAGACGCCGGGTTTAACCCCGAAGACGTAGATTATATTAACGCCCATGGGACCTCTACAAAGTTGAATGACAAGATAGAAACTTTAGCCATAAAACTCGCCTTAGGCGCTCATGCCAAGAAAGTAATGGTTTCATCTACCAAGTCCATGACAGGGCATCTGCTGGGGGCGGCCGGAGGGGTGGAATTTGCCGCTTGCGCTTTAGCTATACAGGATGGGATAGTGCCGCCTACTATAAATTATGAATATCCTGATCCTGACTGCGACCTGGATTATGTCCCGAACAATGCCCGCGAAAAAGAAATAGAAATATGCCTCTCAAATTCTTTAGGTTTTGGCGGCCATAACGCCACTTTGGCCCTCAGGAAGTTCAAGTAAACATGCCTTATACTATAGCCGAGAAGATACTATTAGCGCATACGAATGGGAAATCTATCCGTCCGGGCGAGTTTATAGAAGCCAGGGTAGACCTGGCATTAGGCAATGATATTACCGCGCCTTTTGCGATAGAGGAGTTTAAGAAATCGGGCGCGAAGAAGGTATTTAATAACCGTAAGATCGCCCTTGTTCCCGATCATTTTGCCCCGGCAAAGGACTTAAAGAGCGCCAATCAGTGCAAGATACTGGCACAGTTTGCCGGGGAACAGAAAATAGAGAACTATTTTGAAGTCGGATGTATGGGTATTGAGCACGCGCTGTTGCCCGAAAAGGGGCTGGTTTCTCCGGGTGACCTGGTCATAGGAGCTGATTCTCATACCTGCACTTATGGCGCCCTTGGTGCCTTCGCTACCGGAGTGGGT
>JBAZEH010000022.1:0-25303 GCA_041653955.1 Candidatus Omnitrophota bacterium | reverse complement strand
GAAATTATCAGCAGATAAAAGATACCCTGGACAGAAAGGGTATACAGCTTGTCTGTGTCCAGTATCCGATGTGCCCAATAGAGCCGCTGAAGAGGATGCTTGCAGGCAAGGAAGATGTGATTTTTGTGGATAACGAACGGATATTTAGAAACGCGGTGGATAAAGAAGGCTACGAAGAGTATTTTATAGATATGTTCGGAGGTAATTTCGGCCATTGCAACGAAAAAGGCAACAGGCTGTTGGCGGAGAACATAGCCGATAGCATAATAAAGCGGTATTTTAAGGAGTAGTATCTATATCCGGGTATGCTGCTGCCGGCATGCAGGCGGAACTGTAACCGGGTCATATTTAATCAACATAGCCATAATAACGAGGTATAGTAATTATGTCTCGCATTTCGCTTAAACAAAAAATAATCCTGATTATATCCGGCGTGTTATTTTGTGTGGCCTTATTCGAGATTGCTTTGCGCGCAGGGGGGTTTATTTTAGTATCGTTACAGGAGCATAGAAATAAGGTTTCTATAATGGAAAAGGGTCAATATCGCATCCTGTGTTTAGGAGATTCAATGACGGCATACGCGTACCCTAAGGTACTTGAAGATATTTTAAACAGGAGAATACCCGGGATAAGGTTTTCTGTTATTGATAAGGGTAGGGCCGCGACTGATTCCGGATTCGTAATTATGACTTTGAAGGACAGCCTCAATAAGTATAATCCGGATATGGTAATCGTGATGACAGGATTTAATGACGATAAAAAACTTTTGCCTTACGGCAATATTCCAGTTTCAGAAAAAATACCGTTAAAGACATATAAATTGGCAAAGATATTATTGAACAATATAGCGAGTAAATACAGAAGAGCCAGGTTTTCTTCTTATCATACAGATGATAGAGAGATCGCCAATAAGGAAGAGGGCACAAGAGAGGCCGGAACCCCCGGGAGGGCTATTGATGGCGAAAGCGTGTATATAGAGCCCGCGGTAGATATGAGACCGGAGAAAGATCAAATGTACGCGCATCCCAGGATAACGAGCTGGGACAGTGAAAATTATTATGAGGCTGAAAAAAAATATAAGTATGCTATAGAGAGGGATCCGGATGATCCCCTGCCATATCTTGAATTAGGGAGGTATTATTTGACTATGCGGGATTTTAGCAAAGCGGAGAATATGTATAAACGCGTAATAAATATAGACCCCCGTAACCACCAGGTATATTTTGGATTGGGATGGACATATCGGGAGCAGCTAAAATTTAAGGAAGCGGAGGAGATGTATAAGCGGGCGATAGAAGTATCTCCCCGTGAAAAAACCTCATATTTTGAATTAGGATGGTGTTACAGGCTAACCGGGGACCTTGATAAAGCCGCAGAAACCTTTAGGAGGATCACAGAGCTGGATAGCGGGGAAGGGCCGGCGTATTTTGAATTAGGTTCTATTTATCTGCTTAAAAAAGATTTTAATAAAGCCGCAGAAGAGTTTAAGAAGGCCATAGAGATAAACCCCAGGAATGATGCGGTATATATGGCCCTTGTGCACTGCTATGAAAAACTGGGGAATCCAGTTTTGGCAAAGGAATATTCCGAAACGGCAAAAAAACTAAGGTTGGGATCTTATAACCTCGTTACTCAACGCAACTATCATAAGCTGAAGGAGATCTTGGATGAAAAGGGAGTAAAATTTGTATGTATGCAGTATCCAGCGCGCAGCCTGGAGCCGCTAAAAAAGATATTTTTGGATAAAGAGGGCGTTATCTTCGTAGATAACGAGAAAGTATTCAAAGAGGCGTTAAAACAAGCAAGTTACGATAAATATTTTATAGATATGTTTGCCGGGGATTTCGGCCATTGCACCAGGGAAGGGAACAGGCTGTTGGCGGAGAACATAGCCGATACCATAATAAAGAGGTGTTTTAAAAAATGATAATGGAAAAATGAAGGATAATTTGTATTTAGGTGAGTTAGAAAGTAAAAGTATTTATATAATCAGAGAGGCCTATCGGGAGTATAGGGGTGGCCTGGCGCTTTTATGGAGTATGGGCAAGGATTCTACGGCATTGGTCCATCTGGCAAGGAAAGCTTTTCTGGGAAAGGTCCCTTTTTCCGTTGTCCATATTGATACCACCTTTAAGTTTAAAGAGATATACGAATTTCGGGATAAGTACGCAAAAGAATGGGGCCTTAAATTGATCATTGCCAAAAATGACAAGGCCTTAAAGGGCGGGGTATCTGCTGGCGGCGGAAGGTTTAATTGCTGTAATGAATTGAAGACAGGAGCGCTGAAGGAAGCGATCAAGCGGCATAATCTTAAGGCCCTGCTCGTAGCAATCAGGAGGGACGAACATTCCATAAGAGCGAAAGAGAGATATTTTTCATGGAGAGACGCAAAATTCAATTGGGATTATTGCAATCAGCCTTTAGAGTTGTGGACGGGGTTCCCTAAAGCCGGGGCCGATGACGGTACGCATGTCAGGGTGCACCCTTTATTACATTGGCGGGAGATCGATATATGGCGGTATATAAAGAAAGAGAAGCTGCCTGTCATTGGTCTTTATTTCGCCAGGAAGCGCAAAAGATACCGTAGCATAGGATGCGAATGCTGCTGTCAGGCAGTAGGATCATCCGCTGATACCGTCGATAAAATAATAAAAGAGCTGGAGTCTACCGGCATAGCCGAGAGGTCCGGGCGTATCCAGGATAAAGAAAAAGAGTATATGATGCAAAAATTGAGATCGCTGGGGTATATGTGATATCAGGAAGCGATATTATGAGAATACGCAATATCATAGAATCAAAGAAAAAGATACTATTGGTTTTATTGGCGGCTGTCATCGTTGCAGTTTCAACCTCATTTTATTTCGTGAATAAAAAAAGATACAAAATAATCCTGATCGGCCTGGATGCAGCCGGATGGAATGTTATTTTACCGCTTATCGAAGAAGGAAAATTACCCAATATAAAGAGATTGATGGATAACGGTTGCTGGGGAAATTTGAAAACTCTTGAAGGGCGCACGAGCTGGGCTATCTGGACTTCGATCGCTACGGGAAAATCTCTGCAGGTCCACGGGATTACAGATTTTATGGGGACTGACGCAGCCACGGGAGAAAAGGTTCCTTACTATAGTGGTTCCAGGAAAGTAAAGGCGATATGGAATATCCTGGGCGAGTATAGAAAGAAGGTGGGAATAGTCGGATATCTGGTCACTTGGCCGGCCGAGAGAGTGAACGGGGTAATGATTTCCGAAGGAGCGGATGAAAGTGATTTCTTTTCGTCAAATTATTCCAAGCCATCTTTTGAGCGCTTATTATCAGAGAGAGAATTCAATAGTTTCAGAAAAGCAACGGATACCGCGTTTATACTTAAGGGAGAAGATAAATGGATTATTGACCGGGATTATTTTGTTTTGGGTTTCTCTAAATATTTATTGAAAAAGATGAAGTTTGATTTCTTTTGCTTATATATAAGAGGGATTGATTCGTTATCCCACCGTTATTGCAGGTATGTCCAGGACGGTACCCTTGGAGGTCTCCCCTGCTATAAAGAGGTGATCAGCGGTTATTATATCTGGTGCGATAACGCAATAGGAGATTTATTGAAGATCGCAGGTAAGTATGCGACTGTTGTTATCGTTTCAGACCATGGTTTTAAGGCAGATTGCAGGGCAGAAAGGGTATATTTTTTATCCGATCTTGGAAATTTCCTGGAGATGGCCGATCTAGATGAGTTAAAATATAACTCTAAGGCAATCCTATTAGAAGATGTATCTCCCAGATCTCCCCTTCCGGTAAGAAATATCAGGATAAGCTGTGATGCCGGAGGGGAAGATTTTAACGCAGCAAGAGAAAAGGCCAAGGATATCTTAAAGGGTATTAAAATTAAAGAAACGGGCAAGCCTATTTTCAGGATAATCGGAGATACCAATTCAGGATTTATGCTTGAAGTAGTTACCGATACACCCCAATACCATATTTTAATTAATAACCTGGAATACAAGATTTCCGATTTTCTTATAGAGAATAATTTCCCCGGTAAACACGACTATGCTGATGCAATAATAATTTTGTCCGGGAAGAATATCCGTAGAGATATGAAGCTTAAGAGGGCCAGCATATACGATATTGCACCTACCCTGTTATACCTGTCGGGTCTGCCTGCGGCGGATGATATGCCGGGCAGCGTTCTGGAAAGAGCTATTGACCTAAGCTATTTGACGGAACACCCGCTTGAACATATCGATACATACGAAAATGTTAAAGAACCCAAAGCGCCAGAGCCATTTTGTTCTCCTGCGGATGTGCAAAGGACAAAAGAGAGGATGCGTTCTTTGGGGTATTTAAATTAGCTACCGATATGAAAGACTGTCTGAATATAGTGGTAACTGGTGATGTTGATTCTGGAAAGTCTACTCTTATCGGGAGGGCTTTATATGATACGGGCTCGTTGCCTATAGGTAAGGCTATGGAGATAAATGGCGTATGCCGCGAGCTGAACAGGGAATTCGAATTTGCGTATCTATTGGATAGCCTGGAAGAGGAAAGAAGGGGCCAGTTAACGATAGATACAACGCAGAGTTTTTGCAGATTAAAAAGAGGCAAGGGCTTGAATTTTATAGATGTTCCGGGCCACAGAGAGCTGCTGAA
This sequence comes from Candidatus Omnitrophota bacterium, assembly GCA_041653955.1. GTDB lineage: Bacteria > Omnitrophota > Gorgyraeia > Gygaellales > Profunditerraquicolaceae > UBA1562. The sequence goes on along the minus strand of JBAZEH010000022.1, from coordinate 20,657 downwards.
GAATATGCTTAGCGGAAGCTCTTATGCTGATGTTGCCGTATTGGTATTAGATATAAGATGCCCTATAGAGGAGCAAACCAAAAGGCACGCCTTTATCCTTAAGTTCCTTGGGATAACGCATGTTATAGTAGCGGTTAACAAAATGGACTCGGTCGGTTTTAAATATGAAATTTTTGAGAAAGCAAAAGAAAGCATAAGCGGATTATTCAGTGAGATCTCTTTATCGCCAGAATATTTTATTCCTATTTTTGCAAAGCGGGGAGATAATATCGCCAGAGGGTCCAGCAATATGCCTTGGTATAACGGGTTGCCGCTTATAAGGTTATTAAGCGCATACGATAAGAAGGGGCGGGGTAGTAGTTTTCGTTTTTCGGTACAGGATATATATAACTTGAACGGCAAGACTAAGGTTGCCTTAGGAGAAGTGATGTCGGGATGCGTAAAGAGAAAAGAAAAAATCGTGGTCTTGCCGGAAAATAAAGAATACACTATAAAGACGATCAGAGCATTTAATAAGAATAAAGCAATGGCAAAGGCGCCTGAGGGTATCGGGTTAATATTGGATGAGATGCGCGGTATAAGGCGCGGCCAGGTCATATGTAAAGCGGATCTGCCTGAAGTGAAGCGCGAGATCAGGGCTAAAATACTCTGTGTTTTGCCTTTTAGGGCTGCAGAAAAGATGAGGTTTGTGTGCGCCACACAGGATATCTCCGTTAGTATCAAGGAGGTAAGGGGAGTTTGGGATATAGCTTCTCTGAAGGAGAAGTCCGCAAAAGGTCCGTTGCATGAGTTTGACCTTGCGGAGGTTGTTCTGGCCTTCGGCAGCCCGGCGGTGGTAGAAAGATATACTGGTTCTAATAGCTTAGGCCGGTTTGTCCTTGAAGGCGATACCGGTATTCGCGCGGCAGGGGTTATCTTATGATTAATTATTATGTGGATCCGGGAGGGGGGTTTGTGTTCGTGCAGAGCGCATCTTTTTTTTGGGGTATGCTTCTTGGGTTGCTGGGAGGGGCATTCCTATTTTTCCGGTTCTTTTTCCGGATTATAAGGAAATTTATTCCGGCGTTTTTAGTCTTATTGTTATTGTCAATTTTAGCTATCGGAGGCATGATGATGCATAAGCCAGCGATCGATAAGAAGATAGTGGTTTTAGGTATTGACGCAATGGATCCCGTAATTACCGAACAACTTATCCGGGAAGGGAGATTGCCAAACCTTGCGTCTTTAATGGAAGAAGGAGGCTATTCCAGGTTGTCGACCATTGTTCCTGCCGAGTCTGCCGTAGTTTGGACGAGTTTCGCGACAGGATTGAACCCGGGCAGGCACGGCATATTTGATTTTATTATGTGCGACCATGAAAGATACCTTCCTTACTTAAGCCTGAATGAGGTAACGGGCACAGGCACCGGGCCCAAGGTGCAGGTGCGCAGGAAAGGAGAGGCTTTTTGGAATATGCTAACCCGTAATAAAATACCGTCTTTTATCTATTTTTGTCCCAACACCTTCCCGCCCGAGGCCATTTTGGGGAGGATGTTCTCCGGTATGGGGGTCCCGGATCTCTATGGCACAATAGGCAGGTTTTCTTTTTATACATCAACACCTCTTACAGAGAAAGATAAAGACAGCCGGGGGAAGATAGTTTACGTAGACCCGTCAGATAACGAGATTGATACATATATATATGGCCCGAAAGTTTCAGTTTCAGGCTCGGTCAGCGAAAGCAAGATACCATTAAGGATAGTCATTGACTCCGTTAATAGAAAAGCATCTCTTCGCTTCCAGGGTAACACGGTTCTTCTGGAGGAGGGGCATTGGAGTGATTTTCAAAGAGTATCCTTTAAAACGGGGATATTCAGAAAAACAGACGGCATAGCAAAGTTTTACCTTAGGTCTGTCGGCCCAGAGTTCAGCCTGTATTTAAGCGCCATAAACTTCGATCCCCGCAATCCCCCCTTTCCCATGACCCACCCGCGGGCTTATTCCGCCAAGATAGCTAAAAGGATAGGGTTATATTATACGCAGGGGATGCCGCACGATGCCCATGTATGGGCGCTGACCGAAGGCAGGATAACAGAGAGAAATTTCCTGGAACAGGCAGACGCGATCTTGAGCGATAAAGAGAAGATACTGAAACAAGAATTAAAGGAGTTTAAGGGCGGTGTATTTTTCTTTTATTTTGATACCCTGGATATGATACAGCATGTATTCTGGCGCTACCTGGATACAAAGTCCCATCTTTATAAAAAAGCCTCTATATATACAAATACTATATTCAAGTATTATGAGAAGATCGACCGGATTATAGGAGAAGTGCTGGATAATATGGATAGCGGCACTGACCTCATCGTCCTTTCAGACCACGGGTTCACTTCTTTCCGCAGGGCCGTTCACCTTAACCGTTGGCTTATGGATAACGGCTACCTTTTCTTAAAAAAAGACAGAGAAGAGTGCGGAGAGTTCTTCCAGGGGGTAGATTGGTCACAAACAAAAGCATATGCGCTGGGTTTCGGCGGAATATATCTAAACAGGATCGGAAGGGACTATTACGGGATAGTGGATGGGTTTGAAGTTCAGGCCATAAAAAAAGAGATCGCGGCTAAACTGAATGAATTATGCGATCCCCAGGGAGGGGAGAAGATCGTCAGTCATGTTTATACCAGCGAGGAGGCATTTGAAGGGCCATATGTGAATGACGCACCTGACCTGTTCGTGGGATTTAATGCGGGTTATCGCGCATCCTGGCAGACCGCATTAGGAGGGGCTCCGGATTCGCTTATAGAGGACAATACAAAAGAATGGAGCGGAGACCATATGGTGGATCCTGTCCTGGTTAAGGGCGTGATATTCACCAACAAAAAGGCAGATTTGAACGGTGCTTCTATACTTGATATATGTCCTACGATATTGCGCGCGTTCGGGATCACAAAGGTTGACGGGATAAAGGGCAGGGATTTATTCAGTGGCGATGACGATAAATAGAAAACATTTACTTTCATTGTTATGCGTTATTTTCATTGCGCTAGTAGTGTATATTTTATACGCTTTAAACAGGCCTAAGCCATACAATCTCGTTGTAATCACCATTGACGCCTTGAGGCCGGATCATCTTGGCTGTTATGGGTATGAGAGAGAGACTTCTCCCTGTATTGACAGGATCGCCGAGAGTGGCGTATTGTTTACTCAGGCTATCAGCCAGGCTCCGGAGACGGGGGCTTCCATACCTTTCCTGATGAGCTCTCTTTACCCTTCTCAACATGGCATAAGAAGGCCTTCTGAGGTTCCGCTTACTCCATCCTCAACTCTTGGCGATATATTGAAGAAAGACGGTTATCATACAGCTGCAATCGTGGCTCACGCGGAACAGGCGTGGGTTACTAAAGGATTTGACTACACCTATTTTAATATTGAAGGTAGCGCCGCACAGATAAATCGGGAAGCAATCGCTTGGCTGGAGAAGAATAAAGACAGGCGGCTGTTCCTTTGGTTGCATTATTTCGACGCCCACGCGCCGTACTTGAATCCGGACCCTGCGTATCAAAAATTGTTCTTGCCGCCCGCGCTAAAAGATAAAGGTGCAGAGTATTTCGAAGCAAAATATTATTGGGTCGCTATTTCCGAAAAAGACCAGTTGCGGGCAGAGCCATATTTTGTCACTTTTCCCAGCAAGGTTAAGGCAAGGGACGAGAAGGAATTACGCAGGAAGATCAGGTATTTTAAGGATACTCCCGGTTTCCTGGATGCGGTCTTCCCGCTTTTTACAAAGCAGGCATTAGACGGGAATATCAGCAAAGAAGACAAGGATTATTATATCTCCCAATATGACGGCGGCATAAGATTAGTAGATGACTATATAGCCGTATTTTTAAATGAGCTAGAAAGACAGGGCCTGCTCAAAAACACCTTGATCGTGTTGACCGCCGACCACGGAGAGAATCTGGCTGATTACAGTAATAACTTTTACCATGGTGATAGCCTGTATGATGTATTGTTAAAAGTCCCGCTTATCATAAAAGGGCCGGGTTTGCCGGAGGGCAGAACAATCAAACGCCAGGTCCAGTCCATAGACATTATGCCTACGATACTGGATATCTTGAATATAAAAGGAGATCCGAGAATGGAGGGCAATAGTTTGTGTGCATTGATATCAGGTAAGGCTGAGGGATGGCCTGAGCATGCTTTCAGCGAGAATCTGCATGAAGGATACGAGATGCAGTCGATCAGGAGCGAGGATTGGAAGCTGATCCACAATCTGAACAAAGACACATATGAACTGTACGACCTGAAAAATGATCCTTATGAACGTAGTAACATGGCGTATGAAAAGGATAAGATATCCCGGTCTTTAAAAAGTCGACTCGAGCAATGGATAGAAAGCATCGGGGCGCCAGGCAGGGTTTTAGATAAAGGCATGGATCCTGAGAGCATGGAGAAGCTGATGAGCCTGGGATATGCAATAAAATAGATCCTATGTTATAATGATTGTTGGTAGCGTTTATCTTTGAGAAATCATATGCGTAATATCGTAACATATATCAGGTAAACAATGATCAAAAAAGTACTATTAGTAAGGCCGCCGCGGTACCTCTGGCCATTCATAAATGAATCCGACAATTTTCTTTTACCATTGGGCCTGCCATGCGTAGCCTCTGCCATAAGGAAGGGATTCCCGGATATCGAAGTAAAGATCATCGATTGCCCGCCGTTAAAGATAGGCTGGAGGTCTCTGGAAAATATATTGAGAGAGGAAAAGCCGGATATCGTAGGGGCGGGTGAAGAAGCCCTCTATCATCATGAAGCAGTAAAGCTTTTTGAGCTGTCTAAGAGAATAAACCCGCGGACCGTCAATATCGCCGGAGGCCATTTCTTTTCTTGGATGGTCGACCACAGCCTCAATAATTTTCCTGTAGATATTATTGTTAGGTTTGAAGGGGAAGAAACGATAACAGAATTGATCGCAGTGTTGAGAGCTGGTGGAGATTTGTCAACAGTAAAGGGTATCGGCTATAAAAGCAACGGCAGGATAATTAAAACTCCTTTACGCCAGCTAGCCCGGGATCTAGACGCTTTCCCTTTGCCTGCCTATGACCTTATGCCCATGGGGAAGTATGCTCCTTTTGGGTACCTTTGGCCTAAAAGCGCGACCCTGGAGCATTCGCGGGGGTGTATAGACAGATGCAATTTTTGTTCCTTATGGACATTCTGGGGTAAGCATGTACATACAGATATAGAGAAAGGGGAACTTGAGGTAATCCCCAGCTATAGGAGCAAGAGCGTAGAAAGGATGCTTGAGGAGATCGATATTGTTTATAAGAGATACGGCAGGAGGTATATAATCTGGGCAGACCCGACTTTTAATGTTGATCCTGAGTGGACAGACCGGTTTTGCGAAGGCCTGCTGAAAAGGAATTACAGGGATCTGTACTGGTGGGCGTTTTTAAGGGCGGATTTCACTCTCAGGGATGAGCGCCTGGGTATCTTACAGAAGATGGTAAGGGCGGGTTTGACCCACCCTTTGATAGGAGTGGAAAGAGGATGTACTGAAGACCTTAAGAAGTTGCATAAATCGTCCTATACCCGCGAATTGGTAAAAGACGTATTCATGATATTCAAGAAAAGATACCCGCATGTATTCAGGCAGGGGACATTCGTAACTTGCCTGCCTTTTGATACCAGGGAATCGATGCTAGGTTTAGTTAAATACGCCGTAGAGATAGATATAGATTATCCTGCTTTTCACCCTGTTGCCCCTGTTCCTGGAACTCATCTCTACCAGGATGTTAAAAAGAGCGGACTTTTAACAGAGACTGATTTTAAGAAATTCGACTGGTCTACTCCGATAATGCATTCTAATAGCGGATTATCTACCGATGATTTTGCCAGGCTTAATCTGGAGTTAAATAAAAGATATGTGCTTTATCGTCCGCACTGGCTGATAAGAGGGTTCTTCTCCCCGTATCGTCATAAGCGCGGGCTTTATTGGTGGTTTTTTCGCAATACTATAAAGATGATGTTATTATCAGTCAGGGACGCGATCTTTGGGAATGGGAAGATCGAAGGCATCACGGGATTTATGCGCCTTAGAAAGCCGGCATGGTACGACAATTAATTATAATATGAAGATCGTAGCTCCTATCAGTCGGGCATATGAAGCAGAGTGCCTTATAAGGGCAGGGGCAGACGAACTCTATTGTGGTGTATATACAGAGAAATGGAGAAAAACATATACGGATCTTGCCGCGCCGAGCAGGCATCCCGGGAGGTCTGCAAGCCTGGGCAGCTTTAAGGAATTGAGCCGTGTCGTGAATACCGCCCATTCTCGCGGCATCGGGGTTTCTTTTACCATGAATGAGTCTTATTCGGGAAGACAGTATGAATTTGCGTTGGATGACGCGAGCAGGGCTATCGATGCAGGAGTAGATGCCCTGATAGTCTCTGATATTAATCTCATGTTAATGGTCAGGGAAAAAGGGCACAAGACAAGAATATGCTCCGGGACGGGCGCCAACACTTTTAATTCGCGGACGGTGGATTTCTATAAAGAACTGGGTGTATCCAGGGTGATACTCGACAGGCAGTTGGCAATAGAAGAAATCGGTACCATTGCCTCTAAAACATCAGGTGTGGAACTGGAGGTTTTTATATTAAATCAGAAATGCCATAATATAGACGGGCTTTGCACATTCGCGCATGGGTTCACCGGGATGAAATACCCTCTTTTGTCATTTCTGTGGAATACGGGATTGCTGAAGAGGGTCTTGAATATGTGTGCGGCAGATGTCTCTTGGATGGGGAAGGCCATCTTTAAGAGAGAGCTTGGTTGTTGCCTGGATTACAAGATTTCCGGTAATGGCGATAGCCTTGTCCCGGGGAAGAGGACGATATCATCTCCTTTGTTTGATATCGACAGGTTCCTTAAGACTTGTGGCGCTTGTGCTTTGTATGATTTAGAAAGATTAAATATAGGTTTTGTCAAGATAGTGGGGCGGGAAGATTTCACCTCTAAGAAGGTCAGGGATATCAAATTTATCCGTGGTGCTATAGAAAGATTAAAAGATGGCCTAGCTGAGAGCGCATTTAAAGATGCCATTAAAGCTATGTACAAAGATACTAACCATTTTGATTGCGGATCCAGGTTTTGTTATTATTCGAACTGATATGGAAGAAGCGATATTCATTACGAACCCTTCGGGGCTTAAGGGTTGGTCAGATAGGTACTCGAGGATATATTTCGGCAATGAGTTTTGCGAAGAGCTGATCCCATCGCGGGAGGAACTTATAGATGTCCTGGATTTCTCTTTATGCAATGGACTGGGATTCTCTTTTGTGACGGGATTAGTTACAGATGCCGCTATAGACCGTATTTGCGCCCTTTTGGCCTGTATAACTAAAAGACTCCCCGGCAGCGAAGTGATAGTTAATGATTGGGGCATGCTGCGCGTAGCCAGGAGCTATAATTTAAAGCCTATAATAGGCAGGTTGTTGAGTAAGCAGAGGCGCGATCCACGTATATTGGATTTGATAGGAAGATTGCCACAAAAGACAGCAGAGTGCCTGAGATCTGCAGGAGGCGGTTTATATTCAATGAGGTTTTTGAGGAAAAATTCCGTAGATCGTCTGGAGATAGATAATTTGCCTCAAGGCATTATCCTGGATGAGGCTGCGATATCAGAGGGGTTCCATTTTTCGCTGTATTATCCTTTTAATTACCTTACTACTTCCAGAGAATGCTTGTTTAACGACGGACGTGATTATTATAAACACCGGGATCCCGGGGGATGCGCGAGGAAATGCAGGGATAACACCGTAACATTGAGGCACCCATCGATGCCCTTACCTATTTACATGAAAGGGAATACGCTTTTTATCGAGAATCCCATTATGCCCGGGGATCTTTTATCAAAAGGTATCGATAGGATAGTATACCAGCCTGGTATCCCTATGTAGGGGTATGACAAGAATATGAATAAAAACAGGGTATATTTAACGTTGCTTTCATCCGTCCTGCTCCTCGGTTTTTGTCTTAGGATATACCAGTTGGCTAGATACAGCCTATGGTTTGATGAGGCGGCCTCTGTATTAAGCGCGGACTATATGCATGAGATGATAAGCAAGATGGGTATGTTGGAAGAGAGGTACCCGTCTTTTTTATCAAACCAGTTCATTTATTATTGGCAGCGGCTGGGGAAAGATGAGTTTACCTTGAGGATGTCAGCGGTTATATTCGGGATGCTCGCCGTACTTGTTATTTACCGTGTGGCAAAACATGTCTTTAGTCGCAAGGCCGGGATCATCGCGGCCTTTATCCTGGCTGTCTCGCCTATCCATATATATTATTCAAGGGAAGTAAGGGTATATTCATTGGAGATATTGACCGTACTGGTTTCAGTGTATTTTCTAATAAAGGCCCTGGAATCTGACAGGATGAGGTATTGGTCAGGATACCTGGCGTTCAGTTTAGCCAGCATATATCTGCATTATATGAATATCTTCATATTGTTCTCCGGGATCATCTTTGTACTTATTTATTATAGAAAATGCCGGTGCCTCTTTAAGCGCTGGTTGGCCGTAAACGCCGTTTTATTCATTTTCTTGTTGCCCTGGATGATAAATACGGCGTACTTGGTCAAAACAATGTTTTATAGCTCTCAGAAACATTATTGGGTGTTATGGTGGGCGGGCCACTCGTTTAAGAATATCCTGTATACCTTTAAGAATTTCAGCGCCGGATATAATACTAACGCGGCAATATACATTCCTCTTACCGCGATATTCCTAATATTCTTTAGTGCCGGGCTACGCAGCAAGCGTGGCAGCAAATCCGGCGTACTGTTCCTGCTTTGTTTTCTGATCCCTATATTCAGCATGTATATGATATCAAAAATCAGCCCCTGGTATGTGGACAGGTATGTTCTACCGAGCTCAATATTTTATTACCTGTTAGTCGCCAACGGGATTTCAAAAATGAGCAATAGGCGTATCTTGGCGGCATTATGCATTATCACGGCCCTGTTGTCTTTCGGTACCGTTAATTATTACAAAGACATCATTCCTGAGCGTCATACATGCCTGGGCGTAGGGACAAAGAAGGATTACAGGCAGGCGGCAGCCTATATCATAGATAATTTTCAGGATGGTGATATGATATTTCACGTTGATTATTGCGCCACGCTTCCATTTGAACATTATTTCAGGTTGATCGGTAAAGACAAGTTCGAAGAATTAAGCTCCGGAAATTATCTCCTGGTTGTGGAAGATGGAGAAGATGTGGTTCCCTTTAAGTTCCAGGAGCGCGGCGCAAAAAGGGTCAAAAGCGATATCTCCGTTGAAAATAACCGCAGGGTCTGGCTTGTGTATTCAAGCTTTGTTTTCGATACGATAATTAATTATGACGGCAAAGGAGAGATGCCGGAAGAAGTATATATACGGGATCATATGGAAAAGTCATACATAAGGAAGGACGCCAGGGGATTCAAGGAGATAATAGTATACCTTTATGAAAAACGATAAGATCAGCAGGAAAGGTTTATGAAATTCACTGTTCCGCATAACTGGCAGCATGATCTGATCCCGGGCATAAGAGAGCTAAGGGTAGAGGAACTGTATGCCAAGCTTCCCAGTGATTTTGTGGGCGGAGGGAGAGCTTCTTATACGCTGCCGCGAGTCTCTAAAAAGCGGGTGGCTAGAATAGTATCCGATGCCCATAAGAGGGGGATAAGGTTCAACTATTTGTTAAACGCAACCTGTCTGGGAAATAGGGAATGGACCATAAAAGGGCAACGAAGGCTCCTGGGGCTTTTGGATTGGCTTGCTGAGGTCAGCGTGGATGCGGTTACGGTTTCGATACCTTATCTTATGGAGGTGGTAAAGAAACGCTATCCCAGACTTTCGGTATGCGTATCCACTCAAGCCGGGGTCAATACGATCAGAAAGGCCAAACATTGGGAGGAGTTAGGGGCTGATCGTATTACGCTTGCCGAAATAAGCGTAAACAGGAATTTCCCTCTTTTGCGCCGTATGCGCCAGGCGTTGAAATGTGAGCTGCAGCTTATAGCTAATCTCGATTGTCTATACGAGTGTCCTTTTTCGATATACCACTCAGTATTGAATTCACACGGCTCTCAGGATGGAGGAGGTTTTCTATTTGATTATTGCACGTTAGCCTGCAACTATATAAGATTAAAGGATCCTGTAGAGTTCATACGCGCGGGATGGATACGACCTGAGGATGTGCGTTACTATGAAGATGCAGGTATTGACAGCATTAAGCTTGTGAACAGGACGATGACGACAGGAGCGATAATTCTTGCGGTAGAGGCTTATACCAAGGGGCGCTATGACGGTAATCTGTTGGACCTGTTTTCGCGGCCGTCGAAAAGTATCGTTTTTCAGAGGGCAGGCATATTGCATAAATTCAGATATTTCTTCCGTCCGTTCAGCGTCAATATCCTGGCATTGTTGAAGGCGAGGAGCCTGTTGGGAGAGATAAAAGTGCATATCGATAATCGTTCGTTAGACGGCTTTATAGAGCATTTCCTGGGGGAAAGCTGCGACTTGAGATCTTGCGATGATTGTGGATATTGTTCTGATGTGGCCAAAAGAAGCATAAGGATCTCTCCCGCCTGGCATGAAAAGGCCGCTGCGAATTATAAAAAATGCCTTGATACCCTGCTTTCAGGGGATATGTTCAGTTATTCGCGGTATATTTTTGATAAGAAGAAAGGTCAGGCATGAAAGTAGTTATTGTGAACCCGAACTCAGAGACCGTAGAGTCAAGTCGTCGCTCCAGGAGGGAATTTCTCACCCCGATAATACCGCTTGGAATAGCTTATATCGCGGCCGTCTTAGAGCAGAACGGGATAACGGCGAAAGTAATAGACCAGGTGGCGGAAAGAATAAATAAGGACGAGCTGTTCAAAAGAATAATTGCCGAGAAACCGGATCTGGTCGGTTTTTCATGTCTTACCGCCACTATGAATAATGCGTCTAATCTTTCACGCAGGATAAGGGATTATGATAAAAAGATAAAGATCGTTTTGGGGAATATCCACGCTTCAATATTCGCCGACGAACTGCTTAAGGAAGGGGCCGCCGATATAGTGGTGCGTGGAGAAGGCGAGTATACGATGCTGGAGCTGGTTTCCAGCATAGAGAAAGGTAATGGGTTTAGCGGTATTAAGGGCATAAGTTTCCTTGACGGCGGTAAAGTCTATCATAATCCTGACAGGCAGCCGATAGAAGACCTGGATAAGCTGCCTTATCCTGCCATGCATCTTTTTAAACTTCATAAATATACCGAGGTTCCGCTTGCCGCCATATATAATTCCGTCGCATCAGTTGTCCAGGCATCGCGGGGTTGTCCTTATAGGTGTATTTTCTGTACCCAGGATAAGATACACAAGAGGCCCAGGTATAGAAGGATGGACAGCGTTATCGATGAGATCGAATATATGCATGATAAGTATAAAATGAGATATTTTGGGTTTGCCGATCCATACTTCCCTTTTTCGATTGAGTCGGGAATGGAGTTTTGCGATAAATTCATTAAAAGGGGGATGCACAAGAAGGTCAGGTGGGTTACGGAAATGAGGGTCGATTCGGTTACTCCCGAGCTTCTTAAAAGAATGAAAGAGGCCGGGGCGTACCTGATAATGTATGGTTTTGAGGTAGGTAACAGCGAAATTCTGCGCGGGCTAAAGAAAGGTACAACTTTAGAGCAGGCTAGATTAGCTATGAAGTACACGAAAAAAGCCGGCATTATGACCTTGGGGTTATTCATGCTAGGCATGCCGGGAGAAACCAAGCAGAGTTGTGAAGAAACAATATGCTTCGCAAAAGAGCTTGATTGCGACTTGGTGAAGTTCAATATAACTATACCTTATCCTGGCTCTGAACTGTTCGATCTTTATATAAGCAAGAAAGGGGAGTTGGGAGAATTGGATAAATTTAACAGTTGGTATGACTGGTTTTCTGATTCAGGGGAACTGGTTTATACCCCGGAAGGGATGAACAGCAAGGAATTAAAGAATATACAAAGGAAGGCGATGTTTTCCTTTTACATGAGACCAAAGATAATACTCAGGAATCTGGTAAGGGGAAGGATATCTCCTAAATTCCTGTTTTATGGAGCCAGCATCCTTATAAGCGGCGGCCTTAAAGTTTTATTCGGCAAAATGAAGAATCGAAGAGCGCCAGCCTTTGACCGCAGAAAATGAGATTAAAACTATTAAGGATTATAGAGGAAAAGATTTATTATGAATACTTGGCGTGGCTTTACCAGCTTATTATAAAGAAATGCGCTGCCCCCTGTGTAGGCAGAAGGATCCTGTTAAGCGATTTCTCGTCGGTCGGGGAAAAAAGTGTGCTTGATGTAGGTAGCGGAGGCGGAATATTCCTTATCGATATGAAGAAGATGAACGGAGAGGGGCTATTCGCGGTAGGGCTGGATATATCCAGCCCTTTACTGAAGCTGTCCCGCAGGGAGGCTTTAAAAAACAATATCAACAAGGGGATACATTTTATCGGCGGCGACGCCCACAGCTTGCCTTTTGCGGACCAGTCTTTTGACCTGGCGGTTATTAACGGAGCATTGCATCATTTTGACCGCCCAACCGTTGTTTTCAATGAGATACATAGGATACTCAAGAGTTCCGGTAAGGCATACATATATGAACATATGCGTGTAAAGAATATAGCGGATCTGAAGGACCTCTTTTTAAGGCATCGGATACCGGGGATCGGCTTGACCGCTTTAACTGTAAACGAGATAGAAAATAGTATTAAGAGTTCACAATTCTCAGAATATAGTATATCGCGGGATAATTTATTAGTAAGGATACAGATGCAGAAATCATTTGGTTAGATTTGACAGGTTCGCAGGAGTCGCTGTGCGTAGGTTAAGCGGTATATAGTCTTTTTGATGGCTTAAGATAGATGGTAACGTTAAGAAGGAGGTATGGAATGAGGAGGAATTTAGTTTTAGCTTTTTTTGTTTGCGCATTCTTGGTATCGCTATCTGTTTTTGCAGAGTGTTTGGCGCAAGGAGATGATCCGGGATCGGCAGTAGGCAATGTTACAGTGAATATCTCGGGCGAGGTTATTTGTCCTGATTGCAGGGGGAGCGATGAGATAACGGTGAATGCCAAGGCTAGTCCAGGCCCCGCTTATCTTCCTATTGCTTCAGTAAATATTGCGGGCCCAGGAGAATATATTTTGAGAGTAAGCCCGAATACCGGGCCCGTGTATTTATCAGCAACCGGCAATAGTTCCATGGGTTTTACCAGCTCTTCTCTTAGGATGGGAGCATATTTGATGAATCCGTTGATAGTCGGTTCTTCGGATATCAACGATATAAATATGATAGTCAATGAATTCCCGCCGAGTGCGGCTATGTCTACCTACCAGGGCCCGACAGTTAATATTTCTGGAAGGTTGGTATATCCTGGCTTTGAAGAAGGCCAAAAGATCAACATAATAGCTAGAACTGCGCCGCGGGATAAATTAGGTAAACTTGTTAATTCTTTACTCGTCTCCGGACCCGGAGAATATTCTTTGAAAGTGCCCCGGGGATCGGGAGATATTTATATATTTGCCATGGTAAGCTATCCGGGGAGAGACCTTCCTCCGTTGATGCTGGAATATAATCAGGGGGGGGCGATAAGAGCAGAAAATACAGATATTGCGGGCGTTGATATAACGGAATAAGCGGATTCCCAAAGATATCGAAATATTCGGCATGAGAGTATTATTTATTTTACCTGCGTTAAACGAAAAGGGCAGTATGGGTGTGAACCCCAGGCCATTCCCCTGCCTTACTGTCTCCACGGCAACTTATATCAGAAATGGGGGGGTTGATGTCAGGGTCCTCGATGCTTTTCTTGAGAATATTTCATTCGAAGCGATAGTCTCCGAAGTTAAAGATTACGGGCCTGATGTAATAGCGGTGCCGCTTTCAGAGGTTAACAGGTGTGTGCCGGTAATGACAGCTTTATCGTTGATACAGAGACTTAAAAAGTCCCGTGTTAATAGCACAATTGTTTCTTTTGGCAGGCAGGACACGGAATTCATCCGCAGGCATCTTCGTGGAGACGGCTGCATCGATTACCACATAGCAGGAGACCCCGAAGAGACTATGTTGGATTTGATGAGAACGCTCGCTAAAAACAGGCAAGCGGACCCCGCAGGCATAGGAGGCCTGCTTTATAAAAATAAGGAGGAAGTTGTTTTTACCGGAGTAAGGATAACGGATAATATAGACAGGATTGGATTCCCGGACTGGAGCTTGATCGGTTTAAGCAGGTACTCCATTGTACCGCACAGGTATAAGAATACCGGGCCCTATCCGATATTTGAAACAAGGGGTTGCCTATGGGGTAAATGTATCTTTTGCCAGGATGGCAACTCAAATGGAGAACCATTCAGGACAAAATCTCCCGGAAAGATCGCCGAAGAGATAGTCTATGCCCGGGAAAGATATGCTTGTAAGGAAATTCAATTTCTCGGGCAGCAATTTAATACGGATAAAGATTGGTTGTTGTTGTTGGAATCGGAATTCAAGAAGAACAAAATTAACACAAGATGGTCATGCTTATCCAGGGTCGATAAGGTAAACCCAGAGTCTCTTTCCGTAATGAAACGGTTAGGATGCTGGAATATACTTTTTGGCATAGAAAGTACTAATGAAAGCCTACTGAAGAGCGTGAATAAAGGAATTACGGGCCAACAGATAAGAGATGCTGTTTTCTGGTGCAGGAATGAGGGCATAGAAGTTACCGGATCATTTATGATGGGGTTGCCTGGGGAGAAGCCAAAAGACGTTTATAACAGTGTTTCATTCGCCTGCCATGCCGGGATTGATTATGTTCAACTTTTCATCGCAAAGTGGCCAAATGAGCGCAGCGAGTTTAAGAATGAAGGCTATTTAACGGAGTCGTGCGATTTCTCGCAATATGACTTTGGAGGGAGAGTTCTTGTGCCGTTGGCCTATAATGATTTCCGGCATTTGAAACGTATTCAGCGCAGTGCATATCAAAGATTTTATTTTCATCCTAGAACTATTTTAAAACATCTCGGAAGGATCCGCAGCGTCAATGACTTCAAACGATTATGCAGCGGCGCAAGAGTAGTGTTGTGTTTGCTTGGAATAAAGAAAGCCGTTTGCCATAGGCTGTATAGTCCGGCATGAGAACAGCCCAATCTCGCCAGGTTAATAAGATGCCTAAATTTAACAAAAGGTTTGTTTTACAAAATATTGCCGAAGGGAGTCTTTCGAAAGATTTGCTTTGTGAAGCGATATTGTTTAAGGGCAAAGAAAGTAAGGAGTTGTTTAAACTAGCCAGACAGAGGCTTAGGGAATGCTTTCCCACAGGAGAAGCTGAAATAAGGAGCGTGATAGAAGTATCCAATATCTGTCAGAGGCAATGTAATTTCTGCAACATAAATTCTTATGCAAATGGCGGGAAAAAGTATGTTATCGGTTATAAGGAATTTATGGAGATAGCCGGGCACATATACGGCAGAAAAAGGCGGGTCATCCTTATACAGTCAGGGGAAAACAGGTCGCAGAAATATGTGGACCATATTTGCAGGTGTGTCAGCGGCATAAAACAAAGATTTCATGATTTGACCGTTATACTTTGCCTGGGAGACTTGAGCCATAAACAGTACAAGCAGCTACGGGATTCAGGAGCGGACAGGTACATCCTTAAGTTTGAGACATCAAATCCGGTTCTTTACAAGAAAATAAAACCAGACAGCTCATTAGAGGAGCGTATCGCTTGTATTGAAATGTTGATTGAGCTGGGGTTTGATGTCGGCACGGGAAACATAATAGGCCTGCCGGGCCAGGGTATAAAAGATTTAGCCGAAGATTTGTTGCTTATATCTAAATTCAAGCTGACTATGGCGAGCTCTTCGGTATTTATCCCAGGGGAGAGTTCTAATTATAAAGATGAACCTGCCGGAGATCTTGGCATCGCCTTGAATTATATGGCGCTGATGAGGATTGTCTATCCGTGGCTATTAATACCTAGCACTAGTTCTCTGGAGAAGGCCGGAAAGGGCGGCCAATTTTTAGGCTTGATGGCAGGGGCTAACGCTATTACTGTCCATGACGGCACCCCAGCAGGCTTGAGAAAATATTTTCCGATCTATTCTACCAATCGTTTTGCGCCTCAGGAGAAATATATAAAAAAGATAGCTGCAAGATCAGGGCTCACATTTTAAATAAATGTCCATGCGCAATAAGGTTGCAAGTATTATCTTCACCATATTTTTATCAACCACCATAATGCGGCTATCTGTTTGCGCGCAAGATAAAACCAGCCCTGTGCGTTTTGCAGTGGTCGGGTGTATGCATCTGGCTATGCTGGGTCCCGGAGAATATTCCTTGATAGCGCAGAGGATAAAAGAGCGTGATCCGGATTTCGTATTAGTACTCTCTGATACGGTAGATGCCCCCGGGGAGGAGATTATACCGGTAGGCTGGCAGGAATTTTACCGTTTGATGAATAAAACGGGGATACCATTAAAGCATGGCAGCAGTTCTTTTGAATATAAAGGCAACCTTTTTATATTCCCCGGCCATGGTCTGTTCAAGCGTTCTTTAGAAAGCGAGCTACATTCTTTAAGGAGGTCCTGCGCAAAAAACAGATCATACGACAATGCCTTTGCGTTTACACAACAGTCACCCTGGTTTGATGATTCTCTTGACTGGTCAGGCCCTGTCGCATCACTCAGGGAGAATAAGATAGCAGGTATATTCGGCCCCAACCTCCAATATCTTACGCTGGGATACAAGAATGGCGTCTGTGTGGTTTCAAGATCTCTGCCGTGCTATTTCCACAGGCGTTCCGGATCACCTTGTATGCATTTTCTTCTGGTAGATACGTATAAGCACGGATCTTCGATAGAATTCGTTACTATAAAGAATACGGATGATAAACATCGCGATAGGCAAGAAGCACTTATTAAATCCCATGTTCTAACAACATCAGAAAGATGGTCTTTATTAAGCCCGCCCCCCATATTAAAGGCCCTTCATATTAAACCAGGCATGGATATACTTGATATAGGGGCCGGTACAGGGGTATTTGCCTTTCCTTTTGCCGAGGCATTAAAGGGTAAGGGGAGCGTTTTTGCCACAGAGATAGACCCTGAGATGATCGCCCATATGCAAAACAAGATAAAGGATGCCGGTTTAAGCAATATCTCACCGGTGTTGGTTACTCCCAACGGCCTTGACCACTTCTATAAGGAGCACGCCTTTGACATCATATTCCTGTGCGAAACATACCTGTGCATAGAAGATCCCGAATCTTATTTCCGCCAGCTAAGGCCTTCGCTTAAGGATGCGGGCAGATTGTATATAATAAATCCTGTTAACACCTCCGATATCGGAGAACTGGAATTTGGAGACTTTAAGCAGGTAGCCAGGGTCCTGTCATCTAGGGGGGATGATTTTCCGGTCTTTAGCAGGCTGAGCCAGAAGACTCGTGATTTTATCAGGGGCTGGAAGGGTGAGGACATCCCTTCCGATATGCGCATAAGGATAACGCAGGAGTTCAACGGGATGCTTTCAGACAGGTGGCTTTTTAACGACCTGATGGAGTATTATGGTGCCAAAGAAGATATAGCTGTTAGACTCGGCGGGCATCAGGAAGCTGCCCGGTTTGGGGCTTTCCCGTACAACCTCAAGTGGGATAAATGGCTGCTCGTATTTCTTGATATATCCGGAGTAGCCGACAAAAACAGGAAGGCAATCACCGATATTGATAAAAGACAGCTACGTATATTTAACAGCACTATACTTACTAAGGCATTCGGGATTACCAGGACGATAGACCGCGCATATTTAAAAGACAAGACTATGTCTACCCTTAAGGCGGCCGGCTATGAGTTAGTAAAAAGCCACGATTTCCTAAAGGAGTACTATTTTTTGGAGTTTAGAAAGAAGCCTTAACTTATGCCTAACAGGTTCATTACCCTGCTTTTATCTGCCTTTTTTCTCATTAAGGCGCCTCTCTGTGTTTATGCCGGGGAACCCGGATCTTTCCGTTTTATCGTGCTGGGGTGCTTGCACCTAGCTGCTTTTAACCCTTTTGGCATGTTTACTCCAGAAGATTATAGGTTGGTAGCAGAAAAGGTTAAGAGATATAATCCTGATTTTATATTATTTTACCCTGATACTCCTGATTTTCATGCAGAGAAAACCGCGGAACCATTGTTAATAGAATTCCAGCGTTCCATATATAAATTAGGGATACCGGTCCGCGACGCAAGAATGCCGTTTGAATACCAAGGCAACCTTTTTATCTATACCGAAGATAACAATAAAAACTCTTTCAAAAAAGAGACCGCTGCGCTTAAGAAGGCCTTTAAAGGCTCCCGGCCGTACAATAACGCCTTTGTATTCACGCACCAACAGCCTTGGTTCGAGGAAGATATTGAGTGGGGTAAGGCCATATCTTTTCTTGCCGAAAACAAGGTAAGGAATATCTTTGGCCCTAACCTCCAATACCTTACGCTTAAAGATAATGATGGCAGGCATATACTGTCAAGGTCACTGCCCTGTTACTTAAAAAGATATCCCCAATCCCCATGTCTCCATTTTCTGGTAGTGGATGTAGATAAAGGCAGTGCCTCGGTAGAATTCGTTCCTGTAGGGGGGGAGGTAATGCCATCATTTTCAACGCTAGAAGTCGATTCTCCTGGCAGGCAGGAAGAGAGGATGAAGTCGCAAGGTTACACGGGTCCTCTTAAAATGATTTATTTAGACCCTTCTCGTATCGTCAGGGCTATGAAGATCAGGCCCGGCATGGATATACTTGATATAGGCGCGGGCACAGGGATATTCTCCTTCCGTTTCGCCGAGGCCTTAAAAGGCAGAGGAACAGTATTTGCTACGGATGTGGACCCGGATATGATAGGGCGTATCGAAGAAAAGTTGCAAAATAATGAACACAAGAATATCTTTCCGGTAATGGTACGGCCGGAAGGCCTGGATCCGTTTTACAAAGAGCATACATTCGACATAATATTTATATCCGAGGTTTATCAGTACCTGCGTGATCCAGAAGAGTATTTCAGGGGGCTATGGTCTTCGCTGAAGGATGCGGGCCATTTATATATGATAAATCATATGGACGGGGTTCAGTTTGTTCAATTAGAATTTGGTAACTTCAAGGATGTAGTCCGTTCACTCTCTTTGGTGTCTAATGGGTTCCCTATCTTTCGCAGGCTGAGCCAAGAGACCCGTGATTTTATCAGGGGCTGGAAGGGTGAGGATGTCCCTTCCGATATACGCATAAGAATAACGCAGGAGTTCAACGGGATGCTCTCTGACAGGTGGCTTTTTAACGACCTGATGGACCATTATTCAAAAGAAGAGATAACCATGGGGGAAACCGGGGGTTGTGTGCCTAAGCAGTTCAGCGCGCTGCCTTTCGGCCTCCACCGGGATAAATGGCTGATAGTTTTTCTTGATGCTGCCGGTACCTTTGACCTGGATATAAAAGAACTCATTTATACAGCTAAGATACGCCTGAATGTGCTCAATAGGATATTATTGACCAGGGCGATAGGGGTTGTTTATAGGCCAGAGTTTCTTTATGAAGGAGAGGGGAATATTATATCCACCCTTAAGGCAGCCGGATACGAGTTCGTCAGAAGTTACGATTTTCCTAACTATTGGTTCTTTCTGGAATTCAAAAAGAAGCTTTAGCTTATGCCTAGCAGACTTATTATACTCCTGCTTTCCGCCTTTTTCGTCCTAAAGGCCCCTTTATGTCTTAATGCCCGGGAACCTGGCAGCTTTCGTTTTATCGTCTTAGGCTGCATGCATTTCGGCATCCTAAAGGCCGAAGACTATTCGCTCCTGGCAGAGAAAGCAAAACAATACAACCCGGATTTTATGCTGGTTTCTACCGATACGGTAGACGCACCGGGAGAGAGCTCCATGGTTGCAGATTGGCAGGAGATCTGCCGCATACTGGGCGAAACAGGGATACCGGTCCGCGACGCAAGAATGCCGTTTGAATACCAAGGCAACCTTTTTATCTATACCGAAGATAATAATAAAAACTCTTTCAAAAAAGAGACCGCTGCGCTTAAGAAGGCCTTTAAAGGCTCCCGGCCGTACAATAACGCCTTTGTATTCACGCACCAACAGCCTTGGTTCGAGGAAGATATTGAGTGGGGTAAGGCCATATCTTTTCTTGCCGAAAACAAGGTAAGGAATATCTTTGGCCCTAACCTCCAATACCTCACGCTTAAGGATAATGATGGCAGGCATATACTGTCAAGGTCACTGCCCTGTTACTTAAAAAGATATCCCCAATCTCCATGTCTCCATTTTCTGGTAGTGGATGTAGATAAAGGCAGTGCCTCGGTAGAATTCGTTCCCGTAGGGGGGGAGGTAAGTAAGGGAGGGGATATCCAGGCCGAAGAACAAGGCATGATTTCAAGACAGGCAAAGTCAGTAAAGTTACATATAGTCTCTATGGAAAAAGAATATTCTTCCGGTTATAACACAAGCCGCATCATCAAAGCCCTTAACATCAGGCCCGGCATGGATATACTTGACATAGGCGCGGGCACAGGGATATTCTCCTTCCGTTTCGCCGAGGCCTTAAAAGGCAGCGGTAGGGTATTTGCTACAGAGA
>JBAZEH010000021.1:0-26738 GCA_041653955.1 Candidatus Omnitrophota bacterium | reverse complement strand
ATGACGGAAGCAGCGATAATACCCCTGAAATAGCGCGGTCTTATTCCGCCAAATTAAGCGGCCTTAAGGTGGTCAGGCTCAAGAAAAACAGAGGAAAAGGCAGCGCGGTCAAGACAGGGCTTTTGAATTCTTGCGGGGATATATGCGTTTTTCTTGACGCGGACGGTTCGGTATCTCCCGATGAGATAGGGAGGAACCTGCATTATCTGGATGAGGGATATGATATTTTCATAGGCTCCAGGGTCTTAAGAGGGGAGGGGCAGCGCTTAAAAATAAAGTTTTACAGGAAAGCCATAGGTGTAGCGTTTAACTTTCTCGTGCATCTTATCCTTTTTAAGGATATCAGGGACCCCCAGTGCGGGTTTAAGATGTTCAGGAAAGATGTTATCATGCCGCTTTTCTCGCGTAGTTATGTGCAGGGGTTTGGGTTTGATATAGAGATCTTATATCTCGCCTTTAAGATGGGTTATAAGGTCAAGGAGGGACCGGTTTCCTGGCAGCATATAGATGGAGCGAAGATAAACCTTTTTTTAGAACCCGTAAGAATGTTCTTTAATATACTGCAGATAAAGAATTGGCACCGTGTCCCGGTAAATTGCTGCGATAAATATTTCGGGGCTGACGAATACAGGTATATGTTTGAGTTAGAGAACCGCCATTGGTGGTTTGCAAGCCACAGAGGACTTGTAATGGGGCTGGTGAGGTCTTTGAAGATAAACAATCCCCTTATCCTTGATATCGGGACCGGCACAGGCATAAATCTGTTATCTTTAAGTAAGATCGGGGAGGCCTACGGTATAGATATATCGGATAAGGCGATAGAATTCTCCAGGGAGAGGGGGCTTGTAAATGTATCACGGTCATCGGCAGAGAAGATAAATTATGAAGATAAGCGTTTTGATATCATAACCTGTTTTGATGTGTTGGAGCATATTTATTACCCCCCGCATGCGCTCTTGGAGATGAAAAGGGTCTTAAAAGACAACGGCAAAATAGTAATTACCGTTCCCGCCTTCAGGTTTATCTGGAGCGCGCATGATGAGGCGCTGTGTCATTTAAGGAGATATACAAAGGCGTCATTAGAGAGGGAGGCTGAAGATTGCGGGCTAAAAATAGATAAGTCCGGTTATTTCTTTTTTGCTTCTTTTTTTCTGGTTGCGTCGGTCAGGTTTATAAAGAAATATTTTTTCTCTAAAGGTAAGATGCATAGCGATACCGTTGTTTTGCCTCCGGAGTGGCTGAATAATACCCTGAAGGCTATATTCAAAGCTGAAGCCGCTTTAGCAAACCGTTTAGGCCTGCCTTTTGGGACGACAATCTTCGCAATAGCCTCTAAAGATGAATAAACTGTCAAGACTGATATTATATACAACAGTTTTGCTGATCCCTATTATATTATTCAGGGTTCCCGCGGCTTCGCTTGCGCGGTTCTCCCAGATAGATGAAGGGATATACGCGGCAGCGGGGAATATAATATTGCATGGAGGATTGATGTATAAGGATGCCGCCGACCCCTGCGGCCCGGTTACCCCTTATATATACGCATTTATTTTTTCCATATTCGGGCCTAATAATATGGCCGCGGTCCATACCGCCCTGATATTCCTGCTGGCAGCGATATGTTTTTTCCTCTATCTTACAGGCAGGCGCTTATGGGGAAAAGGGGCCGGTTATCTGGCGGCTTTATTTTTCGCCATATTTTCCAGCCTTGATAATGATTACGAGTTTCTTATTTTTTATACGGAGTGGCCAGCTGTTTTCTTCAGTATTATCGGAGTTTATTTATTGCTGCAATATTTTCTTAATGGCAGGCGCCTGTTTATCTTTTTAAGCGGTTTTGCTTTAGGTTTGGCTTTCTTTTCAAAGCAGATCGCCGCCTTTAATTACCTGCACGCGTTATTATTTGTTTTTCTCTTCACTTATATTTTTCGCAAGGGCAAGGGAGAAACGGGGAAGGCCGCCATACTGATATTGTCCGGTTTTGCTTCAGTCGCAGCGATAACAGCGGCTTATTTTTATATTAACGGCGCATTCGGCGATCTTTGGTTTTGGTTTTGGGAGTACCATAACGGATTTTACGTCCCCGCCATATCCGCGCTGGACAGGTTCAGGTCTTTCTTTGGGAGTATCTTCTCCGCAGGGTCTCGCTTTTTCCCGGTAAACGCGGCGTTATTGTTATTATTCGCGGCGGGGGCATTTTCTCTTATCAGGCGGATATCCGGTTCAAGGAAACCCGATAAAGAATTGTTTATAGAGGCCTATATATTTTCATGGGCTTTCTTTTCTTATCTGGGCATTACTTATTCCGGAAGGGGCTTCAGCCATTATTTTATTATGCTCTTGCCCCCTTTATGCCTTGCGGCAGGGAGGGCTGTATATATAAAGAGCAGATACAGGGCTATGCTGTTGATTGTAGCGGCGCTGCTGGCGCTGGCCGCGTTGTTTAAATTCCACGACAGGCTGTATTTATGGGAGCTGCTTGGCAGGAGCGAGGAAACTATCGGTATCTCCGGGCCGGCCGGCGAATTGACAGGATATATCAGAGAGAATAGCTCTAAAGTTGACAAGATATTCGTCTGGGGGTGTTACCCGGAAATCTACGGCGAGGCTGACCGCTTGCCTGCCTCACGCTATATAAACTGCAATTTTCTGACCGGGTTGATACCTTGGACAAATATCGGGCGCGATATGGATACCTCTGAATTCATAATCCCTATGGGATGGAAGATATTTCAGGAGGAGATGGCGGATGGGCTGCCCCTGTTTATTATAGACACAAGCACGGGCGGGCACCGTTATTACGGCAAATACCCTCCGGAGAAATTTATTATCTTGAGCGGCCTGCTGAAGAAATATTATAAATTAGATAAAGAATTCTTTGATGAGAGGGGAGAGCCGGCCTTCCGGTTGTACCGCAACATATCAAATTGACACCTCTTGTTTTTTTATCTATAATAGTGCGTTAGTATCAGAAAGATAAAGAGGTTAATAATATGAGCTTACCGGATAAAAAAGGACACTTCGACGGATTCGGCGGCAGGTATGTCCCTGAAACGCTTATCTATGCCCTTGATGAGCTGGAGAAGGAGTATAGAAAGGCCCGCGGGGATAAGAAATTCATCCAGGAATTTGACTATTACCTGAAAGAATACGCAGGCCGTCCCACCCCGCTGTATCTTGCAGAAAATTTAAGCCGGTCCTTAGGGATAAAAAAGATATACCTTAAAAGAGAAGACCTCCTGCATACGGGGGCCCATAAGATAAATAATACCCTGGGCCAGGTCCTGCTTGCGCTTCGGATGAAAAAGGGGCGTATTATAGCCGAGACCGGAGCAGGGCAGCATGGAGTCGCTACCGCTACTGTCGCGGCGATGTTCGGGCTTGAGTGTGATATATATATGGGGGAAGATGATATAGAGAGGCAGAGGCTAAATGTTTTCAGGATGGAACTTTTGGGCGCGAAGGTAGTGCCTGTTAAGAGCGGCTCAAAAACATTAAAGGACGCTACTACCGAGGCGCTAAGGGATTGGGTTACCAACGTGCGCACTACGCATTATATAATCGGCTCTGTGGTCGGCCCGCATCCGTATCCTATGATGGTAAGGGATTTTCAGTCCGTGATCGGACGCGAGGCAAGAAAACAGATATTGAAGAAAGAAGGTAAACTGCCGGATTATCTTGTTGCCTGCGTAGGCGGCGGCAGTAATTCCATAGGGCTATTTTATCCTTTTTATAATGATAAAAAGGTAAAATTTATCGGAGTTGAAGCGGGAGGGACAGGAGTCTCATCAGGAAAGCACGCAGCTACCCTGGTAGTCGCAGATACGGGAGTATTGCATGGCTCTAAATCCGGCCTCCTGGAAGACAAGTTCGGCCAGGTAAAGATAGCGCATTCTATTGCCGCGGGGCTTGATTATCCCGGCGTAGGGCCGGAGCACGCGTATTATAATAAGACCGGCAGGGCAAAATATGTGGCGGTGAATGATAAAGAAGCATTGAAAGGGTTCAAAATGCTATCCGAAACAGAAGGGATAATCCCCGCTTTAGAGCCCAGTCACGCGATATTCTATCTGACCAGGATGAAAGGTATACGCAGGAATTCTACTATTATCCTTTGTCTCTCCGGCAGAGGGGATAAGGACCTGGATATAGTTGTAGGGAGCCTTAAGATATGAGCCGCATCAGCCGTAAATTTAGCGCGTTAAAAAGACAGAATAAAAAGGCGTTCATCGCTTTTATTACAGCGGGTTATCCTAACCTTGAGATTACCAGGAGGCTGATATTGGAGCTTCCCGGTTCAGGGGTGGATATTATAGAGCTGGGCGTGCCTTTTTCCGACCCTTTGGCGGACGGGCCTATTATACAGGATTCATCGCAGGCAGCCTTGAAGAGAGGGGTAAATCTGAACGATATATTGAATTTAGTGAAAGGCGTGAGGGGGTTTGTAAATATACCTATCTGCCTGATGACTTACTACAATCCCGTGTTCTGTTTCGGCGAAGATAAGTTCGCGCGCATAGCCGTAAAGAGCGGAGTGGACGGAGTGATCATACCGGACCTTCCTCCTGAAGAGGGGGCGGTTTTTATGAGATCAGCCAATAAATACGGCTTAGATACGATATTTTTCCTTTCTCCGACGAGCACGCGCGAGCGCATTAAGTTCGTATCCAGGGCATCCCGCGGTTTTATCTACTACGTTTCATTGACAGGCGTTACAGGCCCCCGTCAGGCCCTTCCATGTGATCTGGCGGTTAACCTGAAGCTGGTCAAAAAGATCGCTGATAAACCTGTTTGTGTCGGATTCGGAGTGTCCCGCCCTGAACAGGTAAAGGCGATAGACAAGATAGCCGACGGGGTGATAGTAGGCAGCGCCATAGTCAAAGAGATCAAAAGGAATATAGGCAAGCCCGGCCTGGTCAAAAATGTCTGCCGGTTCGTTTCTAACCTGGCAGTATAACCCCAATGTATAAAAAGACTACATTAGATAACGGATTAAGGATAATTACTTATCCTATGAAGAAGATGCAGTCTGTCGCCATAGGCATATGGATAAAAGTGGGCGGCAGGAATGAGTCCCGTGAAAATAAAGGGATAGCCCATTACCTTGAGCATCTCACCTTTAAGGGGAGCAGGAGATACTCTTGCCGCAAGATAAAGGAATCCATAGAAGGGGTAGGGGGTTCTCTGAATGGATTTACTTCCGAAGAGCTGACTTGCTACCTGGTTAAACTGCCATATCGCCACCTGGGCCTGGCGCTGGATATCCTTTGTGATATGTCCGTGAACTCGCTGCTTCTTCCTGATGAGATAAGAAAAGAGAGGACCGTTATCCTGGAAGAGATAAAGATGTATAAGGACCTTCCGCAGAGTTATGTTCATGAACTGCTTGATGAACTCTTATGGCCTGATCAGCCCCTGGGTATGCCTATTGCCGGCACATCAGAGTCGGTAAAAAGGATAAATAAAGAAAAGCTGGATTCATTCAAAAAACATTATTATGCCCCTTCCAATATGGTGATTAGCGCCGCAGGCCTGCTGAAACATGATAAATTGGTAGGCGGGGTAAGGGATATATTCTCCCGCCTTAAGAGAAAGGATGTTAATGAATTTCTTCCTGTAAGAGAGTCGCAGCGCCGCCCGCAATTAAAATTATTGCATAAGGATACCGAGCAGACGCATTTGGCGCTCGGATTCCATAGCGTTAAAAGAAGCGATCCCGCAAGATACGATCAAACTCTCCTGCATATAATATTGGGGGCGAATATGTCCAGCCGGCTCTTTAATGAGGTCAGGGAGAAGAGGGGGCTTGCGTATGAGATAGGCACGCAGGCGAAGTATTTCAAGGATACGGGGGCCTTTATAGTCCACGCTGGCATAGATAACCGTAAAGTTGAGGATTCTCTCGGCCTTATCCTGAAGGAATTAGGCAAGATCAGGCGCGAGCTGGTAAGCAGGGATGAATTCAGGCGCGCGAAAGAATTTTATTTGGGGCAGCTTGCGCTTTCACTGGAAGAGACATTAGACCATATGCTGTGGCTTGGGGAATCCATCTCTACGCTTGATGAAGTTCATTCCCTGAAAGATACGATAAATAAGGTAAATAAGATAAGCCGCGAGGATATACGCGCGGCAGCCGGAAGGATATTCAGGGAAGAGAACATGAACCTTGCCGTTATAGGCCCCTTAAAGAGTATCAAAAACAACATCTACGAAAGACTAAGATTGAATTAATATAATGCCTTTTCTCATCCCCCTGCCTATAATCCTGTTATTTCTTATGCTGCTGGCGCTGGGGTCTTTCTTTTTCTCCGCCTCGGAGACGGCCGTTATAGCCTTAAGCAAGATACGCCTGCGTAATATGATAGCGAAGGGGGTGAAACATGCGCAGAATATTCACCGCCTGGTAACAAAATTAGATAAATTCATAGCCGCGATCCTTATCGGAAACGATTTCGTTAATATCGCTATATCGGCTGTCGTTACCGCCATATTCGTCCATATATTAGGTTATCACTTAGGCGTGATTGTGTCCACGTTCGTGTCAACAGCCTTTGTCCTTATCGTATGCGAAATAACCCCTAAAATATTGGCGACCAAGCACACGGAAAAGGTAGCGTTATTTACCGCTCCGGCTATGGAAGTATTCATCAAGATATTCCATCCGATCATACTTATCTTTACTACTACCAGCAGCCTTATCCTCAAGCTCTTCAGGGTTAAATCAACCAAGAGATCACCGCTCATCACCGAGGAGGAATTGCGCATGATGATAGAGATAGGTAAGGAGGAAGGTGTTTTGAGCGACGAAGAGAGAAAAATGCTCCACCGCATATTTGAATTCGGGGATACGAAGGTGGAAGAGGTGATGGTGCCGGAAGACAAGATTACCGCCATAAATATAAATTCTAACGCAGAAGAGATGCTGGATGTCTTTGTGGAGGAGGGGCACGCCCGCCTGCCTGTTTACGAAAATTCTCCGGATAATATTGTAGGTATAATTTACGCGAGGGACCTTCTTTATGTGTTAAGGGATAAGAAATTATTCGTGCTGCATGACCTCGTGCATAAGCCATACTATGTACCGGCTGCCTTGCGCGTTAACGAACTGCTTAAAAGATTCCAGATAGACAGGGTCCAGATCGCGATAGTGGTGAATGAACATAAAAAGGCGGTGGGCCTGGTAACGCTTGAAGACCTGCTTGAAGAGATCGTTGGCGAGATAGAAGAAAAACACTCGCAGTACGATTTAGATAAGAATTAATTGACACGTAAATTAACATATGATACCATAATCCAATATTATGATGGGCATCCTGCCAGAGGTAGCGGGATCAACCAAAAGGAGGAGAAATGGCAGAAAAGGGATATTGCGTGAAGTGCAAGAAAACAAAAGAGATGAAAGACGAACAGAAGGTCACCATGAAGAACGGCCGTTTAGCGGCAAAGGGAAAATGCCCTGAGTGCGGCACGGGTATGTACAGGATCTTAGGAAAGAAATAATAGCTTAAGGCACCTGTTTTTTTTGGTATCCATAAGGAGGCACGTAATAATAGAAGCAAAGAAGATAGCACTGCGTGTATCGGAGCTTGCTAAGTCTAAAAAGGCCAAGAAGGTAGTTATTCTTGATATGCGCGCCGTTTCGGGTTTTTGCGATTATTTTGTCATTATGAGCGCGACCTCCCTGAGACAGGCGAATGCCATAGCGCAATATATAGAAGAAGACTTATCCAAAGACAGGATAAAACCTCTCTCTAAGGTCTCCGCTAACGATGAGTCCGGATGGATAGTCGCGGATTTTTCATCTGTAGTGGCGCACGTTTTTTATGAGCCGGTGAGAGAGTTTTATAATTTAGAGAGGCTCTGGTCTGATGCTAAGCGTGTAAGGATACCAAGAAGCAAAAAGAAGTAATCTTTCTTCCTTTTCGTTATTTCCTCTCGCAGATCTCCCCGCCCCTTCCACCAAGGGGCGGGGGTTTAACGCTCGCCGAAAAATGCTATTCAAAGATAAGATGAAAAAAGATATCAAAGAACTGTTGCAGACAGCGATAAATGATTCATTGAAAGAGCTGGGCCTGGATAAGGCTTATGACGGTTTTTTATACCTTGACCTGCCGCAAGATACCCGTTATGGGGACCTTTCTACCAATGTGGCGTTCAGATTGAGCAAACCGGCGCGCAAATCTCCGCGCGAGATAGCGGATTCTATCGCGGAAAAGATAAACAGGCATCTTAAGGATGGGCCGCTAAAGGGCCATATAAAGGAAGTAAAGGTTGAAGGGGCGGGTTTTCTTAATTTCTATTTAAGCGAGGCATATTTTCACGGTTACCTGCGCGGTATAATCTCCAAGGGGGAAGGCTTCATAAGAACGGATATCGGCAAGGGAAAGCGCGTGCTTATTGAATTTGTGAGCGCTAACCCGACCGGGCCGTTATCGGTCGCCCACGCCAGGCAGGCGGCGGCGGGAGACGCGCTGGCTAACGTGCTTGAGTGCCTGGGTTTTAGCGTAAAGAGGGAGTATTACCTTAACGACGAAGGAAACCAGATAAATATACTGGGTAACTCCATAGAGCTAAGGCTTAAGGAGCTATCCGGAGAAAAGATTGAGTTCCCGGAAGACCATTATCAGGGGGAGTATATCTATGATATGGCAAAAGAGATACGGGAACGCGGGCTTAAGGTGAAGGATTTCTCTGAATTCGGCGTAGAGCACATATTGGGTATAATAAAAAAGGAGCTTGAGGATTTTGGCGTGAAGTTTGACTACTGGTACAGCCAGAAGAAGCTAAGGAAGAGCGGGAAGATAGATGAGGTGTTTGGACTCCTGAAGAAGAAAGAATTTTTATATGAACAGGATGGCGCCTTATGGTTTAAATCCACCCTCTTTGGCGACGATAAGGACAGGGTGGTGGTGAAGAGCGACGGCAGCTATACATATCTTGCCCCGGATATCGCTTATCACCAGGATAAATTCAAGCGGGGGTTCGAATGGCTAATAAATCTCTGGGGCCCGGACCATCACGGGTATATAGGCAGGCTTAAGGCGGCGGTCAACGCTTTTGGCAAGGACCCTGGTTCACTTTCAATTATCATTGTGCAGCTGGCCTCTATTTTCAGGGAGGGCAAGCCCGTGCAAATGTCTACCCGCCGCGGGCAGTATATAACTTTACGGGAGGTCCTTGATGAGGTCGGCGTAGACGCGTCAAGATTCTTTTTTCTTATGCGCCGCACGAGCAGCCACCTGGATTTTGACCTGGATATCGCCAAGAAACATACCTCGGAAAACCCCGTTTATTATGTCCAGTACGCGCACGCCAGGATATGCAGTATCCTGCAGAATAGCCCTGCCGGGATATCCTTTAAAAAGGCGGATTTAAGCTTTTTGAAAGAGAACGAAGAGATAGAATTGATAAAGAAGATATGGCAGTTCCCGTTTATATTGAATATCTGTTATACTACCCTTGATCCTTATATGCTTACCGTTTATTTACAGGCGCTCTCCGAGACTTTCCACAAATTCTACGATAAGCACCGCGTATTAGGGGATGATCAAGAACTCACCCAGGCACGGTTAGCCCTTATCAAAGGCGCAAAACTCGCTATAGCTTCAGGACTGGACCTGCTTGGCGTGTCAAGGCCGGAGAAAATGTAGTTTTCTGATAGTGCGCAGCCACAAAATATTAAATATTACTTCCCCGAATATTGACCTGCAAAATACCTTAAGCAGAGAGCTGGATATTTCTAATATACTTGCCCAGTTGCTGATAAACCGCGGTATCAAGAACCCGCAGGAAGCCGAAGAGTTCCTTAACCCTGTGCCTGACCGTCTTTTGGACCCTTATGCGTTTACCGATATGCAGAAGGCGGTCGGTATTATCAAAGGCGCTGTTAAAAACAAAAAGAAAGTAATGATCTTTGGAGATTATGATGTTGACGGATTGACGGCCCTTACGCTCCTTAAGGAGGCATTTGCCAGAAACGGGGTTGAGGCGCTCCATTATATCCCGCACAGGATAAACGAAGGTTATGGATTGAACAGGAACAGCGTTCTTTTCGCGAAACAAAAGGATATATCGCTTTTGATCACTGTAGACTGCGGGACAGGCAATAGTGAAGAGATAAAGGAATTAAGGAAGCATAATATAGACGTAATAGTGACCGACCACCATGAGCCGGTAAATAATGAAGTGCCCCTTTCCGCCTCCGCGCTGATAAACCCTAAAGTGAAGGGCAGCGGTTATAAATACAGGGATCTCGCCGGGGTAGGAGTGGCTTATAAACTTTGCCAGGCGCTTAGCGGAAGCAAGCTGCTTGAAGAGCTGGATCTTGTTTCCCTGGGCACGATAGCGGATGTGGCGCCCTTGACGGGTGAGAACCGCGTGATCGTAAAGGAAGGACTGGTAAAGCTCACGCATACCAAACGCCCGGGCCTCAAGGCACTTATAGAGACGAGCCGCATAAAAGGAAAAAGGATAACATCGGTATCTGTGAGTTATATACTCGCTCCGCGCATCAACGCCAGCGGGAGAGTGGATACCGCGGAGACCGCGCTGAAACTGCTTTTAAGCCGCGAGGATGAAGATTCTATGACTCTTGCCAAGGCGATAGAAACGCTGAACCGCCGGCGCCAGAAAATAGAAGAAAAAATAATGGAGGAAGCGAACGATCTTATAGACCGCGAGATAAACTTTAAGGAGCATAAGATAATCGTTATCGCCAAGGAGGATTGGCATCAGGGCGTCCTGGGGATAGTGGCTTCAAAGCTCGCGGATAAATTTTACAGGCCCACTATAGTTATATCCAAGATAGGAGGTATATGCAAGGGGTCCGGGCGCTCTATAAAGAATTTCCATCTTTTTGAGGCGCTCCTTGAATGCAAGGATTGCCTTAAGACATTCGGAGGGCACAGCCATGCCGCCGGCCTGATCATAACCAGCGATAATATAATAGAATTCAGGAATAAGATCAATTGCTTGGCGAAAGAGAAGCTGGCCCTTGAGGACCTGCTACCCGGTATTGATATAGATATGGAGTTGTCTTTGGCTGATCTCGATAAAAAGGTAATAGAAGAGTTCAGGGGGATGGAGCCTTTTGGCACGGGAAATCCCGAGCCGTTATTTTATACGAGAGGGCTTAAGGTCAGGGGAGAACCGCAGGTATTGAGCAGGGATACCCTGAAATTCTGGGTTACGGACGGCGATATCACGCTTGAGGCGATAGGTTTTGGGATGGGGGCCTTCAAAGGCAGCCTTATGAACGCGGATAGTTTTGACCTGGTATATACCCCGAGGATAGACGACTGGCACGGTAGGGGGACGGTTCTGTTAGAAGGGAAAGATATATTTTTCCGGTAAGGTCAAAGCTTCTTAGCCACGCCCTTTTTGATGCATTTGGTGCACACGTACGCTTTTTGCAGGCGTCCGTTGATAATGATACGGATCTTTTGAAGGTTGGGATGGAATGTCCTCGCGGTGGAGCGGGCTATCTTGCTGCCTGTACCGCCTTTTTGCTTGGCCATACCCTTTCGCACAACGCTTTTTCCTGCCCCTTTAGATTTTCCGCATATAGCGCATTGTTTCAGCATAGTTATTCTCCTGTGTAAAGATTAAAGTATACTTGAAAATAGCCCCTTGTCAAGTATAATAAATATAAAGCGGTCTGGTTTGTGTATTTTTCTCCAGCGCCGCTTTACACTATTTATTTAGGTATGGATAAGATATTGGAAGGATTGAATAAGGAGCAATTGGAGGCCGTAACGCATAAAGACGGGCCTCTGCTTATTATTGCCGGCGCCGGCACAGGCAAAACCACTGTTATTACCCGCAGGATCTCCTGGCTTATATCCGAAGGCCTGGCGAAAACAGGGGAGATACTCGCGCTCACCTTTACCGATAAAGCGGCAAAGGAGATGCAGGAGCGCGTGGATATAATGGTCCCCTACGGTTATACGGATATATGGATATCCACCTTCCACGCTTTCGGGGACAGGCTGCTGCGCGAAAACGCCCTGGTAGCGGGGTTAGACCCTGACTTTAAGGTTTTAACGCGCCCCGAAGCAGCTGTATTTTTCCGTGAACACCTGTTTGAATTTGACCTTTCTTATTACAGGCCATTAGCCGATCCTACCCGTTTTATCGAGGCGTTGATATCATTATTCAGCCGCGCTAAAGATGAGGACCTTTCACCTGAAGAGTACCTCAGGTACGCCGAGGGGCTGATAGCGGAGGCAGAGTCCGGGAAAGCAGACCCGGCGTTAAAAGAAGAGGCCAGGCAACAGATGGAGGTAGCGCGCGCCTATAGCCGTTATCAGGAGCTGCTTGCCAGGGAGGGCCTTGTGGATTTCGGTAACCAGTTTTACCTGGCGCTTAAGCTTTTAAGGGAGCATCCGCTGGTATTAAGAAAATACCGCGAACAGTTCAAATATATACTGGTAGATGAATTCCAGGATACGAATTTTGCCCAATATCAGCTGGCAAGGTTATTGGCTGGAGAGGCGAGCAATATTACGGTTACCGGAGATGATGACCAATGTATTTACCGCTTCCGCGGCGCGGCGTATTCCAATCTTTTGAATTTCATAAATGATTTTCCGAAGGCCAGGCAGGTGAATATTGTGCGTAATTACCGCTCTTCGCAGGTTATACTGGATAGCGCCTACCGCCTTATACAAAACAATAATCCCGAACGCTTTGAAGTCAAGGCGAATATAGATAAGCGTCTTATCGCAGCGGGCAAAGAGGGTAAACCGGTTGAGCACCTGCATTTTGACACTAATTCTACTGAAGCCGATAGTGTGGCAGGAATAATAAAAGATAAGGCGGGATCGGGAGGTTTCAAATACCGCGATTTCGCGATCCTGGTGCGCTCTAACTCTGACGCCCAAAGTTTCCTGCAGGCATTGAATATGCAGGATATCCCCTGGCAGTTCAGCGGTAACCAGGGGTTGTATTCCCGGGAAGAAGTAAAGTTATGCATAAACTTCCTGCGCGTGGCGGCTAACCCTTCTGATTCACTCAGCCTCTATTATCTGGCCAGCTCTCAGGTTTATGAGTTAGATCTTGCTGAACTCGGGTTATGCTCGCATTACGCCAAACGCAGGAATAAACCGTTATACCTGGTATTTGAGGGATTAAGCGCCATACCGGAGTTAAAAGATCTAGGCGAAAAGACAAGGGAGAAGGTGGACAAGATCCTTGCGGATCTGAAAAAGTTCCTTAAGATCTCACGCGATGAGACAACCGGGCGCCTATTGTATAGTTTCTTGACCGAGACCGGTTTCCTGAAAAATCTGACAAAAGAAGCGACTTCAGAGAATGAGATGAAGATACAGAATCTCGCTAAGTTCTTTAATATCGTGCGGGATTTTGAACTGGTCGCGCGTGAGGACCGCGTTATAAGCTTTGTAAATTACCTTAACCTGCTTATAGATGCCGGGGATGACCCGCCGACGGTAGAGGCGGATATTGATTGCGACGCGGTGAATATCCTTACTATTCATAAGGCCAAAGGACTGGAATTCAGGGTGGTTTTTCTGGTGGGCCTTGTGGATGGGCGTTTCCCATGGCCTCGCCGCAGGCAGCAGATAGAATTGCCGGATCGACTGATAAAAGAGGTTTTGCCGGGA
Source organism: Candidatus Omnitrophota bacterium (assembly GCA_041653955.1). Taxonomy (GTDB): domain Bacteria; phylum Omnitrophota; class Gorgyraeia; order Gygaellales; family Profunditerraquicolaceae; genus UBA1562. The sequence continues at coordinate 13,116 of JBAZEH010000021.1, read as the reverse complement.
GGGGATTTTCATATCCAGGAGGAGCGCCGCCTCTTTTATGTAGGCATGACGCGCGCCAAAGAAGAGTTATATTTTACCAGCGCTTCCGATTATGGCGGGAGCCGCTTAAGGCGTATCAGCCAGTTTGTTATGGAAGCCCAGGGGAAGGAGATTAAAAAACCGGAGAAGAAGAAAGCCAGCGCCATTGAGGCGATAGAACGCTTTGCTTCGAAGAAAGGATCTTCAGCCCCCAAGGCCTCTGCTGTCTCCGAAAATAAACTCATATCGTTGAGCTACTACCATATAGATGATTACCTGACCTGCCCGTTAAAGTATAAATATGTGAATATACTGCGCGTACCGATAATGGAGCACCATACGGTCATATACGGCAGGGCGATGCATGAAGCCGTTACCAAATATTTCCAATTCAAGATGTCCGGCAAGAAGATGGCGCTTTCGGGGCTACTGAACGCCTTCAGCGATAGCTTTGACCCGCAGGGGTTCCTGGATGAAAAGCACCAGGAGGAGCGATCCCGTATCGGGCAGCAGGCGCTGATAAGGTTCTTTAATGATGAAGAGAGGCTGGATTCAAATCCGGCATACATAGAAAAAGAGTTTTCATTCATACTTAAAGGCAATAAGATCACCGGCCGCTTTGACAGGGTGGATATGGAAGAAGGGAAAGCCGTGATTATGGATTTTAAAACCTCCGAGATCAAGGCCCAAAAAGAGGCGGATAAGCGTACCAAAGATAGCATGCAGCTTGCCCTTTACGCCCTCGCCTATAGGAATATCTTTGGCGGACTCCCAAAGGCCGTTAAGTTGTATTTTCTGGAATCCGGGATAACAGGGTCATATCAGATACAGGATAGCGACCTTTTGAAGGTAGAGGATAAGATAGAGGAGGTCTCCGGAGGCATACGTAACAGGCATTTTTCCGCTACACCAGCTTATATGGCCTGCACGTATTGCGCTTATAACCAGATCTGTCCTTACGCGGCTTCCAGGTGACCCTGTGCCGTAAGGCGCATAGAGAGAGGAGGTATCAAGTTATGAAGGCATTTTTAGTGGGGTTGATATTTATTATGGCCGCGGCATTGCTTTCAGGCCTTGGCGTGTTGCTTTTCCCGTTGCTCATAGTGCTCGGATTTTTCCTGAGGGTCGTAGTGGGGTTAATTTTTGTGGTATTGGCGATCTGGCTGCTGGGGAAATTCATTATTTTTGTCTGGGAAAAGCTGAAATCCGCGAAATAAAATTAATATCATATTATATTGACTTGTATTATAAAGTAAGTTATAATACTTCAAAATAATTACAGGAGGAGGTGAATCAGTTTGGTTTTGCTTAAAGAAAAAAAGAAAGAGATTATCGACAGTTTCAAGGTCCATTCAAGAGATACCGGTTCAGCTGAGGTGCAGGTAGCGATATTAACAGAGAGGATCAACAATCTTTCAGGCCATTTCAAGGACCACAAGAAGGATTTCCATTCTCGCCGCGGCCTACTCATGTTGGTAGGGAGGCGCCGCAGGCTCCTCAATTATCTCAAGGATAGGGATGTAAAGAAATACGAAGAAGTGATAGAAAAGCTTAACTTGAGAAAGTAAGCCCGGCTTCTTATTGTCCCTAATAACGTAATAAAAGTGCGAAGGATAATCTGATGAAAACAAAATTCGGCAATAACGAGTTAGTTCTCGAGACCGGAAAGATGGCTAAACAGGCTAATGGTTCCGTTGTCGTCCAATATGGCGGCACCGTGGTGCTGGTTACCGCCTGTATGTCTAAAGAGGTCAGGGAGGGGCAGGGTTTTTTTCCTCTTACCGTAGAGTACCAGGAGAAGACCTATGCCGCAGGCAAGATCCCGGGGGGGTTCTTTAAAAGAGAAGGCAGGCCCTCGGAAAGCGAGATATTGACCGCCCGCCTTATCGACCGGCCTATACGCCCGCTGTTCCCTGATGGGTTCCTGAATGATGTCCAGGTGATAGCGATCGTTCTTTCCAGTGATGGAGAAAATGACCCCGATATCCTGGCGGTTATCGGAGCATCAACGGCTTTATCTATATCAGACATACCTTTTAACGGGCCCCTGGCGTGCTGCCGGGTAGGGCGCGTTGATAACCAGTTTATCCTTAATCCTACGTACGAGCAGCTGGAAAAATCAGACCTTGATATAGTCGCGGTAGCTAATAATAAAGGCATAGTTATGCTGGAGGCCAAATCCAAGGAGATATCCGAACAGGATGTCATGGAAGCGTTAAAATTCTGTTCGGGAGACCTCAAGGCTATCATTGAGATACAGGGTGAATTCGCCAAAAAATACGGAAAACCCAAAGCAACTGTTGAATGCAAGAAGATAGATCCTGCCCTGCAGTCTAAAGTAGAAGAGTTATCCGGCGGTAAATTAAAGGAAGTATATAAGTTAAGCAAGAAAGAAGAACGCGAGGAAGAAGTTGGCCTGTTATCCAAAGACCTGGAATCAAAACTTACTCCTGACGGATATTTAGCCGAAGATATCAAGGCCGCGCTGGTTGAAGTAGAGAAGAAACAGGTGCGTAATAAGATATTAAATGAAAATACGCGTATAGACGGGCGCGGTTTCAAGGATATTCGCGAGATCACCTGCGATGTCCCTGTATTGCCCCGTACCCATGGTTCAAGCCTGTTTACGCGCGGACAGACGCAGAGCCTGGCTGTTACTACCCTGGGAACCGGAGAAGATGAACAGCTTATTGAGGCGCTGGAAGGGGAAAGGAACAAGACATTTATGTTGCATTACACATTCCCTCCTTTTAGCGTAGGGGAGACCAAGCCCTTGCGCGGCCCGGGACGCAGAGAGATAGGCCATGGCGCGTTAGCTGAGAAATCGCTTCTGGCGGTGATGCCTTCAAAAGATGCTTTTCCTTATACTATAAGGGTAGTTTCTGAGATCCTTGAGTCTAATGGTTCTTCCAGCATGGCTACCGTATGCGCTGCTACCCTCTCATTGATGGACGCCGGCGTTCCCATAAAGGACGCGGTAGGCGGCGTAGCGCTGGGGCTGGTCAAGGAAGGGGATAAGTCGGTTATCTTAACCGATATCACCGGCCTTGAAGATCATTTTGGGGATATGGATTTTAAGGTAGCAGGCACAAAATCCGGGATTACCGCGATACAACTGGATTTGAAGATAGACGGTATATCTCTTGAGCTTTTAAATAAATGCCTCCTGCAGTCTAAAGAGGCAAGAGAGTTCATCCTTGGCAAAATGAAAGAGGCGTTGGCATCCCCGAGGAAAGAATTATCCGCCCAGGCCCCGCGCATAGAGGTCATCAAGGTGAATCCGGAGAAGATAGGCTCTCTGATCGGCCCGGGAGGAAAAACCATTAAAAAGATAATCGCCGCAACAGGGGCAAGCATAGATATACAGGATGACGGCAGCGTGCTTATAGCTTCTAACGAATCCTCCAAATCCAAGGCAGCGATAGATATGATAAAGGCAATAACCGATGATGTAGAAGTCGGCCGCGTATATACCGGTAAAGTAAAACGTATAATGCCGTTCGGAGCTTTTTGCGAGATCGCCCCCGGCAAAGAAGGCCTGGTGCATGTTTCCGAGCTATCTGCTACTTTCATCAAGAATGTAGAGGATGTAGTCAAGGTCGGGGATGAGGTCAAGGTCAAGGTGGTGGGGATAGACGAGTTAGGCAGGATAAATTTAAGCAAAAAGCAGGCAGAGGAAAAATAATCAAAGGTGAAAGAGCGAAGGCTAAACGAAGTACGCGGCGTTATCCTTCTGGCCGCAGGCCTGATGGTTTTGGCCAGTTTGATAAAAGTTGACCTCTACGAAATACCGTTTTTCGGCTATCCTCCCAATCCGGCGCATAATTTTCTTGGGCTTTTTGGCGCGTATCTTGGCGGAGCGATAGTAGCGCTATTCGGAAGACCCGCGTCTTTTCTGGCCCCCTTATTCGTAATATTATTAGGAATAAAATTCTTCAAGCAGGAGACCCCCTATTTAAGTATCCCCAGGATCCTCGGTATATTGATATTGCTTTTATCCATCGCTTCCCTTATCGGGATGTTCAATTTAAAGAACGAATATGTCAGGCTTTATTATTCCGGGTTTTTAGGCGCCATAACCTCTAAATTCATCACCACCTATTTCAGCCGGCTGGGCGGGTTCATTATATTCATCACCTTCATTATATTATCGCTGGCGCTGGTTACCGAGATATTAATATCTTCTTTATTCAGCAATGTCGCGAATAAAACCAGGTTTATCCTTAATCCCATATTGAATTTCAAGGCAAAACCCAGGCGCCTGGCGGTGAAGCAGGTATCCGGGCAAAAGAAAGAACCGAAGGAATCCCTGGTATCGCTGGTAAAAGCGAAGATAACTGAAACCTCTTTCGTGAAACCCCAGCCTCCCTCAAATCCAAGGATACAGATAAAAGCTAAGGAATCTCCGGAACCAGTGAAGGTAAAACCGCAGGAATTAAAGGTCGGCGATTATCATCTTCCGTCACTTGACCTTCTTGAATCTCCTCCTCCGTTTGAGGCGCGGCAGATAAAGGAGGACCTCGCGGCAAACGCGCGCGTCCTTGAGGATACCCTGGATGATTTCGGGATATCCGTTAAAGTCACCGATATAGAGCAGGGCCCCATAATCACCCGCTATGAATTAGAGCCTGCCCCCGGAGTCAAGCTTAACCGCATCGTAGTCCTGGGGGATGATATAGCTTTGGCTATGAAGGCGCAGTCAGTAAGGATAGTCGCTCCCATACCCGGCAAGGGAAGGGTAGGAGTAGAAGTCCCTAATATGCAAAGCAGTTTTGTTTATTTAAAAGAGATATTATCATCTCCTGGATTCCTGAAAGCGGAATCTAAGTTAACGCTTGCCCTCGGCAAGGATATCTCCGGACAGCCTGTAATGGCCGATTTAGGAGAGATGCCTCATCTATTGATCGCCGGCACAACCGGCTCCGGGAAAACAGTATGTATGAATTGCCTGATCCTCTCAATGCTTTTTAAATCCACCCCGAATGACCTGAAGCTGCTTATGGTTGATCCTAAGATGGTTGAGCTTGCCCCGTTTAACGGCCTGGCTCACCTTTTATGCCCTGTGGTAACAGATGCCAAGAAGGCATCCGTTGCTCTGGGGTGGGTAGTGAATGAGATGGAGGAACGCTATAAACTCCTGGCAAAGGCAGGCGCCAGGAATATTGAGGCATACAACAAAAAACAGGAGAAGATACCTTATATAGTTGTTATAATAGATGAGCTGGCCGATCTGATGACTGTGGCGCGCGATCAGATAGAGAGCGCTATTACGCGCCTGGCGCAGCTTTCGCGCGCGGTAGGCATACACCTTATTCTTGCTACGCAAAGGCCTTCGGTAGACGTGATCACTGGGGTCATCAAGGCCAATTTTCCCGCTCGCATATCTTTTAAGGTGGCTTCAAAAGTGGATTCGCGCACGGTATTGGATATGAATGGAGCCGATAAGCTGCTGGGCAGGGGGGATATGTTGTTTTTAAAGCCGGGGGAATCAAAGCTGACCCGCGCGCAGGGGTCTTTATTGAGCGATAAGGAGATCGAAGGGGTAGTAGATTTTATCAAATCCCAGGCGGAGCCGGTTTATGATGAGGATATACTGAAAGAGCAGCAAAGATCGTCTCTTACGAACGGAGAAAAGGACGAATTTTACGATGAGGCGGTAAAGATGATAATGGAAAGCGGGCAGGCGTCGGTATCTATATTGCAGAGGCGGTTGCGCCTCGGGTATACGCGCGCGGCCCGTATCATAGATATGATGGAGCAGGAAGGGCTTGTCGGCCCGTTTGAAGGCAGCAAGCCGCGCCGGATACTTATTGACAGGGAGGAATGGCTTCAGAAGGATATAATACCGGAGGCTACTGAATAATGAAGGAATCAGCCGGTAAAAAACTTAAAGACCTGCGTTTAGCAAAGGGTTTGAGCCTTGAGGATGTGCATAAGGGGACCAAAATACATCTTGATGTGCTTAAGGCATTAGAAGAAGACAGCCTTATCAATTTTAACCCAGTATATATAAAAGGGTTCCTGAAGATATATTGTAAATTCCTGGGGGTTGAACCGCGCGAACTTATCCCTGAATACAAAGAACATAAGGCTAACGTTAAATATGTGCCCGGCCTTCACGATGGGCCATTCCCCTCCCTTAAGACATTTTCCCTTAAATCCATACCGTTTAAGGCGATAAGCGTTAAACTAAAAGCGGCGATACCTGTTATATTAATAGCCCTGTTTATATTTGGCTTATTTAGTTTGGGGCGTTTTATTTCTTCCAGGCCGCGCCGTATATCCAAGAGCTCCGCTTCAACTGCCGCTGTTTCGCATAAATCGGAACCAGGCCCTGTTGCGAATAAGGCCCAAAAGGCGCCCGTGGTAAAGATGATAACCCTGGATATACACGCGAAGGACAATTGTTTTATACACGTAAAAGCTGATGGACGGGTCATTTTCCAGAATATCCTTAAGAGAGGCAGGTCTGAGAGTTGGCAGGCGAAAGATAAGATAGAACTTTCTTTAGGTAATGCAGGGGTCGTAGAGCTTGAGGTTAACGGTAAGCGCATACCCAGCCTCGGCAGGAAGGGCCAGTCGGTAAAGAATATCGTAATAACAAAAGAAGGCCTTAATATAAAGCGATGAAAAGAAAGCCCGAAAATAAGGTCGGTGTTTTAAGCCTGGGGTGCCCCCGGAACCTGGTGGATTCCGAGAATATCCTTGGGAGGCTCGCTTCAAAGGGGTACCGTATCGTAGATATGGATAAGGCGGATACGGCGATATTAAATACCTGCGCTTTCATAGAGGACGCGAAGATTGAATCTATAGATGCCATATTGGACCTTATTGACCTTAAGAAAAAAGGTAAACTTAAAAAGATAATCGTTTACGGCTGCCTGAGCCAGCGTTATAAAGAAGAATTGCGAGCGGAGTTTCCGGAAGTGGATGCTTTTGTAGGCAAGGTATCATTGAACCACAGCCTTACCGATTATCATCTTACCCCCAGGCATTACGCGTATCTGAAGATATGCGAAGGATGCGTTAACGACTGCAGTTTTTGCGTCATCCCGAAGATAAAAGGCGGCCTGGTGAGCCTTAAAGAGGATTCCGCGCTTCGTAAGATAGAAGGATTTAATAAGAATAAGGTTTCGGAAGTCAATATCGTCGGGCAGGATATCACCGGTTATGGGCTGGACCTGGGCCCCGGCACAAGATTGCCGGGGTTTTTAAAGAAGATAATCTCCGCGGCCCCCGGCATAGGATGGATAAGGTTGTTATACCTGTATCCCAACCGCGTAAGCGATGAGCTCCTGGGTATAATAAGAGATGAGCCCAGGGTATGCAAATATATAGACCTGCCGTTACAGCACATAAATAACCGCATATTGGGGCTTATGAACAGGCATATGAAGAAGAATGATATTTTAAAACTTATAGATAATGTAAGAAAGAAGATACCGGGAGTAGCAATACGCACTTCGCTGATAGTGGGATTTCCTTCCGAGACCGATAAGGAGTTCAGCGAACTTATGGATTTTATTGATGAGGTGAAGTTTGAGAGGATGGGGGCATTCATATATTCACGCGAAGAGGGGACGCGGGCGTACGATCTCGGAGGCCAGCTTCCTGACGGGATAAAAAGGGAGCGTTTCAACGCCCTGATGCTGCGCCAGCAGGAGCTGTCCGAGCAGGTTAATAAAGGTTTATTGGGAAAAGAGATCAAGGTCCTTATAGAAGAAAAAGGAAGAGACCATTATCTGGGACGCAGCCAGTATGACGCCCCGGAAGTAGACGGGATCGTCTACGTGAATTCCGCCAGAAAACTGAAGGCGGGAGAATTTGTTAGGGTATTGATTACGGATACGCTGGAATATGACCTGGTAGGAGAGGAATTACAATGAATATTGCCAATAAATTGACGGTATTAAGGGTTATACTTGCTTTTGTATTTATATTCTTTATTTCATTTCCTTTCAGCGGTATATGGGCCCTTTGGGCAAAGGTGTTAAGCCTGGTGATATTTGTTTTCGCTGCCTTATCGGATTTCTTTGACGGCAGGCTCGCGCATAAGAACAATATGGTCACTGATTTCGGTAAGCTGATGGACCCTATAGCGGATAAGATACTGGTGCTTTCGGCGTTTACGGTTTTTGTCCAGATGCAGATGATAGACGCTTGGATGTTTGTGATAATAGTATCGCGCGAGATACTCATTACGTCATTGCGCCTCTTCGCGCTTAATAAGGGTAAGGTGCTCTCCGCGGCTAAGGCGGGAAAGCATAAGACGGTATCCCAGATGGCCGCGATATTCTATATATTGCTGTTTATCGTTTTAAAGGAAGTTATGAAGGCGTTTTTCACCTGGAATCCTGCCTGGCAGAGTTTTTTCCAGAATAGCATATATATAATCATGTTGTTTACGGTAGGTCTTACCCTTTATTCCGGCCTCCACTATCTCTGGGAGAATCGTAAAGTGATCACCAGGCTCTGACCTCCTTTTTCATGGGCACGCCTAATTTTATCCTCAGGACAATCAGCACATTCTTTTATATCGGTTATCTGCCTTTTGCGCCCGGGACATTTGCGAGTATAGCTGCTTTATCGTTTTTTTATGCCGTCAAAGGGAATGACGCCGTATATCTGTCGTTGGCCGCAGGCTTAACGCTCCTGGGATTCCTGGTGAGCGGAAGGGCGGAGAAGGGATTCGGCAGGAAGGACCCGCCCTGTATCGTAATAGATGAAGTTTCGGGTATGCTTTTAAGCCTCCTGTTTATACCTTACGATGTCAGACTGGTGATCGCGGCCTTTATTTTATTCCGCGTATTAGATATCTTTAAGCCTTATCCGGCGCGCAGGGTCCAGGACCTGCCGGGCAGTATCGGGATAATGGGCGATGATATTATAGCGGCCCTTTATACGAATATAATAGTTCAGGTATTCTTGAGGGTGGCTTCTTTTAAGGCTTCGTAAATGGGGCCTTTAGGCGTGAGCGTGCTTTTGAATAAAGTAATCTTTCCCGCGTAAAATCCCATATCTTTCCCGCCCAGGCCGGTTTTTTCTTTAAGGCAGTTGATAAGTTTATCCAGGTTTGACGGCGACCTTTTTCTGCCGATAGTTATATGCGAGGAAAAATCCCTCTCTTCTTTGGGGATTCCGATCTTCGCGGCTTCTTCTTCCAGTTCAGCTGCGATATCTTTGCTTTCCTTATCCCCCTCGTCAATGCCTACCCAGATTACGCGGGGGGATGTTATCTTCGGGAAGGCCCCGAGGGAAGAGATGCGTATGCGGAAATCGCTCCTCTTGGCCGTTATCCGCTCAAGGATATTGCTTATTTTATCCTTCTTTATTTCGTCTATATCTCCCAGGAACTTCAGCGTCAGGTGTATATTCTCCGGCCTGATCCACTTGACGTCGGCTCCGGATGACCTTAATTCGTCCTGGATCCCGGCCAACGAATCCTTTATCCCTTGCGGCAATCCTATGGCTATGAATGCCCTCATAGTTATTTCTTTTTGAATAGTAAGAATGCGGAATCGTATAGCAGGTAAGGCCTGCCGGGTATGTGTTTATAGCTGTCTATTCTTTTGCTTACGTCAAAGGACCTGACGAATTCATAATTATAGTTAAAATAGGGGACCTTTGACATAAAAGCGGTTTCATAAGGCCTCAGGAGTATCCATTTCGGATCAAAGTGCGGGATGGCGGTATAGAAGTTTATGCTTTTATCTTTACGCAGGAGCCGCACCATCTTTTCCGATACCAGGCCCGGGTAATCTATCATCCTGGAGCCGCTGAAGTATCCTATATAACCGAGAGGTTCCAGGTATACCGTTTCACCGGGGAGGACGTTCTCTTTGAGCCATAACCCGATCTCCATGCGGTTACCCTTTTCTATTTCCTTATGCTGTATACGCAACTGCAGGGAAGTGGACAGCAGGATATAGAGCATCCCGGCGCAGATGGCCGCAGAGATAGCGGCCGCGGCAGCCTTACTGGAATTTTTAACTGTAAAAACGGAATTGACCAGGACTATCAGCGATATGGCTGCGACCGGAGGATAATACCACGGATAGCGGGGCAGGAAAGTGTAATAAATATACAACAGCAAGAAAGAGAATGAAAGCGCTCGCCCTACCCTGTCCTTTGACGGGACCGTCCAGTAGAACGCGGCCAGGAGCCCGAGGGAGGCGGTGAACATATTTATCCAGATGGGCCATCCTCCGAAATAGATATATACGGGGCCGAAGATACAATTGAGTATTGATAGGGGCGGCCTGAACATAATGAGGCGCGCTTTTGCTAAGACGGTATTGGGAATGGGCGAGCCGTAATAACTCCATGCCCAGATAAACCAGGGCAGGTAAAGGAGCGCGCATACGAACGCCGCTTTTAGTAACGCGATAAACGTTTTCTTCCTGGGGGTTGCGCTGAATATAAGGTAACCAAGCGAGAGGCAGAATATGTAAACGCATCCGTCAGGCCTGGCGAAGAGCAGCCCTGCCCAGGATATACCGCAGCCAATCCAGTTTCCGAGGAGGTCGCGCGAGGCAAGGAAGATGAAGAGGGAGATAAATAATAAGGTGAAGGCGCTCTCCATGCCGCTTGCCGAGAATACTATCGATTTAGTCTCAAGCAGGTAAAGCGCGGCCAGTAAATAAGCTGCCGGGGATTTTTTCTTGCCGTTATCCGGAATGCTTAACAGGAGAAGTATGCCCGCGGCGATGAAAGCGGCGATAGAAATAAGCCTGTATATCCATAACGCGGGAAGATAAGAACTTTTACCCGTTATCAGGTAAGAGAAGGAAAGCAGGAGCATCTCCAGCGGTGAAGTGAAGCCGTATACCCTTTCACCCGTGTTATAGACTGCGCCTTTACCTTCTGCCAGGTTCTTGCTGTAACGTAAAGTAATGAAGAAATCATCCCAGGCCTGGCTGGTATATAAAGCGAATAAGATGAGGATGAGGCAGGAGAGGATCGAGAAGATTATAAAGAACTTATATTTTTTGAATATTCCCATATAGCAGCCTTAATGCTTCCAGGGATGATCTCTTCCTTATTGCCTGGCGGTTTCCCCTGAAAGAGAACCTCTTGCATAATGCCCCATTTTTACCCTCAATGGCGATGAAAACGGTGCCAACGGGTTTATTTTTTGAGCCGCCCGCCGGGCCGGCAATACCGGTTATGCCTATGCCAAGATCTGTCCTGGAAAGTACCCTTATTGAGTGGGCCAATCTTTGCGCTACTTCTTTTGAGACTGCCCCTTTTTGGGAGATAAAGCGGTGCGGTATATTCAGGAACCTTTCCTTTGCTTTATTGCTGTAAGCTACTATCCCCGCGGTGAAATAATTTGAGCTTCCGGCAGCGTTTGTTAGGAACTCGGATAATATCCCGCCTGTGCATGACTCTGCCACGGATACGGTCAGGCCCTTTTTTATCAGCAGGCTGTGTATTTTTTGTATTATTTCGCTCATAAAATAGCATTATAAGCCCTTTTAATTGTATTGACAAGGTATGTTTTTTTGCTATAATCCTTTATACATTAATCTTCGGGGAAGGTGAGATTCCTTACCGGCGGTATAGCCCGCGAGCTCCGTTAAAATGGGGCAGACCCGGTAATATTCCGGGGCCGATGGTGAGCCGGAGCGTTTGCTTAAACTAATTGATGGTTTGGCGCGCTGCTGCGCAAGTCCAGATGGGAGAGGATTGATAAGTATTTCTATTGCCCGAAGACCATTTTTCGGGTTTTTTTGTTTTTAAGGCGAGGCGATAATGTTCAATAGTATACCTGAAGTGCTGGAAGAATTAAAAAAGGGCAGGATGGCCGTTGTCGTGGATGATGAGGAACGCGAGAATGAAGGCGATCTGATAATGGCTGCCTCTTTCGCGAGGCCGGAAGATATAAATTTCATGACAAAGTATGGGCGCGGGCTAATCTGCGTTCCCATGGAAGAAGAGAGGCTTAAAGAGCTTGACCTGCAACCCATGCTTAAAGAGCCGCAGAATAAAAAAGACCCTTTTTCTACGGCATGGATGATCTCTACGGATGCCGCTAAAGGTATTACCACAGGTATCTCTGCTTATGACCGTTCCCGCACGATAGAAGTCCTTATAAGTCCTTCTTCTGTCCCGGAAGACCTGATAAGGCCCGGCCATATGTTTCCGTTAAAGGCGCTTAAGGGAGGGGTCTTAGTGAGGGCGGGCCATACCGAGGCGGCAGTAGATTTTATGAGGCTCGCGGGGCTTTATCCCGCGGGAGTTATATGCGAGATCATGGATGAGAATGGAGCGATGGCGAGGCTGCCGCAGCTGCTTGAATTCGCTAAAAAGCATAGCCTTAAGATCTGCTCTATTGCCGACCTTATAAAATACCGCAGGCGTTTTGAGAAACTCATAGAACGCGTCTCGCAGACTTTGCTCCCGACCAGGCATGGCGCCTATGAACTGATATTATACCGCGACCTGTTAAATAAACATTATCATGTCGCTCTTACCATGGGTAAGCTCGACGATTCTCCGACTCTTGTGCGGGTGCATTCAGAGTGCCTTACCGGGGATACTTTTGGTTCGCTGCGCTGCGATTGCGGAAAACAGCTTGAGAAGGCGATGGAGATAATCGGGTCAGAGAAAAAGGGAGTGGTCCTTTATATGAGCCAGGAGGGCCGCGGCATAGGTTTAGCCGAGAAGATAAAGGCGTATAATCTGCAGGATAATGGGCTTGATACTGTGGAGGCAAATGAGGCGCTGGGGCATAAAGCGGACCTGCGTGATTACGGCATAGGCGCCCAGATACTCGCGGACCTCGGCCTTAAGAATATAAGGCTGCTTACGAATAACCCGCGTAAGATAGTGGGGCTGGAGGGTTATGGCTTGTCGGTAGTTGAAAGGATGCCTATTGAGATCGCGCCTAATCCGGCAAATTATAATTATTTAAAGACCAAAAAAGAGAAGCTTGGCCATAATTTGGATATAGAGTAAGGTAGGGTGTAAATTCATCCGTTGCTATATTGGTAACCGCGGATGATTCCGAAGCGAAGCGAGGAACTAGCACTTATAACTTACTCATGCTGTCGCATTCGTAAGTTATGTGCTCATTTAACACCGCTTACAGTTCTT
>JBAZEH010000020.1:0-26888 GCA_041653955.1 Candidatus Omnitrophota bacterium | reverse complement strand
CTCAGCTTCTTGCTAAAAGGCTCAATCAGAATATCCGAGGCCTTCTTCCTTACCGCCTCTTCCAATATCATATTGGTAACCTGTATTACCGGTGCCTGGCGGCTTATCGCATCCAGCTCCTGGTCAGAAGGGAACATCTCTCTTTCTTCGCGGATTAACTCAATAGAGGAAGCGGACATTTCCTTAACCAGGTCGTCAATTACCCCCTTAGTAGAATCCGGATAAACCAAATCAATGGTCTGGGATATATCCTGGCTGCTGGATATAATCGGGTTTATCTTATAGCCGGTAAGCGAAGAGACATGGTCAATTGCAAAAATATTTAAAGGGTCTGCGGTAGCCAGCGTGATAGTATCCCCTATTTTAGACAGCGGGACCATCTGGTAATGACGGGCAATATTAACCGGGATCATTTTTACAACCTCAGGGTCAATCTTAAAACGCTTGAGATCCATAAGCGGGAGGCCCAACCCTTCGCTTAAGGTAGAGACTAGCTCATGCTCTTTGATAAATTTTAAGGCAACAATTATATCGCTAAGCTTGCCGCCCTTCTCTTTCTGGGTTAAGAGTGCCTGCTCAAGCTGCTCCTGAGTGATTATTTTATTATTTATCAGGATTTCCGTGAGGCGGTCTTTTAAAGATACCATTATTCCTTATCTTTATAATATTTTGCTATCGCCTTTTTGATATCCGAAGAGGTGGAGACAAATGTCTGCACGCTGCAGCCGGATAAAAATTCCACATCCTCGATAGCCTGCACATTGAGAGGATTAGACATCGCCAGGGTAAGGTTATTTCCGATTTTATCAACCGGCATCAGAAGGTACTGCCTGGCTACCCTGCCGGGGACAACATTAATTATTTCAGGATTGATATCGTAATTTCCCAAAGGAAGATAAGGGAAACCGTACTGCGCAGTCAATGATTGGGCGATATCCTCCTCTTTTACAAAACCCAGTTCCACCAGAATCTCGCCGATAAGCCCGCCCCTGTCCTTTTGCACACTCAAAGCCTTCTCAAGCTGCTGGTCATTGATTATGCCCCGCTCCACAAGCAACTCTCCAAGCTGTTTATTAATTATCCTTCTTAATACCATATATTTAACGGTCCTTAAAGATGATTACGCGGTTACGCCCGCCGCTTTTGGCTATCCCCAAAAGCTCCCTTGCCTTATCAACCAGCTCCTCGGAGGTTATCCCATCCAACGGGTTTTCGCTGACTCCGGCGCTGACAGTAATTTTCCTTATGGGGTCAACGTATTCTCTATAGCTGGACTCAACCTTCTCCCTTATATTTTCAGCTACCTCTTGGGCTTCGCGCTTGTTCTTTTCCGGGAGTATAACCGCAAACTCATCATCGCCGATCCTGCCCACGCGGTCAATCTCGGTTACCGATTCCCTGATAAGAGAGGCTATCTTCTTTATCACTGACTCAGCCTGAAGAGAACCAAAGGAATGGTTATACCTCTTAAAGTTATCCACATCTACGACAATGAATGAACACGGACGGCGATAAGCGATAGCCCGCTTAATCTCTTCATTCAGCCGGTTGCGCATAAATGCCTCATTATATAGGCCGGTAAGAGAATCTTTTACCTCGAGCTTTCTCACGTTACGCGTTAAGATATCATTCTCTGCGGCAATAGCTACCTGCTTAGAAAATATATCCAAAAGCTCCGCGTCCTCCTTTAAATAAGAAAAGTCTCTGTGCGTATTTCCCACCCCGAGAAACGCGATAACCCTTTTATGCAGGTATACCGGCAGGGCTAAGGTATTCTTAAGGTTAAGTTTCTCGCGCACAAAAACAGAAAACGCCTCGGAAGATGCGCTTTCTTTATCTACGACCATGGCCTTATTGCTGCTTTTAGAAATCTCGAGCATAACGTCTTCTGCCGGGTCTATTGTAATATCCATAAGGTATTCGCAACCATGCCCTTCAGCCACGCGCACCGATAAGGCCTCCTGATGCTCATCCCTGAAAAACAGGTAGGCCAAATCAGAGCTCGCCAGAAACCTTGCCTTTTCTACCACAACCTTAAGTATATCGTATAAATTCTCGGATTGCGAAATCCGGGAACTTATCTGAAGCAGGCTAGAGAGCGCGATAACCTTCTTTTGAATACCCAGGTTAATCTCAGCCGTCCTCTCGCCGTAAGTCTTTAACTCCTCCATATTGCTGCGTATGCGATGGGTAAGCTTATTAAGGGCATTCTCAAGGTCGCCGACCTCGTCATCGCTCTCTATATTCAACCGGTGCGATAAATCCCCATCAGCGATTAACTTAGCGTCAGAGGTAACCGTGAGGACGCGGTCAAATACCTCCTTAGTAACAAAAAATCCTATAACCGCAATCACGACACTTATGAAAAGGGCAAGCAATATATCCATTTTCAGCCCTATGCGCGGAAGCACATAAGTAGAAACAATATATGAGCTTACCAACAAAGGCAAAACCGACATTAAGGCAGCGGAAATCATTAATTTATGCTTAAGCCCGCGCGAAGATAAAGAAAGTAAACCGCGATTCTTCGCCATCTCTAACCTCCCATTTTTATAAAAAGCATTTTAGAGTTAAGATTATACCCCTTAACGCATTATCTGGCAATAGTTTTGTTAAATTCCTCAGCCAAAAACGCCTTATCCACCCCAGTCTCGATAAAATCCCAGGGAAGAAATTCATTGATTGCCTTTTCTTTCAGATAAAAATAAGGGTCTATCCCGGCATCCCTGAAAGAGGCATCCCATATATCAAAATCAAAAGAGCTGTTCCAGGCGTCAAACCTTGCCCCTTTATTAAACGCGTTCAAAACCACCTCCGACAACCTTCTGTCTCCGCGCGAGAAAACACCTTCCAGAAAACTCATTTTCCGGTTATGAAAACTGATTTTAAGCCTTTTACGCTTAAGCGACTTCTCCCTGATATAATCCTGACTGCGCTTCATATTATCCAAATCTATCATTGCCGCCCATTGTAAAGGGGTATGCGGCTTAGGGATAAGATTACTGACGCTGAGATTTACGGTTGCAGATGGCCGCTTGAGCTCTTTTCTTAAATCAGAGGCCTTTGCGGAGAAATCAATAATAGCATCAAGGTCTTCATCCTTCTCGCCGGGGATACCGATCATAAAATAAAGCTTTACGTGCTGGTAACCGCAAGAATAGGCCTCTTTTAAGGCTTGAAAAAAATCCTCGCTATTAAAATCCTTGGCTAATAAATCCCTTAAGCCTTCAGAGCCCGCCTCAGGAGCAAAGGTAAGCCCGGTCTTCTTAAATTTAGCGATTAAAGAGGAAACTTTACCGATTATAAGCTTGGCCTTGATTGACGGCAGGGAAAGGCTGACACCCCGAGGCCTGAATAAAGAAATGAGCCTGGTTAAAAGCCCTTCCAGGCAGGGATAATCACTAACCGATAAACCTGACAAAGAAAGCTCCTCGTACCCGCTGCATTTATATAATGAATCCGCCAAGTCCACAACAGCATCCTGATTGCGATAACGCAAAGGAAAATAATGCGAACGCGCCTGGCAGAAGCGGCACCTGTTAGGGCATCCGCGCATAACCTCCAAGGTAACCCTGTCATGCACTATCTGCACATTGGGCACAATCCAGTCTTTAGGAAAATAGCTTGAATTCAAATCCCGCACAAAACGCTTTTTAATCTTTAAGGGAACGCCCTCCCTGTTGGGGGCGAATCTTTTAATGGCCCCCTGCCCGTCATAATCTACATCATAAAGAGAGGGGGCATAAACCCCTTCAATCTTTGATAAAATGCACAATAGCTCTGATTTAGGCATCTTGCCTGATTTATAGGCATCTTTATATTTACGGTAGGTATCGGTAACCTCCAGGAGCAATTCCTCGGCCTCGCCGATCACAAAAAAATCAAAGAAATCATGCATAGGCTCAGGATTTAATGTGCAGGGCCCCCCCGCAATAACCAGAGGATAATTATGGCCTCGCTCCCTAGCCCTTAAGGGGAGACGCGCCAAATCCAGAATATTCAAGGCATTCGTATAGCCTAATTCCGATCCCAATGAGAAACCGGCTAGATCAAACTCCATCAGCCTCCTGCGGGAATCAAGAGACAGAATCTCTCTTTTGTTTAAACGCAGTATTTTTTCTAAATCAATATCCGGGGCAAAAAATCTCTCGCAAACGGAATCGCTAATCCCGTTAAGGAGGCCGTAAATAATACGCACCCCCAGGTTGCTCATTCCTATTTCATAAAGATCCGGGAATATAAGGGCAAATTTTATAAGGGCATTATCAAAATCCTTGCCGGACGAATTCCATTCCTTGCCGATATACTGCCCGGGGCGCTTAACATCTAAGAGTATATCCTCGTACATGATTAAAAAACCGACCTCCTCTTGTCAATATTTGCCAGTATCCCCAAAGCAACAAAGGTTACAAACATCGAGGAGCCGCCGTAGCTCATCAACGGCAGAGGTATGCCGACTATAGGGGCAAAGCCCATATTCATAGCTATGTTAATCATTACCTGTAGAGAAAGAAGCAAGGAAATCCCAAAAGCCATTAATTTACCGAAATGATCGCGGGTCCTTTGGGCGATCAGGAAGCCCTGGCGTATTAAAAGATAATACAAAAGCAAAAGTACGATCCCGCCCAAAAAACCCCATTCCTCGGAAAAAGTAGCAAAGATAAAATCCGTATGCGCTTCGGGCAAGAACCTAAGCTGGCTCTGCGTGCCCGAAAGCCACCCCTTCCCCCAGAACCCTCCCGAACCAATAGCTATCTTAGACTGTATAACCGTATAACCTGCGCCCAGAGGGTCAATGTTGGGGTTTAGGAAAACCATAAGCCTATCCTTCTGATAATCTCTCAGGAAATACCAGGCAAAAGGCATAAATGATAAAATCGACCCCAAGAGAATTAGTATATGCCTCAGCTTGACATTAGAGAGATAAATCATGGAGATAAAAAGAAAAAGGATTATTAACCCGGTCCCTAAATCAGGCTGTTCGATTATCAGGCCCATGGGAATAATCACAAAGAATAACGGCAGCGCCAGAGCGCGGAAAAAACCGAATTTCTCAGAAAGCAGGGAAACATTATCCGCGTTCTTCAGGCTGTAATAACGCGCCAGAAAAATAACCATAACTATCTTAACAAGCTCCGAAGGCTGAAAGTTAAACCAGCCGAGCCTGAGCCAACGCTGCGCCCCTAAACGTACAGAACCCAATATAAGGACCAAAAGGAGGAAAAACAACGAACTGATATAAAAAAAGTAGTTCCAATCCCAGAACCTGCGGTAGTTAATACGGGATACCGTGAAAAAAAGCGCTACCCCCAGTATAATCCAGAGTATCTGGCGCTGGTATATGTTCTGCCAGGACTGGCTCTCCCTCTGATACGTACTGCTAAATATAGAAATAACGCTCAATATGCAAATTAAAAGCGCTAATAAAAGTATCGTTAAAGATGAATTCCTCATATCAACCCCTGGGCCTTCATCCCCTCTATTATCTGTTTTGCTATCAGGCAGGAATAATACCCCGGCCCGCCGTTCTCTAAGAAAACAACCATCACAAACTTAGGCTCCTTATAAGGGAAAAAGCCGCTAAACCAGGCATGAGACTGTTTTGGAGGAGCCTGGGCGGTACCGGTTTTACCGGCGACAGACACCCCCGTCGAAGATAAAATACTGGCCGTACCGCTTGGTTCGCTAACCGCGGACCTTAGCCCTTCCCTGATAAGGCTTAAAGTCTTTGGCTTAAGATTAAGCCTTTCAGGCTTTTTATGATACCTGGATAAATTCTTGCCGTCGATAGACTTAGTTATATAAGGAGTAACCATATATCCGTTGTTGGCAAAGGCAGCCATCATCCGCGCAACCTGCAAAGGGGTAACTAAAACTTCCCCCTGGCCTATGCTTAAATTAGCCGTATCTCCGTCAAACCAATTCCTGAAGGCGCTTATCTTCCTCAGCAGCGGGGAAGGGATAAAACCCTGCTTTTCATAAGGGATATCAAAACCCGTCGGATGAGAGAATCCCAGCCTAAGCGCGTAATCGTGTATAGCTAAAGGCCCGGCAAGCAAGCCGGATTTATAGAAGAAAACATTACAGGAGTGGGCAATCGCAGCAATGATATCCTGCTCGCCGTGGGTACCCCAGCATTTAAATTCCTGCCTGCCTACCCTAAGGCTCCCCTGGCAGAAAAAAGAAGAATGCTGATTTATCTTTTTACTCTCCAGGGCTGCGGACGCAACTACTAATTTGAATACGGAACCGGCGGGATACAGCCCGCTTATAGCGCGGTTAATCAAGGGCGCGGCAGGATCCTTAAAAAGCCTCAAAACAGAGCTGCTCTCCTTGCCGAGAAAAACCTCCGGGTTAAAACCGGGCGAGCTGGCTAAAGCGATGATCTCGCCGCTGTAAGGATTCATAATAACAACCGCCCCCCGCCTTCCGCCCAAGGCGTCTTCTGCTATTTTCTGCACCCTTATATCAATAGTAACTTCTATATCTTTTCCGTTAACCGGAGGCTTAAATCCCAGAGTACGCACAAGCCTTCCGCGATGGTCAACCTGGAAAGATATCCCGCCTTCTTCATCGCGTAAATAATAATCATACTTCTCCTCAAGCCCGCCAAAGCCCACGAGATCCTTAGTCTTATAACCGTAATCTTCCAGCTTGGTAAGCCGCCAACGGTCTATCTCGCCCAAATACCCCAAAAGATGGCAGGCAAGTTTAATATTAGGGTAATCTCTTATCGGATTAGCCTGAACAGTTATACAGGGATAATCGATCCTTAGCTGGCCTAAAGCAACCGCCTCCCTTAACTTTAAATTACTGGCTATAACCACGGGCATAGAAGAAAGTGAATACGAACGCCTGATGACCGAATCCAGTCCCTTGGGGTCTTTATTTAATATACGGGAGATTTTAAAGGCCAGTTCATCCTGCTGCCTGTAATCCTGGGGCGTAAGCATAAGATCATAAGAAATCTTATTCCCGGCAATGACCAGGCCATTACGGTCAAGAATTCTCCCCCGGCTGCCCCTCTGGCTTATCAGCCTGATGCAATTTTTATCTCCTAATCCCCGCAGGTTCCTGCCTTGAATAATCTCAAGATTAAAGAGCCCGGACATGATCAGGAGGAAAGCTGCGTTCAGAAACCAGATTGCTATCTTAAACCTGCCCATTTTGCCATAACCCTCACAGTTAAATAAAAACACAACGCCGTATATATTGAAGAAAGGATAAGGATACGGATAAATATACCCAGGGGCAGGGATACCCCGGTATAAACTAAGGCCAGCCCGATAATCAGGTTATTTAATAAAGCGACTGCCAATATAAGGAGGGCGCGCGAAAGGTTATCCTCTATTGATACGCGCCGGGCTAACTTGGCGGTTAATAAAACCCAGAGAGGGAATAATACCGCGTTAAACCCGAAAAGGTGCAAAGAAAAAGCGTCTTTAAATATACCGGCAAATAAGCCTACGGCTAAAGCCGGCTTAAGCCTTAAATAAAACGCGCCCGTAAATACCGCTACCATAAGAAGGTCCGGCCTTACGCCGAAAAACTTAAAATGCTCAAGGATAGTTATCTGCAAAAGAGCGAATAAAGCGGTAAGGATAAAAACCGGCTGAGGCCTCATTGAACGACTACCAGTATTTCTTCTATATTAGAAAAATTAACCGCGGGCCTGATCAGGGCATAACGGCTTAAGCCGGAAAACTCCCTGCCTATCTCAACTACCGTCCCGATCAATATCCCCTTAGGATAAGCCGCGTCCAATCCCGAACTTATTATTATATCCCGGGTTTTTATATCAGCGTCTTCGGGAAGATACTTCATAATCAAATTCCCGCCCAGGGTGCCCGATACCAAACCCTCCTGCCGGCTGCGCTGGACAATGCCGGATACCCCTAAGTTGGGATCATTTAAAAGGGTTACCCTGCTGGTATGCCCGGTAGTTTCAATTACTCTGCCTACCAGACCTAAACAAGTTATTACGCTCATCCCCTTACGGATACCGCTATAACTGCCTTTATCGATGACAATTCCCAGCGACCAATTATCCGCAGGGCGCGCGATTACCCCGGCAGCTATTAATTTAAGCGGCGATTTATTTTTAAACGCAAGTGCCTCTTTAAGGCGCAGGTTCTCCAAATAATATTCATTTAAAGAATTAATCTTGTTTCTCAGGAAATCGTTTTCCCTCTTTAATGACTGATTTTCCATAAGGTTCCGGTGAAAGAAAATAATCCCCGCGGCCTCGCGCTTTAATAAGCCGGCCAGGCCAAGCGGCCGCCTTAAAGATGCATTTACCGGTTTTCTTATTAGGGATATGGACAGGAAAAAAAGCGCAAACAGCAGGATAGAAAATAATAAAATTCTTAGCTGTTTTCTGGTAAGCTTAAGCACATTCTAATGTATTTGTGAAAGGCTAGTTATGTATCTCTGACTTAATGGAAACCGTGACCTTCTTAAGGTATTTAATTTCGTTTAATACCTTTCCGGTGCCGTTAGCTACCGCGGTAACCGGATCATCGGAGATATGCACCGGCAAGCCGGTCTCTTCGGATATAAGTTTATCCAGGCCCTTTAATAAAGAACCGCCTCCGGCTACAACAATGCCATGCTCGATTAAATCCGAGGCTAATTCCGGAGGTGTCCTCTCTAAAGAAATCTTGGTTACCTCTAATATGGCCCTTAAAGGTTCCTGCAGCGATTCGCGTATTTCCTCGCTGGTTATAGTAACCATCTTGGGAAGGCCCGCGATCAAATCCCTCCCCTTTACCTCCAAAGTCAACTCTTCCTCCAGGGGATAAGCTGAACCGATCTTGATCTTTATATCTTCAGCGGTCCGCTCCCCGACCATAAGATTATAGGTTTTCTTAAGGTACTCAATGATAGCCTCGTTCATTTCATCTCCGCCGATACGTATAGACTTGGAGAACACAATCCCGGCGAGAGAAATAACCGCTATCTCTGTTGTCCCGCCGCCGATATCTATAATCATATTACCCACAGGCTCCTGTATAGGCAAACCTACGCCTATTGCCGCGGCAATAGGCTCTTCTATAAGAAAGACCTCGCGGGCCCCTGCGCGCTCCGCGGATTCCTTTACCGCCCTGCGCTCAACCTCGGTAATGCCCGAAGGTATGGCAATAACGATCCTGGGCCTTATCTGAAAACGCCTATGCCTTACCTTACGGATAAAATGCCTTAACATTGCCTCAGTAACTTCAAAATCCGTTATAACGCCATCCCTCATAGGCCTGATAGCAATAATATTGCCCGGGGTACGGCCTAACATACGCTTGGCCTCTTCCCCTACGGCTAATACATTAGAGGTGCCGCGCTCCACCGCAACAACTGAAGGCTCGCAAAGCACAACGCCCTCTCCCTTTACATAGACAAGAGTTGTAGCTGTCCCTAAATCAATACCTATATCATTAGAGGCCAGGTCTAAGATGTAATCGGAAACCTTCTTAAATATCTCTTTAAATTTACCCATGGCTTCTCCTTGTACCTTGTGGCAAAAAGGCTTTAAAAACAGTGTAAAGTGGATTTTAACAGGAATTCAACTATATGTCAAATAAAAACTTAAAGAAAAAACCTAAAACTCTCTCCAGGACAGGACCTTCTTGGTAGCGGGGCAAATGACTATGCTGTAACGCGTACCCCTCTCCTTTCCGAAATACGCTACCAGGTTAAGGCGCAGGTATTCGGATTTAACGCTTAGCTTGGGCAAGAGGCTGATCAAATCCTGCTCCTGGCGCAGGCTTAAAAGAGAAAACTGCCGCATATTCTCTATCAAGGCGCCTGTATCAGAGATCCCGTATTCCGAAGCAATGGCCTTTGAGCCCTCTTCCGGTTCGATCAAATGTTCGCTCCTGAATCGGATTAGCAGCTCGGCAAGGGATTCATCCAGGCCCAAGGCGACAAGGACCTCTTTAGGAGCGGTATTAATATTAACCTTGCCTATGCCGTGGACCGTAACCAGGTCTTTAAAAAGAAGAAGATCTTCTTTAGTGACCCCCTCAACCAAAAGCACCTCGTTCACCGAGGCAAAAGGCTTAAACCGCGAGCTTGCGATGTTCTCGGCAGCCTCTTCGCTTATTCCGGGAAGTTTTTCCAGGATATCTACGGAGGCAAGATTCAGGTTTACCAGCGCTCCCTCGTCGACAACCTGCTGCCCATCCTGGTTGTCTGCTTTGTCCGCGAAAAAATAAACTATGGAATTGCCCGCGCAAAAATCAAGCCTCTTCTCCTGCGTAAGCCTCTCAAGAGTATCATAGGGGGACCGGTCATTTTCTATTAAATGAAAGGCCGCGGCTACCGCGGAACGCGCCATAGGCTGGGATAAAACCAAACCTTTATACGCGCGCGCCGCCCTGGACTGCTGAAAGACAAAAGAATACAATGCCATAGCCAAAACAGAGAGCGTTGCCACTGCCCAAAGGCAAAAAACAAGAACACTCCCTCTATGCAACCTCTCTTTACGCAAGGGGCAAAAAGACTGTTTTTGTGTATTCACGGCTCTCATCCCTTATAACTGCCTTTATTGCCACGGGTAAATGATCATAAGGCCACTCCTCAAGCCAGACATAATCGTTTTTCTGCAAATCCAGAAAGAGGTAATAGAATCTTGCGTCCTTGATATTCCCTAACGCGGGAGTTGCGTCTTTCACCTTCACCTCCGGGTCAATAGAACCCTCGGGAGAAATAATGTCGCTTTGCCTCTCTACTGCCCGCATAAAGGCGTTCCTGGCACGGTCAAAATAGTATGTTGTGCGCGCCGGAGAATAGTCCAGAAAAGAAGAAAAACTCAAACGCTCATTTGAACCGGAGAACAAATTCCTGCGGCAGGGAGGCTGCTGCCTAAGCTCCCGCGCGAACCTTTCAACATTAAGCAAAAGCCTCTGCTGGGCGAGGTCGGTGTTCTTGACCTTGGAAAAAACCGTAATCCCGCCGCTAAAGACAGAATAGATCCCTATACTTACTACCGCGAATATGGAGATAGCGATAAGAAGCTCTATGAGGGTGAAGCCGCGCTTTTTCATTTTATTCTTTTTCTTTGGGCAGGAACAAGGCAAGGCCTACATTCTTTGGCAGCCCCTGCTCCTGCCATTCAAGTTTAAGGCAGGCCTGCACCAGGTATTCCTGCAAGGCCTGGGTATCGGTTATCTCGGATACCGTCAGATCATAGTTATAATCCCGGTAAGGCCCTACTACGGCTTTCTGCGAATGATAGCCTGCGGGTATGCCCCTAAAGGCCGATACCTGGAGGGATTCTGCTTCTTCCTGGGCGTAGCGCACCGCCTCTACGATATTGCGCGCGGAATTGGAAGCCCTTAAGGCCAGGGTATAAGCATTAGCCGCGAGGAACAGGCCCGTCCCCAAAATAATGACGCTGGCCATTATCTCTATAAGAGTAAAACCGCCTTTGTTATTCATCCCAGTTAGCAATGTCATCCGCGGTATTCGCCTGGCCGTCGCTTCCTAAGGATGAGAGGTCATAACCATCCCGGTTGCGCTCTCCGGGGTATTTATAGATATAGGGCCTTCCCCAGGAATCCAGCGGCTTCTTTTTGATATACGGCCCGCGCCAGCTCTGCGCGTCCGAACCCGACGGGCGCAGCCTTAAATAATCCAGTGATTCCGGGTACCTGCCCATATCCATCTCATAAAGGTCCAGGGCCAGGGGAAGGCTTGAATTGATATCGGTCCTGGTTGCCTGCGCCCTCGCCTGCTCGGAACGCCCGGCAAGGCGGGGAACGACCATCGCCGAGAGCACACCGATTATAATCACTACCAGCATAAGCTCAATTAACGTAAAAGCCCTCTTCATAAATCCCTCCTCTTAAAATGGATTACCGGCCCGTAAAATAATGCCCCAAAGCCTACTCAAAAGAAACGCCGGCTATGACAGCCTCCAGCCGCAGCATACTGGCAGCCTCGTCTTTGCCGGATAAAGCTACCTTCTCCACCTGCATCAGGATAGTGGAACCCTCTATTCCCAGGAAAAAATCAAGCATATTCTTCAACTGGCCCTCGGCGCGCAGGCCGATACGATGCAGGGAGATCTTGTCCTTGAGCTTTTCAGTCCCGGTGTAATTCATATCCTGTATCTGGACCTTGGCCTTGCGGGCCTCGGATTCTATCTTGCTCATAATGGCGGAAGACTTGGCATCATCAGAGCCCTTAAGCGCGAAATAACCCTCTATCTGCTTGCGCGCCTTTATGATCTCGGCGCGGTTATGCTCCAGCGCGGAATACCAGCGGATAAGCCTATTCGCCCGCCCTATCTCTTCGTTATACCGGGAGGCCTTTTCATAGATCGGGCCCAGGACAAACGACTTAAGGACAAAAGCCACTAAGCCGATACCGATAAGAGTAGCCAGGATCTTTTCGTTACGGTTAAGTTTTCTCATTTCACCACAATATCAAAATCCACCACTTCCCTGTCCTTAAGCTTCCTTCTTCTGGTATATCGGTTCTGCGCTCCCTTGAAGGCCTCCGAATTGCTTAAGGTATTGACAAAATAGAGTATATCCGGTATCTGCGGCGCGTAACCCCGGAAAGAAAGCCCCTTGTCCCTCTCCCAGTTATAGTTGGTCAAGGTAATATTATCCGGGCATATGCGCGCCAGATCATAAAGCGGGTATAAGGCTGAAGACTTGGCGTCCGAATACTGCCTGGCGGCCTTAAGGCTTTCGATGATAGAGTCAAGCTCCTGCGCGTCCTTGCCTAAATCCGCGACCTTCTCCTTGAGGAATGATGCCTGCGACTGCTTCTGCGCCAGCCTTATAAGGCCTATGCCGAAAAACATAACCAGGATATAGACCAATAACGCGCCCAGGATCATAAGCTGCTGGACCTTGGCCTTCATCTCTTTTTTAACCTGCAGCTCCGGGACCGCGAACTTTATATCCTCCTTTGATACCTGGGAGGCAAAGCCTAATACCGAGGACAAAGAAATATTCTTGTTCCCCGCGGAAAGATAAACGTCGTATTCCCTGACAGAAAGGTACTGCGACTTAAGCCTCAAATCTTTTGCCGCCGCGTCCACCAGGGGCGATAGGTAAACAGAGGCGCCGGTCAGGAATATCCTCTCGCACCTTGCCTCCGGGACCTCATTCCCCAAAGCGATCAGCGCCTGTTCCAGCTCTGCGGAAAACCTCTTCCTCTCGCTTTCCTCCTCAAGCAAGGCCGCCCCCAGAGGGATAACCGCGCTTGAACCTAGCTTATGCCGGTTAACCAAAACCAGGTCGCTGTAACTTTCATCAACGTCCAGGATAAAATACGGGGCGTTTAACGCCGCCTTATCCCGGCATGCCTCGTTGACGTAATGCACAAGCCCCTGGGAACTCATCAGGACCGCTTCGGGAAGGATGTTGATGGGGACAAATGAATTTACAATATTCTTGAATACATTCTTCAAGGCAACGGCTAGAACCAGATGGGTATTGCTCACCCCGTCAAAACCTAGATTCTGGTAAGACCAGCAGACCTCCTCTTTATGGTAAGGTATCTGCCGGATAAGATAAAGGCTAAGCATCTGCTCTATCTCTTTGATGTCCTGCGAAGGGAACTCCACGTGGCGCACGGTGATCTTATTCCTGCTTAAGACCACAAAAACATCAAAATTCTTGCCTGCTCCGCCCTGCCTTAATACCGCGTTTAAAGCCGCGGATATCGTGGCCGGGTCCACATTGGGAAGGCTCTGGACAATGGCCTTATGGCCCGCGCTTACCTTAAGGTGCTTTTCTACAAGCTCTACGATCACCCTCGTTTTCATAAATTATTATTACCCGCCTAGGATAGCATTCATGTTAAATATGGGCAAGAGCATGGCGATCACCATTGCGCCGATAACCAGGCCTAATAAAAGGATTATCGCCGGCTCGATCAATGAGCTGACTACCTTCAGGTCCCCTTCAATCTCTTTTTCGTAGGACTCCGCGATATCCGCCAGGACGCTGTCCAGCCTTCCGCCCTCCTCGCCGACCTTGACCATCTGCACGAAGAAATCGGGGAATATGGCAAATTGCGCGAGGGCTCCGGAAAAAGACTTGCCCTCGCTTATATCCTTGCGCACCTCTTGGAGCTGGCGGGTATAAACGGGGTTATCCATAAGGATAGCGGTATCATTTAAGGCAGAGAGCAGGTTAACCCCTCCCTGCAGTAGGATAGCGGTGCTGCGCGAAAAATTCGCTACGGCCTGTTTGTAGATTATACCCCTGGCAATGGGGATGCGGTACTTGATCCGTTCCAACAACGCTCTTTTGCCCTTCCTGCCCAATAACACAAAAAAGACAAGGAAAAAACCCAGGATAAAAAACCAGTAGGACCTTATGAAATCAGAAGCCTGGAGCAAGAGGCGCGTAGGCAAGGGGAGTTCCGCCTGAAAATCCTCAAACATCCCGGCGATGCGCGGAAGGACAAAGGTAAGCATGACAAATATTGTGCCTGCTCCGACAACGGCCATAAATATCGGGTATGCCAGAGCCTGCTTGACCTTGGTCTTTAAATCCTCTATCCTGCGCAGATGATCCAGGAGCTGCCGGAGCGATTCATTAAGTTTACCTGTCGCCTCTCCCGCGCGCACTATATTCACGTAAAGCCCTGGGAAATACCCGGGGTAACGCCCCAGAGCCGAAGAAAACGGCACGCCGTCCTTTATATTCTTTATGATATCCGAAACAAGCGCCTTCTCCGCGGGAAGAGAACTACCCTTCTCCAGTATCCTTAAGGCGCTTAAGAGCTCAACCCTGCAGTTAACCAGGTTGTATAATTTCTGGGTAAAGACTACCAGTTGTTTTGACTGCCACCTGCCGAAGCTCTTCTGCGGCTGTGCCGAAGGACGGGGAAGGGATGCCTCCTGAGCGCACGGCTCTACGTATACGGGGACCAAACCCTTTGCCTGCAAATCCCCCAGTACCCGCTCAACGCTGTCTCCCTCAATCTTTCCTTCAACTACCTCATTAATATTCTTCTTTGCCTTGTATTTAAATAACATAATCCCCCTATTCCAGTTCTACTACCCTTAAGATCTCTTCTTTGCTTGTCAGCCCCTCCTCAACCAGAAGCATCCCGTTCTCCATAAGGGTGCGCATCCCGTTCTCCCTTGCCTTGGCCTTTATCTCCTGGGCGCTCTTGCGGGCGATAACCAGGGCGCGCAGGTCATCGTCAATAACCATGATCTCGTAGATCGGCCTTCTCCCCTTAAAGCCTGTATCGCTACAGCCCTCGCACCCCTTCCCCTTGCAGGCAGCGCAAAGCAGGCGCACCAGCCTCTGGGCGATAATAACCTCTACCGAAGAAGCCAGTAAATAAGGCTCGATCCCCATGTCAATAAGCCGGGCTACGCCGGAGGCGGAATCATTGGTGTGCAGGGTGGAAAAGACAAGGTGGCCGGTCAATGCCGAGCGTATGGCAAGATCGGCGGTTTCGGAGTCGCGGATCTCGCCGATCATCATAATATCCGGATCATGCCTTAAGACGCTCCTTAATGCCGCGGCAAAGGACAGCCCGATCTTGGAATTAACGTGGATCTGGGTAATCCCTTCTACCGCATACTCAACAGGGTCCTCTATGCTTATGATCTTTACCTCCTTGCGGTTCAAACGGCTTAGGGAGGCATAAAGGGTAGTGGTCTTGCCGCTGCCCGTGGGCCCGGTGATAAGTATTATCCCGTGGGGCTTCTGCAAAAGCGCCTCTACCCTGCTTAAATCATCGGGGAAAAATCCTATCCTGTTCAAGTCCAGCAAAACCCCTGAAGGAAGTATGCGGATGACCACATTCTCCCCGAAATACCCGGGAATTACCGATACCCTCAAATCAACCTCCTGGCCGTCTGTCAGGCGCACCTTGGACCTGCCGTCCTGGGGGACGCGGTGCTCTACTACATCCAGATGGCACATGATCTTTATCCGGGAGACGATCGCCGGCTCGATATAATAAGCGTCCGCGGGCATCTTCATCTCCCGCAATACCCCGTCGATACGGTAACGCAGTATGACGTTGTCCGCGTAGATCTCGATATGGATATCCGTGGCATTCATCCTGATCGCCTCGGCGATTATCTGGTTGACAAGGTTGATGACCGAGACCTCATCGGAGCTCTTCTCGATATCCTCCACGCTCTCCTGCTTCTCCGGCCTCATCCCCGGGCCTGTCTTATCTTCCATGATCTTGTCTACCGTGCCGGCCACAGCCCCGTAATATTTCTGTATCGCCTTCTCTACCTCCCGGCGGGTAGACAGTATCCTTTTTACCTGGAACCCTAAATTAAGCTTTATATTCTCCGCCAGCCAGAAATCCATGGGGTTGGAGACCGCGACTGTTAAGGTCTGTCCCTCCAGGCTGACCGGCATAAATCCGTGGTGCTGCACGAGCTGTGCCGGGACAGCCTTCACCGCATCGGATGAGATCTTCAGCTCCTTTAAATGCGGATAAAAGGCAAGGTTGAATTGTTCGGAGATAACCCCCAGAAGCTCCTCTTCTTTGAGCATGCCCTTATCCACAAGGTACCTGCCAAGCATCGCCTCGTTCTGGGAACAACCCTTCAAAGCCTCCGAGAGCTGCTCGCGGCTTATGCAGTGTTTCTTTACCAGCATCTCACCTAATAATTTATTTGACATCTTTTATCTCCTCTTTAAAAAAGCGGCTATGCGTTCAGCTTGCCGATGGAATAAAGGCTTGACTCGCTTGCTCCGTCCAAATCCCCGCGGATTATCCTTTCGCACCCCGCGATAGTATCGGCTATCTCCACAAAGGCGCCGGGGCGCCCGGTATAGATCTCCGCGGTGAAAAAAGGCTGCGATAGAAAATTCTGCAGTTTCTTTGCGCGGTCAAAAATAATCTTCTCATCGGGAGAAAGTTCCTCTTTCCCGATGATAGAGACGATACGCTCCAGCTCTTCATACCTGCGAAAATGCCTCAAGACCTCCTGGGCAACCTCAAAATGCCTGCGCCCGACCGTAGAAGGGGTAAGGGAGCTTGCCGATGACTGCAAGGGGTCTATTGCCGGATAGAGCCCGCGCTGCACCAGCGAACGGGATAAAACTATCAAGCTGTCCATATGCGCGAATATCGCCACAACCGCCGGGTCAGTAAGGTCGTCGGCAGGAACATAGATCGCCTCAATAGCGGTAATGCTGGCGCTCTTTTCCGAACGGATCCGCTCATGGAGCTGGCTTATCTCGCTTGTCAGGGTAGACTGATAACCCCCTTCAGAGGGTATCCTCCCTAAAAGCGTGGAGATCTCGCTTCCTGCCTGGACAAAACGGAAAACATTGTCCATAAAAAAGAGGACATCCCTTCCCTTGGAGAGGACCATCTCTGCCAATGCCACGGCTGTATGCGCTGCCTCAAAACGCATCCCCGGAGATTCGTTCATCTGGCCGAAGACAAGGATGGAGCGCTTTAAAAGATCGGCGCGGGAAAACTCATGATAAAGCTCATTTCCCTCCCTTATACGCTCTCCTACACCGGCAAAGATACAGGTGCCGCTTTGATAGCTTATGATATTATGTATGATCTCAAGGATTAAAATCGTCTTTCCGCAGGCCGCGCCTCCGAGCAGCCCGCTCTTTGTGCCCTTTACCAAAGGAAAAAGCAGGTCTATCATCTTAATGCCGGTATGGATTATCTCCGGCTTCTGGGCGGCGTCAAGGTTAAGCTCTGAGCCAAACCTTAAAGAAAGGTTTTTGATCGAAACAGATTCATCAAGCGGAAGGTCGCCTTTATGGTCGATAGGCACGGCCATGGCATTCAGGACCCGCCCGTAAAGGCAGTTTAAATCCTTGGGAACGACGATGCCTTTCTCCATAACCTCAACGCGCATATTCCTGCCTACCCCGTAGGTAAAACCCAAAGCGACGCAGCGGCAGACGTTATTCCCGCGGTGCTCCACAACCTGCAAGCCGATATCCTCTCCCTGGCTGGCGCGCACCTTAAGCATGGTGCTGACCACGGGCAAATCAACCCCGGGCGAAAACTGCACATCCACTACCGAACCGTAAACCGCGACAACTTTTGCCGAAGGGCCGTTATTCATCTTTTTCCTTATTGATCAGCCGCGCCGCGGTAAGCTCGCGGATCGATTTATCCGATAAACCGTGCAGGTATTTGAAATACTCCATATTCAAACGGCTGTTTATCCTTCTTAATTCCTGCACGCTGCCCTCAAGGTGCATGATCCTGGCAGCCAATTCCGAGAGTTTGCTCGACCAGAATATCTGGTAAAGCTTGAAATCCAGCCAGCTCTTTACCCACCCCTCGGCCACCGAACGCAGGTTTGGTTCCACTAAAAGGTTCTCCACGGAGGACTTCTGCGCCTGCCGGCTGCTCAATAAAGGGATAAGCATCTCTATCTCTACCTGCTGGGAGCTTATGCTTATGAACCTGGAATAAACTATATATACCCGCCCGATCTTTTTTTTCAGGTATTGGCCCAGGATAAAATCGCGAAGCGATGCCAGGACCTTTGAATCCAGTTTCTCTCCCGGAGAATCAAAAAAGGAAAAATCCACATGGATCTCCCTTAAATAATTAGCCCCCTGCAACCCGGTACAGGCTATGATGTCGTTGCGCCTGCGGTTATTAAGCAGGGTGTTTGCCAAAAGGAAGTTTAGCTCCCCCAGAAACCCCTCGTCCGAACTTATAAGGACCAGAAGGGAGGGCAGGTCTTCCCTGGGTTTTAAAAGCTCATTGCCTGCGCCCACGCCCAGAAGCACCCCGAAGAGATCGTCCAGAAGCGTTAAGAACTCAGACGAAGGCTCCTGCTTCAAGCGGAACTGGTTAAACTGCAGAGTCGCCGCCAGCTTCATTACCTCGATCAAATCGCCGAGGTTCTTATTGAACTGCAAATTGCTCTTTAGCTTCCCTACCGGTATCATCTTTTATTTAATAGGGACAGCGCCCATTTTTTGAAAAAATGGGCGCTGTCCCTATTTTTGTGGATTCTGGACACGGAAGAAATTCTTGACCGCCTGATCCAGAACGAGCTTCAGCTCGCCGGTAAGCTCACCCTTCTCATCTAGCTCCCGCACAAGATCCTGATGGTACTTGCTAAGGTAAACAAAGAAATTGTTCTTAAAAAACATCACCTGTTCAATACTGATCGCCTCAAGTATCTTCTGCTGAAAAACGTAAAAATACGCGATCTCTTCTGCCTGCGAAACTGGAGAGGAATTCTCCTGGATAAGAAGCTCATAAAGCGCTTTCCCCCGCTGCAGCTGCTGGGTGGCCTCGGGGCTTAGCTTGGTGCGTAACCGCGTCAAACGCAGCAAAGAACGGTAATGCACGTATTCATAACGCAGCCCCTCGCTTAATTTCTTTATCGCCGGTGATTGCACCTTGCTGCCGATACGCGAAACGGAAAGCTCCAGGTCTATTGCCGGCTTGAATCCTTCCTGAAACAACCCTGCGTTAAGGTATATCTGCCCGTCGGTCATAGAAACGATATTGGAACAAATGTAGCCCGTAATATCACCCTGCAGGGTCTCTGCCAGGGGAAGAAAGGTCATTGACCCGCCCCCGAATTCCTTCTTTAGCCTCCCCGCGCGCTCCATAAGCTGCGAATGAAGGAAAAATATATCTCCGGGATAAGCCTCCCTGCCGGGGGCGCGCTCAAGAAGTAAAGACATTTGGCGGTAGACCCAGCTATGCTTGGTAAGATCATCAAAAACTATCAATACATCCCTGCCCTTATGCATAAAATATTCGCCCAAAGCCGCCGCGGTATAGGGGCAGACATACTGCTCGCTGGCAGAGGACCCCGCCGAGGCGCAAACCGCCAGCGTAAACTCCATACAGCCGTGGTCTCTTACCACCTGCATCACCTTGTTAAAGGCAGAGATACTTCCGCCTATCCAGCAGTAAATACAGACGGTATTCCTTCCCTTCTGGTTGATTATCGTATCCAGGGCTATCGAGGTTTTTCCGATCTGCCTGTCCCCGACTATAAGCTCGCGCTGGCCTTTTCCCAGCGGGATCAAAAGGTCAATGATCTTTATCCCGGTAAGCATGCTCTGGTCTATGGGCTCGCGCTCCATAACCCCGGTAGCCTGGCGAAAAACAGGATAATCGCAGGACTTCTCAATCTTTCCTTTGCCGTCCAGAGGATTACCCAGGGCATCCACTATCCTGCCCACGAAATTATCACCTACGGGGACATTCAAAAGGTCCTTGTGGCTGGAGACCCTGTCACCGACCTTGATCTTGCGCTCATCGCCAAAAAGAATGCCAAAGGCAAATTTGGGGTCAAATTCCACGATCATCCCCTTCATCCCCGTATCCCCCCGGCCGTTGCCCCCGCCCTCAAAGG
This sequence comes from Candidatus Omnitrophota bacterium, assembly GCA_041653955.1. Taxonomy (GTDB): domain Bacteria; phylum Omnitrophota; class Gorgyraeia; order Gygaellales; family Profunditerraquicolaceae; genus UBA1562. The sequence goes on along the minus strand of JBAZEH010000020.1, from coordinate 6,577 downwards.
TAATAACATCCCCAAAAGCGCAATTAGGCAGGCCGCTGATTTTTACTATGCCCTGTCTAAGCTCTTCTATCTTTCCGACTTCTTTAATATCCAGCGCTTCAACCGCCATAAGCCTTATTTAAACCCCTGAACGATCCTCTGCAATTTGTTCTTTAAAGTCCCGTCAATGACCATTCCGCCCATCTCAATTATAAGCCCGCCGATAATATCCGGGTTCAGGTTCTCTTTTAATTCAACCGCCGCCGCGGATTTATCCGAAAGTATCTTTTTAATCTCCTCGCTCTGCCTGGCAAGAAGAGGAAAGCTGGAGGTAACCTTGACCTCCCCTCCCTGCACGTTAAACTGCTCTTTGGGCAAACGGGAGATCTCCTCAATTATGCCGTTGGCTAACTCATACTGCAAGGCTACTTTGTCCGTCTCGGTAAGGAGCTCCGCGATCATCTTAAGCGCCAGCTCAATGCTCCTGCCCTGAGCCTCCTTAAGCGCTCCCTCGCGGATCTTATCGCAATCAACGCGGGAATCCGCGATGATCTTTTCCGCCCGGCCGCGGGCCTCCTCCTCCATATGTATCCTGGCCTTCTGCGCCTCTTTCACGGCCTCAGCGATGATCGCCTCTGCCTCCTGACGGCTCTGCTCGATCAAAGACTCGCTCTGCTCTTTGGCGCGTTTAAGTTCTTCGTTAAGCTCTTCTTCTTTGGAAAGGTTTTGCTCATGAAGGGTATTCAGCCGCGTCAGCGCGGTTTTCAGGTTTTTTAAAAATAAGAAGCGCAGGAGAAAAACAATCCCGATAAAGGTGAGAATTTGGACAAGAAGAAGGTTGGCCAGCATAGTTACCCCTATTTGGCGAATAGATTATATAAAATCAAAAGCGCCAGGATCGCGATCGCCTCGGCGAAGATGAACGAAAGGATCATGACGATGAAAATCTTCGGGCTTGCGGAAGGGTTGCGCGCCACCGCCTTTACCGCCGCGTACCCGATAAAGGCTATCACCGCTGCCGGCCCGGCGGTGCTTAAAAACATAACCAGGATTAACCCAAAAGTACCCATAGTATTTAAGTCTGCGCGAAAACCGTCAGGGCGTTCGCGCGCATATAAGCGATACCGTCTTTAACCGCCAGTTTTCTTCCGGAGAAGATAAGGTCCCCTTTCATAAGCCGCACGACAAAGGGCTGGTGGAAATCCAAAACGCACATCTGGCCTTCCCGCGAAGGAAGCTTAACCTCTTCTGCCATACCTTCCCAAATCGCGCCTTTAGGCTCTAAAATCGAAACTCTCATGCCAAACACCACTTGTTTTTACCGGACTTTTTCGCCTGGTAAAGGGCGCCGTCAGCTTTCTCTATGAGCTGCACGGAATCATCCGCGTCCTCGGGGGCCGTTGCCACTCCTATACTTACGGTCGCAGGAAGAAATAGCCCGGTCTGGACCCGTAGCCTCTCGGCGATGATCTGAGCGCTTTTTTTGTCGGTATGCGGAAGTATAACTACAAACTCCTCGCCGCCGTAACGGCTGACGATATCTACGTTGCGAACAGAGTTCTTAAAGACCTTTGCCGCGTCCTTAAGCAAAGCATCGCCCGCCTGATGGCCTTGCGTATCATTATAACTTTTAAAATTATCGATGTCAAGCATTAGTAAGGAGAGAAAAGACGGGGTGCGCTTCAACCGGTTAAATTCCAGTTTTATTAACTCATTGAAATAGCGTCGGTTAAATAAGCCGGTAAGGCCGTCACGCACTGCCAGGTCTACGAAATAATCCTTATCTTCCCTTGTGGAAAGGAGGAAAAACCTCTCTACCGCCCTCTCTACAACAATGCGTATCTCGGAGATATTAAGGGGCTTGATAATGTAACCATAGGCCCCTGCCTCCATCGCCTCTATGGCGCTGTTGATCAGGGAATAAAGGGTTACCACGATCACATTGGTCCCGGGGCTGGCCTTATTCGCCTCGCGGCTGAATTGAGTAGCGGTCATCTTAAGGGAGCGTAATTCGGTGATCGCCACGGGAAAGGTATTGGAACGCAAAAGCTCCAGTCCTTCATTATGATCCTTTACCACCCAGACACGGTAGCCCACCGACAAAAGCGTGGAATGGATCACCCTTGCAGTCTTCTGGTCACCCTCAACAACTAAAATATTTACATCCTGCGGCATCTTCAATACCTCCTTAATTGGGGACAGCGCCCATTTATTTCTCTCTCCTGGGCCTCCCCCTTGAGACTACTTTAACCGCCCCAAAGGGCAGGCCGGTTAAAGTAGATTTCCTTATATTTTGCAAGAAAGTTTCATCCTCGGCTATATCAATATATTTCTCCCACGCGGCGCTTGGAATATCCACAAGCTTAAGCAAATCACAAGAACCAAGCAACCAGTCAATTTTACGGTTTGTATGCCCGGCGGCGCTTGACCACTTCCAATCCCAGGGCTTGCCCACAATCCCCGCGCGCACGGGATTACGCTCAATATACCGGGCGGCAAGCGTAAGATGCGCCTGGTTTAAAACACAAGAATAGAAACGCCCCTGCCAAAGGTGCCCGCGCTGGTTCAGCTGTTTATTAAGATATTGCGCATAACACATATGGGCAACATTAAATGTCCTGGCTAATGAATCCTTTTTATCAGGGACAGCGACAAAATGAACGTGATTCGGCATCAAACAATAAGCCAAAATAGACAATCCGTACTTTGCGCTGTATTCCTTAAGCCAGGCAAGGTATCTCTTCCGGTTATCGGCGCTAAAAAATACCTTCTGCTTGTAATTTCCCCTCTGCGTAATATGGTGCGGCAATCCTACCGCTACCACTCTGGCAATCCTGGGCATCATATCCTCCTTTTTATCCTTAGTCTATTTACCCTTCCCTAACAATAGACGCGGAATAAAGGAGAATCTAACATAATAATTATGAAAGAATTGTCAAAGTACCTGTGTAATAAATAGGGACAGCGCCCATTTATTATAGCAGGGTTTCAGAAATTTCTCAAAACAAAATCCTTCCAGGCAGATTCCATTGCCGAAAAATCCCTGAACCTGTAAACATCCAAAATCGCCCTATACCAAGGAATTCCGTCGCGTAACCTGCGGCTTAAATCAACAAAGCGCTCTCTGCCGTATTGCCTGATCAAGAAAACGATGAGCGAGGCGGACTGCGCGTAAAAAACCTGCGGGCTTACATCATCCATCCGATAGATTCCGAAAAGCTTGTCAAAGCGTATATATTTACCCTGCTGGATTAGGCCTTTCGCGAAAGCAAGCCTCCCCTGCAAGTGGCTTTTCTCCTGCGAACTTGCCACTCCTTCATCGATCCAAAGGGGAAGCGGCACCTGTGTCCCTACAAACTCGCGGAATATAATGTGGGTCATCTCGTGCGGAAGTATAGAATCAAAAAACCCCTGCTGCCCCTGATAACTCTTTATAGTGCGCGTATGAACAAAGACGACTGCCCGGGACCATTCATCGCGCATAGCCTCATCATGGTAATCCTGCGGCCCGTCGTATATATATATCTTCGCCCGGTTATCCCAGCTCCAGAAATCCATACGCCTGAAACCCAACTCATCCACGATGCTGTTATAATTCTTCTCGGCGGTATGCGCCAGGCTCCGGATAAAACCGATATCCGCCGATTGATAGTAAATTATAAAATGCTGGGTCTTCTCGGTATTCCAAAGCGCTTCTGACACCTGCGCCTGGGACTGGCCGAATGGGCAAACCAGAAAAACTGCCGCCAGCATGAACACAAATCTCTTCATATTAATTAGGGACAGCGCCCATTTATTCCTGCCAAATAATCAAAAAAATGGGCGCTGTCCCGGTTTTATTCCTGTTCCTGATGTTCCTGGGGCTTCTCTTCAAGTACAAATTTTGACTGGCGCTGCCAGATAAGAAAAGACCCTCCGCCTAAAACACCCAAAAATAGGACAATAAAAAGAATAACTCCCCAGGTAAACCTCGCCATGCCCTTAGGTAAGACCTCGGACAATAAAGTCTTTGCCGCGATCAAATCGGACTTTACGGATTTAATCAGGCTTAAGGAATTCCTGTAATTTGAGATCTTGTAACCGGGGCTTGCCGAAGATAGATCCTGCATCTCTTCCAGCTCTTTAAGCTTTTTGTCTACAACATTATAAATAATCTCGGCGCGCTCGTAATATTTCGTCTTCTTAAAAGCTCCCAGCAAATCCTGGGCCTCACGACGTAAAACCGTGGCTTCTCCGGGATCGATAACCCAGACATCTTTTATCTCTATCTCTTTCTCCAGGACCTCTTTAGGCGCCAAAAGAAATTCCCCGAATACATAATAACTCCCCTGCTGGGCATCATAGGCGACATCAAGGTCGCCTTTATAAATTACATCCTCGGGTTTAACTTCTACTGGAAGGTATACTTTTATCGGAACTGTCTGTTCGGAATCGGCGGGGTTTACCGCCATAAGCCGCATAGTAACGCCTGCCTGGGCCTGCGAAATAAAAAATAATGCGGCAAGAATTGATAACAGAAGATAATTCACGACCCTCATTAAGACTTCCTCCGTTTCAAATATTTTACCACATTTTTAGAATAATCCACTCTTTTTTTAATAGAGGGACAGCTCCTATTTAAATAATGGGCGCTGTCCCTATTTTTTATTATTTGAATTCAAACCAGGTCTGGACAACGGGCTTCCTGGCGACGTTCTCAATCATCTTCTGGTTAAGCTCCATCGCCGCCTTCAGTTCCTCGCTCTTGTTCTTGATATAATCAATGTCCTCCTGCTTGTCCTTGGAGACCTCATAAAGCTTCTCAATGCTTATGCCTGAAGTCCCGCCCAACCCCTTGATCGTCTCGCTCATCTCTTCCAGCTGTTTGAACACGCCCGCCAGTTCGCTCACCGCTCCCTTTGCATCCTCAACCTTGCCCACAAGGTTCTTGTTTATCCTGGCTATGGCCTGGTCCATCGCGCTGAACTGCGCGTTCAAACTCTCGGCGACTGAACCAAATTCCTTAAGCCCGGTAGTGCTGCCAAGGATAGCGGAAACGCTTCCGGAGACCTCGTCAATATCCGTCTCCTGGACTTTTATTACCAGCGCGTCGACTGTCCCCCTGACCGGCTCTGTGCAAACGATAGTAAAGTCCCCCCTTCCCCAAGCAGAGAGGAAAGTCAGGGGGTATTCATATATCCCTGTCGCGGGTATTTCAACCATCGGGCTTCCGGCGACAAGCAGTTTGTTCACCGGATTATAAAGGGACAGAACCGGCGCAAGCCCGGAATCAGTGCGGTAGCGCACAGTAAGCTTGGAACCTGTCCTGGCAACGCTCTCTGTGTTCAGAATACCGGACCTTACATGCGGCTGGACCTCCTCCACGACCTTTGTCTTGACATCATCAAGCTTTTCCTGCAGGGATTCCGTGCCGGTGGCGGTAAGTATCTTACCCGTATCAACCTTTATCTCCGTTGTGCTTTCTTTCATCGCCTCGCGCGTAGCCTCTCCCTCTTTCTGGACCTTAAGCTGCACTCCGGCGACATCCGCGCGTATCTCCGAGGTCCAGGTCTTGAGCCTCGCGCCGATGCCGATATTAAAGGTATTCACCGCCGAATAGGTAACATCAGTGCTTGCCTCATCCGCGCCCAGGCCGTAACGCAGGGTCATCTTGGCAAAATAGCTCTTGCCGCTGACAAAGCCCCTTGAGGCAACGGCATTGGTAATCTTGAACAGGTAGTTTCCGTTGGTGTCGGCGTTAGCCTGCGAACTGTCGTAAATGGCGGCCGTATCGTCGGTGCTGTCGTAGATCTTCAGGGTTGCGGTCTTCAGGGTATTTATCTCATCGCTTAAGATCTGCCTGCCCTTCTTCTCCAGGCGCACGATCCCGCTTATCGTGTCGGCGTCTTCGTCATAAACAAAATCACTTAAGACTTTAAAATCCGCCAGGGACTCGGCAACGGACATAGCATACATCGTCCAGTTAATTATATTGTCGTTGGTGCCGTCAACAAGGTCAGCGGCAGGGTCGGTGGTCTTGCGGACTGTGGTATCCACATAGGCTTCTTTGCTGAAGTTAAAATCATTTGTCCCGTAAGGCAGGTACAAATTCCTGAACGGGCTGTTCCCTGTCAGCGGGTTGGTAAGGCCGGACGCGCTTAAGAGCGTTCCGGTAGAGGCATCTATTATCTTCATTGTTACGTCCGCAAGCGCGGCGCCGTTAGTGGAATCCAGCACCTTGATATTGACCGTATACCTCTCGGCAATGGTTACGGCATTGGACGGGCCGCTAGGCTCAACACCTAAGGCAGTGGCGTTAACCGTAACCAGGCTGGGGTAATTGCCGCAGTAAACCGCGAAGTTATTAAATGAAGCTATGCCTCCCTGGGCAAAAGTCTCATGGCTGGCTCCCGGAGTTACAGAGCCTCCTGTAACGGTAAGCGTGATCGTAGCCGCGGAAGAAGCCAGGTTCTTGTAGGCGTCGCTTACCTGGATGCTGAACTGGTTCCACGGAGTATTGGCTACTACCGTCTCCAGCGGCTGCACCAGCCAGGAAAGCTTGGTCGCCGCCCCGCCGCTGGTAATTACCTCCAGGTCATCCGCGTCGCTGGTATCAATT